>JBCDKU010000001.1:0-157906 GCA_038746265.1 Planctomycetota bacterium
CTGATGCCTGATGCCTGATGCCTGATGCCTGATGCCTGATGCCTGATGCCTGATGCCTGATGCCTGATGCCTGATGCCTGATGCCTGGCATCATCACCAGCCCAGCAGCTTCGACAGCACGTCCTTCCACGTCACCGCGGCCGCGGCGCTCTCGGCTTCTCGCTGGATCTCCTCGAACGACTCGATCTGCGGGGCGGACTCGAGCGTGATCGGTTCTTCGATCGCGGCCTGCCGCAAGCCCAGCGCACCCGAACCCGTCACGTCGATTACCCAGCGGCCCGGCTGGAGCGAGCGGTAGACGGCCTGGCCCAGCGAGCCGTCGTCGATGTCGTCCCAGTTCACGTCGGCGAGGCTCGGGTTGATGACCAGCGCCTGGCTCGGCGGCGTCTGATCGTCGAAGACGCGGCGGATCTGGACACGCCCCTCGATGATCGCGTAATCGACGTAGATCTCCCGCCGACCGTCGAAGGGGGTCTCGATCAATTCGGTGCGGCCCTGCACGGTGCGTACACCGACGGCGACGGAACGGTCGTCATCGACGACGAGTTCGGTGAGCGCGGTTTTGCGGACGGCGTCGTTGAAGCGCAGCTCAAGCTGGTCGTAGCGGTCGGTGAGCTCGGCGAGGCGGTCGCGGTAGACCTCGCGCTCGACCTGGGCCCGCGCGAAGCCCAGCCCGAAGACGCCCGCGACGGCGGCGATCACGATCATTGCGATCGCGGGCAGCGCCCTGGCTGTGGCGGCGTGGAGCAGCTGCGTCGGCGCGACGCCTCTGGACTTGTCGGATGGCTTCGATCCCACGGCAACCTCCTACCGGATCTTTCGACCGGATCGCAGCCGGAGCGACAACCGTTGGCGCAGCCGCCATGGCGCGGCCCACGCACTCGCGTACGTGGGTGACACAGACCCTCACTCGCGGACGCGGGTGACACAGACCGTGTCGTTCTGGCCGCCGAAGCCGAAGCTGTTGGAGAGACAGACGTTGACGCCGCCGTGGTCGCGGAGGTCGCGGGGCTCGTTCGGGACGTGGTCGAGGTCGCACTCGGGGTCGGGGTTGTGGAGGTTCGCGGTCGGCGGGATGAAGCCGGTCTGGATCGACTTCACGCACGCGATCAGTTCGACCGCGCCGGCGGCCTGGATGAGGTGGCCCGTCATGCTCTTGAGCGAGGGGAAGCAGACCTTCGAGGCCTGCGGGCCGAAGGTGGCTTTGACCGCCTTGGTCTCGATGCCGTCGTTCTCGCTCGTGCCGGTGCCGTGGGCGCTGACGTACTGGACCGGTGCGCGGCCGTGCTCGTCGGGCTCGACGGGATTGATGCCCGCCTGCTCGAGCGCACGGCGCATGGCTTTGACCGCGCCCATGCCCTCGGGGTCGATGTCGGTGATGCGGTAGGCGTCGGCCGACGAGCCGAAGCCGGCGATCTCGGCGAGCGGCGTCGCGCCGCGCTCCTGCGCGGACTCGAGCGATTCGAGCACGACGATGCCCGCGCCCTCGCCCATGACGAAGCCGTCGCGGGTCTTGTCGAAGGGGCGCGAGGCGCTCATCGGGTCGTCGCGGCGGGCGGACATCGCGGTGAGCCGCGCGAAGCCGGTCATGCCGAGCAGGTGGATCATGCTGTGGGCGCCGCCCGCGAGCATGACGTCGGCGTCGACCCGCTTGATGATCTCGGTGGCCTCGCCGACCGCTTGCGTCGAGGCGGCGCAGGCGGTCATGCAGTTCATCGAGGGGCCGCGTGCACCGAAGGCGGTCGCGAGGTGCGCGACGGTGAGGTTGGGCTCCTGCTCGACCTCGTTGGCGGCGTTGATCCGCTCCATCGCGACCTCGGCGAACTTCACCATGTCGCCCTCACGGCCGTCACCGGCGAAGTAACCCGCGAGGTTGGAGCGGATGAAGCAGTCGTAGTCGAGGCTGCCCTCGCCCGCGCCGAGGTAGATGCCGACGTCATCCGGGTCGATGCCCGCGGCTTCGGCACCGGCGCGGCCGCCGGTCTTGTCGCCGAGGCCCGACTGCTGCCAGGCCTGCGCGGCCGCGGCGAGCGCGAACTGCGTCGAGAGCCCCGCCCGCGCGTGGCGGTTCGAGGCCTCGTCCATGAAGTCGAACAGCTCGAAGTTCTTCACCTCGGCGGCGAAGTTGGTCTCGAACGTGCGGGCGTCGTAGCGGGAGATCGGGCCGATGCCCGTCTGCCCGGCGAGCAGCTTGGTCCAGACCGAGTCCACGTCCGACCCCAGCGGCGTGACCCAGCCCATGCCCGTGATGACGACGCGTCTGCCGTTGCCCAATGCCATGTGGGCCTCCGATCGCGGTGTGCTTCAGCGTACCCGAGAGCGCTTCGAACCCGGCTCAGTCGTCCGAATCCTCGCCCTCGTCTTCCGACTCGTCCTCGTACTCCTCGTCCTCGTCGTCGTCTTCGTACTCGTCCTCGTCGTCCTCGCCGCGGAGCTCGCGGAGCTTGTCGGGGTTGAGGACGCGGACGAGGCCGTCCTTGAGGCGGCGCTCGCCAAAGTTGATGATCAGGCCGAGCTCAAGATCGGCGGCGCGGAGCTGTGCTCGCAGCTCGGAGCGCGGCTGCGTGCCGATGTCGATGTGCTCTGCCATCACCATGACGATGAAACGGTCGCCGATGAAGTAGTCGCAGGTGACCTCGCCGACCTTCTCCTCGTCGAACTCGACGTCGAAGGCGTGCGAGGTCTTGAACTCGATCTCCTCGGCTTCGAGCTCGATCGCGAGGGCCTTGTCGTAGATCGCGCGGGGGTAGCCGGGCCCGAGTTCCTTGTGGACCTCGATCGCGCAGCCGATGACCTTGCGGGACAGCTCGGTGAGCGCCGGGTCGAGATCGCTGAGCGGGACGCCCCGGCGTTCGCCGCCGTAGTTGCCGCGGTCGTCGCCGCGGTGGCCTCCGTGCCCGCCCCGGCCGCCGCCGCGGTAGCCACCGCCGCCGCCTCGGCCGCCGCCGCCACCGCGGTATCCGCCGCCGCGGTATCCGCCGCCGCCGCCTCGTCCGCCTCGCTCTTCGTAGTAGTCGCCTGCCATGGTGTGGTGCTCCTGTAGGTGTGGGTCAGTGCTTGATGTGCGCGCGGGGGCGCGGGTGGGTCAACATCGGGTGCGTGATCTGGGCTCTGGGTTTGGGCTGAATCTGGGTGTGTGGGTCGTTCGTGTGAGGTGTGCTGGAAGTCAGAGAAGTGATTCGTGAACTCGTCGGTATTGTTCGCACGCGAACCGGGCCGGCTCGGCTAGGTGTCGAACTTCTTGAGGACAGCCGCGGCGCACTGGCCGCCCAGCCCCGAGCTGCAGACGAGAACGTGCGTCAGAGCCGCGTCTTGCGCGTCCGCCGGGCCCGCGCACAGGCGCGGATCGGGGTTGCCCGCGTTGATCCGCGCGGGGAGTTTCTGGTGCCTGATCGCCAGCGCGGCGGCGGCGGCGGCGAGCGCGGAATGGCCCGCGGAGCTCGCGCCGGCCTGCGTGGTCGGCATGATCAGCGGGATCTCGGCCAGACGCTCGCCGAAGACATCCGCCAAGGCACCCGCCTCGGCCGAATCGGCGGCGGGGATGCCCAGCGCGGTCGGTGCGAGCGCGTCGATCTCGCCCGGCTCGATGCCCGCGTCCTTGAGGGCCGCGCGGATCGCGCGGCGGAGTCCCAGATCGACGCGGCCCGCCTCGTGCTCGGGATCGAACAGACTAGGGAAGAGCGGCTCGCCCGATTGGCCCGCGCCGAAGCCCGTCAGCTCGCAGTAGATCGGGGCATCGCGGCTCGTCGCGTGCTCGACCGATTCGGTGATGAAGAGCGCGCCGCCCTCGCCCGGGATCGAGCCGGGCGAATCGGGGTCGTAAGGCTTGGTTACCCGCGCGCCGTCTTCGGCATCGCCCGTGGAGGCGAGGCGTTTGGCGGCGGTCTGGCGGGCGTGGCTGATGACGTTGAGCTTGGACTCGAGCCCGCCCGCGAAACAGGCATCGGCGTCGCCCCGCTCGATGATGCGGGCGGACTCGCCCAGGCAGAGCAGGCCGCTGGACTCGGAGCAGAGGATGGTGTTGCTGGGCCCCTGTGCGCCGTGGATGATCGTGACGTGGCAGGCGAGCATGTTGGGCAGGTACTTGAGCATCCAGAGCGGCTGCAGATTCTGCATCGCCCCGCCGCCGCCCTCGCCTGCGCCCCACGTCTCGTAGCTGAAGGTGTCGTGATCGCCCTCGACGGCGGCGGTCGCGAGCGCCCGGCTCAGCTCGTTGGTCTCCGCCGCGAGCAGGCCCGCGCCGATCGAGCAGCCGAGCCGATCGAGGTTGACCTCGTAGGCGTCCTCGGACGCGGGCTGGAACTCGGTCTCGGCGCTGCCTCGGGTTTTGAGCTTCGCGTCCGCCGCGGCGATCTGGGCGGAGACGACCGCGAGGTCGCTGTCGCGAGCCATGACCTTGGTTGCTTTGCGGTAGCTCTTGGGGACGGCCTTCTTGACGGGCACGTCCTCGACGATGCCGCCGAGGCGGCATTCGTAGCCCGAGGGGTCGAAGGAGGAGATGCGGCCCAGGTTGGTCTCGCCGGCGCAGAGCGCCCGCCAGAATTCGTCCGGACCGGACCCCACGCTGCTGACCGGGCCCAGCCCGGTGATGACGACTCGCTGACGCATGCGCCCCGAGTCTACCCCTGCACTTGGCCCCGGAGCCACAGCGAGCCGGGCGGCTCTGGTAGAGTCCCGAGAGCCCCCTCGCCGATGAAACGAGCCTTGGACGCACCACCCGAACAGCCCCGACCGCGCGAGCACCGACCCCTCGGGCCCGTCGCGTCGTGGTGTTTCGCGGCCGCGGGGCTCGCGATCATCGCCTCGGTGCTTCTGATCGACGCCCAGGCGGACCTGCTCGTCGCGGAGTACGAACGGGACCGGGCGATCGCGGCCGAGCGGACGCACGTGGACCGGCTCGAGAAGCACCGGACGATGCTCGCGGCCCTCGAGAGCGGCGAGCCCGCGGCGGTCCGGGCGATGCAGATCCATCTGTATGGCCAGAACCGGCTCGTCGAGAACCCGCTGCCGGGCCGTGCGACCGAGCCCGAGCTGGTGCTCGCGTGGTCGCTCGAGCCCAGCCCGCCCGAGATGCCGACCGAGCCCACGCTCGACTCCACGCTCGCACGGCTCGCGACGGGGCAGCGGACGCGGCTCTGGGTCGCGCTGGTCGGGGCGCTCGCGCTGCTCTTCGGGCTGCTGCCGACGTTCGGCGACGCCAACGATCCGGGATGACCCGCGCGGCGGACGAGACCCTTCGCAGACGACTGCTCTTCCGCGCGCGGCACCGGGTCTCGCACGATCTGGACTACCGGGCTGCCTACCGCGGCAAGCTCCGCAAGAACGCCGGGCCCCTGGTGATCTTCGCGCGCCCGACCGAGCACACCGAGCACCGGCTCGGGCTCTCGGTCGGGCGCAAGGTCGGGAATGCCGTCAAGCGGAACCGGATCAAGCGGCTGCTCCGCGAGGCGTTCCGGCATGAACTGCCCAACCTGCCCGAAGCGGAATCCGGCGCGTACGACCTTGTCGTCAACGTCCGGCCTCATGAGGTCGCGGCGCTTGCGGACTACCGGCGGTGGCTGGTGTCCGCCGCGGAGCGGGCGGACCGCGAGGCGCGGAAGCGGGCGCGGAAGGACGCTGAGGCGTGAGCCGTCCGTGCGAAAGGATGCCGATCGAGTCGCCGGTCAGCCCGGTCGGGCGCGTGCTCGCGCTGCCGTTCGTGGGGCTGATCCATCTCTACCGGCTGACGCTCTCGCCCTTCATCGGCGGGCACTGCCGTCACATCCCGACGTGCAGCTGCTACGGGCTGGAGGCGTACCGGCTCCACGGGCCGATCCGCGGGACGGCGCTGACGGCGTGGCGGATCTTGCGGTGCCAGCCCTTCTGCCGGGGCGGGTGGGACCCGGTGCCCGTGCCGGTGCGGAACGGAACCGCCGGGTCCGATTCAACCCCGGGCGGTGCAACACCCGAAGCAGAAGTTTCGAACGACTAACTTGGTGCGGTATGCTGGGCCCGAGCGTGCGGGCCGGGCGATTCGGACCGGGCGACGTCATCTGCTTGGGAGCATCGCGTTGAGCCGTCTGCCGGCCGCGAAGAGGCGAGCGCAGCTGCTGGACACGGCCGCGGAGCTGTTCGCGGCCCACGGCTATGCCCGCGCGACGACCTCGCAGCTCGCGAAGGCGGCCGGCGTCACCGAGCCGATCATCTACCGGCACTTCAAGTCCAAGCGCGACCTGTTCGTCGCGCTGATCGAGCGGACGGGCAAGGAAACCCTGCAGCAGTGGGAGCAGGACCTCGCGCGGTCGAGCGATCCCGCCGCACGGCTGAAATTGCTGCTCGGCGATAACCCGATGGTCACCGAATCGGGGCGGTCTGCCTACCGCGTGATCCTGCAGGCGATCAGCGAGACCGACGATCCTGTGATCCGCAAGGCGCTCGAGCAGCACATCCGCTCGCTGCACGAGTTCATCGCGACCGAGCTTGCCGACGCGATGGAGTCGGGCCGCGTGCCGGACCGGTTCAGCCCCGAGGTGGTCGCGTGGCTGCTGATCCACGTCGGCATGGGCTACGGCGTCCTCAGCGCGATGGAGATCGAGGACCAGGGCATGGACGCGGGCGGCGTGCACGTGCAGCAGGTGCTGGGCGTCGCGCTGCTCGGTCGGCGTCCCAAGTCGAGCTAGCCGTTCGAAGCGCATTCAATCCGGTGTGATCTACCTCGATCACAACTCGACGACACCCCCGCTGCCCGAGGTGATCGAGGCCGTCCGCGCGGCCTTCGAGACCGACTGGGCGAACCCATCGAGCGTGCACCGCGCCGGGCAGGCCGCCCGGCGGGTCGTCGAACTGGCGCGGCAGGACGTCGCGGCGCTGCTCGGCATGACGCCCCGCGAGATCGTGTTCACCGCAAGCGGCACCGAGTCAATCGACTTCGCGATCCGCGGCGTGCTCGCGGCGTCCGGGCGGCGGGTGCTGGTCACCGATGACGCCGAGCACGCGGCCGTGCGCGACCTCGCGGCCGCGCTCGCGTTTGAGGGCGTCGAGGTGCTGAAGCTGCCGCTCTCGGAAGGCGGCGTCGTCGATGCGGAGGCGCTGCCCGCGCTGCTGTCGTCTCACGACGTGGGTCTGGTCAGCGTGCAGTGGGCGAACAACGAGACGGGGACCATCCAGCCGATCGCGGAGATCCACGGCGCGTGCCGGGCCGCGGGCGTGCCCTTCCACTGCGACGGCACGCAGTGGGTCGGCAAGATGCCGGTGGATAAGGAAGCGCCGTTTGATCTCCTGACCTGCTCGGCTCACAAGCTGCACGGGCCCAAGGGCGTCGGCGTGCTCGCGGCACGGCGCGGCATCCGGATGCGGCCCGTGATCCACGGCGCGCAGGAGCTGGGACGCCGGGGCGGGACGGAGAACGTGCCGGGCATCGCGGGGTTCGGGGCGGCGGCGAAGGCGGCGGCGGCGTGGCTCGCGGATTCCGCCGAGCGGGAACGGCTCGCGGAACTCCGATACCGGTTCGAGCGGGCGGTCCTTGAGGCCTGCCCCGGGGCGGTCGTGAACGGGCCTGCCGAGCCCGGCGCGAGGCTGTGGAACACGACAAACATCGGGTTTCCCCGGCTCGAAGCCGAAGTCCTGCTGCTCGCGATGTCGGAGCGGGGTTTGTGCGCCTCGGCCGGGGCGGCGTGCAGCTCGGGATCGCTCGATCCCTCGCCCGTGCTGCTGGCGATGGGGATCGCGCCCGAAATCGCGCACGGCTCGATCCGATTCAGTCTCTCGAGGTTCACGACCGAGGCCGAGATCGACGGGGCGATCGAGGTCGTGCGCGACGCGGTCGCGCGGGTCGGGGGGCTCGGTCTTTAGACACGATCCGGCCCACGTCGCACCGGTGTGGGCCCCAGCCTGTAGGATCCGGTCATCATGGCAGAGAACACCTTTCAGGGCGGCTCGGTCGGCGGGGATCCTTTCGGGATCCCCGATGAGCCCGACCGCACCAGCATCCTCGCGATCCTCTCGCTCGTCTCGAGCCTCGTCTGCTGCATCCCCGGTCTCGGGCTGATCGGCTCGGGGCTGGGCGTCGGCGCGATCGTCGGTATCTCGAGCTCGCGCGGCCGCGTGGGCGGCAAGGGCCTCGCAATCGCCGGCATCATCATCGGTGCGCTGGTGACCTTCGGCTGGCTCGGCATCGGGCTGGCGATCAACGAGGGCATCAGCAAGGCCGCCGAGTTCGGTGTCGTGGTCGAGCACTCGGTCAACGACGATGTCGCGTCGGCCCGGAGCGTGCTTGCGCCGGCGACCGAGCAGGTCATCACCGACGAGCAGATCCTCGCGTTCGGCGATCAGCTCGAGCAGGCGTACGGCGCGTACGTCGGCCTGCCGCAGGGCGCGGCCGAGTACTTCGGCACGTTCGTCGAGACGATGAGCAACCAGCAGAACCAGCCGGGCTTCCAGACCGCGCAGCAGTTCTACCCGCAGACTGGTCAGTACGCGATGATCCCGGTGCCGATCAAGTTTGCGAACGGCGCGCCGGTGATCGCGGTGATCGCGGATGTGCAGTCCGGGGGGCCGGGCAGTCTGCCGGGCATCGTGAACGTGCTGGCGGAGCTCCCGGATGGCTCATTGATCTGGCTGATCGACCCGCCGCAGCCCAACGCCGCGCGGGCGCAGCCGCTGCCGAACGCGACACCGCCGGAGCCGGACGCCGCGCCGGATGCGCCGGGCGGCGGCGGCGATCCGGCTGCTGATCCACCGGCGGAGCCGCCCGCGGGTGACCCGCCGGTCTGAATCGAGCCCATGGACGACTCCCCCACCCCCAGCGCGCCCGACACCCCCACGGTCATCCAGCTCCGGGGCGTGAAGAAGGTCTTCGGCACGCAGACCGTGCTGCGGGACGTCAACCTCGACGTGCACCAGGGCGAGACGATGGTCGTCATGGGCGGCTCGGGCTCGGGCAAGAGCACGACGCTGCGCCTGATGATCGGCTCGTTCCCGACCACCGAGGGCTCGATCGAGCTCTTCGGGCACAACATCTGCACGATGAACGAGGACGAGCTCAACGGTGTCCGCAAGCAGATCGGGATCCTCTTCCAGTCGGGCGCGCTGTTCCAATCGATGACCGTGGCGGAGAACGTCGCGCTCCCGCTCCGCGAGCACACCGACCTCGATCCCGACATCATCGATATCCAGGTGCAGATCAAGCTCGAGCTCGTCGGGCTCCGCGAGCACGCGGACAAGTTCCCCGCGCAGATCTCGGGCGGCATGAAGAAACGCGCGGGCCTCGCCCGAGCGCTAGCGCTCGACCCGAAGATCCTGTTCTACGACGAGCCCTCGGCGGGCCTCGACCCGGTGACCAGCGCGCAGATCGATCAGCTCATGGTCGATCTCTCGAAGAAGCTGGGCGTGACCTCGGTCGTTGTGACGCACGAGATGGACTCGGCGTTCACCATCGCCGACCGGATGGCGATGCTCGACAAGGGCCGGATTCTGGCGGTCGAGAAGCGGGAGTGGTACGAGCGGCTCCGCGACACGCCGGACGAGCAGGCGGAGTCGATGGAGCACGACCAGGCGCTGATCCGGCAGTTCCTGCGGGGCGACGCCCACGGCCCGCTGAATAGCCGCCGCGACTCGGACGCGTACGAGACGGCGCTGCTCAAACCCTCGGGGGCGATCTCGATGCCGGCGGTGCGGTCCACGCGGGGGTGATCGCTCGGACCAGCGTGGGACGGGCATCCTGCCCGTCCGTGGGAAGGCTGACCAGTTGGACGAGACGGGCTGGAAGCCCGTCCCACCCTTGTTCCATCAGACTGGAAGCCTGTCTCAACTTTGCGCGAGGATCCGCGCGGACGCGGCTCGGTTGAAGTAAGGTGTCGGGCATATGGCCGCCACCCGCAGCGCACGCACGAACCTGCTCGCCGGCACCTTCCTGATCGCGGGCATCGTCGGCGCGGTGCTGATCAGCTTCACGCTCACCGACGCCGCGTCGCGGCTCAAGACCACGCGCACGTACGCGGTGCGGTTTGCGCTGGCGCAGGGTGTCGCGGGCGTGAAACCCGATTCGCCCGTGACGCTGGCGGGCTACGAGATCGGCCGCGTCGCGGCGCTGCGTCCCGAGTACGAGCCCGCGGGGGGCGACGCCGACCGCGATCTCGCGGTGGGCATGATTGTCGAGATCGCGATCCCCTCACGGATGGCGCTGTACGACAACGCCGACATCCGCGTCGCGACCCCGCTGCTGGGCTCGCTCAGCTCGATCGTCATCAAGGACCCGGGGGGCCCAACGCTCGCCGCGGACGGCACAGCCGTCAACGCGGTGCTCGCGGGCGAGGACACCGTGCTCAACGGCACACCCGCGCAGGACTTCGGCGCGGTGCTGACCGGCGCGGACCGGATCACGGATCAGCTCGGCTCGATCCTCGGGGCGTTCGAGCCGTACGCCGACCAGGGCGCGGGCGACCTCGCCTCGACGCTCTCGGCGCTGAGCCGCGTCTCGACGCGGATCGACGAGCGTTCATTACCGATCCTCGACGCGATCGACGCGTCGCTGGCGGATGTCCGCGGCTTCACCGAGGGGCTGCCCGATCTGTTTGAAGAGACCCAGGGCGTGCTCACCGGCGCGCGGAGCCGATTCGACGAGGTCCGCCGCGTGATCGACAACGCCAACGGCTTCATCACCGACGGCCGCGAGATGTTCGAATCGATCCGCCCGGGGATCGAGGGCACGGTCGCCAACGCGGAGTCGATCACGGATCGGATCAACACCGACTCGCTCGCGCGGCTCGAGGCGCTGCTCGCCGACGGCGGGGCGGCCGCCCGCGGCGCGGACGGCTTTGTCCGCGAGATCACGCAGACGCTCCGCGAGGTCGAGCCCGAGCTGAATCGGACGGCCGCGAATGTGCGGCTCGTCTCGTCGCAGGCGGTGCAGTTCTTCGATGAGGTGCAGGCCGCGCCGTGGCGGCTGCTGCAGCGGCCCGGCAAGGCCGAGGAACGCCGCGAGCTGCTCTACGGCGCGGCCCGTGCCTACGCCCGCTCGGTATCGGATCTCCGGGCCGCCAGCGCCTCGCTCGAGACCGCGATCGCCGCGGCCGGCCGCAGCCCGACGGCGACCAACCCCGAGCAACTCGCCGCGCTGCAATCCGAGTTGGGCCGGGCGTTCGAGCTGTACAAGCGGTCGGAAGCCGACCTGCTCGAGGCGTTCGCCTCCGAGGGGATCATGCGGGACCTCCAGCCCTGACTCGGCTCTGCCTCTTGCGGGAATCCTTTCAGATTCCGATCGCAACCCGGTTATACTCCGTTCATGGCTGAGTCCTCGAACGCCGCGAAGGCCCGTCGCCGGTCGCACTATGACGCGGCGCTGGACACCTGGCTCGATGAGCGCGGGGTCGCGTTTATCCGCGTGGACGAGGCCAGGCGGGCGATCCTGCCCCCCAAGCCCGACCTGAGCGTGCGGCCTGCCTCGGGTGGGCCGCCGGTGACGCTCAAGTCGTTTGATCTGGTGATCTACGGCGAATCCCGGCACCTGCTGGTCGAGGTGAAGGGCCGCAAGCTCGCCGCGCCCAAGAAGAAAGCCGCGATCGGGGAGACGCCCAGCCCGGCCGCGGAACCCCGGTGGCGCACGGATTCCTGGGCCACGCTGGGCGATATCCACGCGCTCCGGACGTGGCAGAAGCTGTTCGGCGAGCCGTTTGTCGCGTGCTTGGTGTACCTCTTCTGCTGCGCCGAGCCCGAGCGCGAGGACCCGCGGCGGCCCTCGGCGGAGCCGCCGGCGGAGGCGTTCGCGTACGCCGGGCGCTGGTACCTGCCCCGGATGATCACGGCCGACGACTACGCGGCCGAGATGGTGACCCGCAGCCCGAGTTGGCGGACGGTGCACCTGCGGGCCGACGACTTCGAGCGGCGGAGCCGCCCGCTGTCGCTCGAGACGGCCCCGGGCACCGCTCCTGGCACTGCGCCCGGCCCGGGGATCGCTGTGGAAGCCAAGCCCCCTTCGCTCGCCGCGGGCGATATCCTCACGGCATGAGCTCGAAGCATCAGACGTTTCTGTCCTCGACACGCCTCGCCGCTGCCGCGACCGCGGTTCTGGCCGCCGGCGTTGCGGTCGCGCAGCAATCCGACAATGTCCGCCCGCCGACGCCCTCGGACGATCCGTCCGGTGCGGGGCTGATGGGGCTCGTTGTCTTTGTCCTGCTCGCGGGCGCGGTGATCGGGGCGATGACGATCCCGACCAAGCGCGGCCACCAGGACTGACCGCCGGCATTTGACCGGTCCCCGCGAAACCGCGCGTCCGCCGCTGCGGATCGGGTTCGGGGACGACGCATCTCGACTGCAACACGCACACCACCTCACGGAGCACCCACCATGCCCGATTCTGCAGACACCACGACCCGCACCGGCCGCGCGCAGCGCGTGCTTAGCCCGCTCAACATCGGACTGCTCCTCGCCGCCGCGGGGCTGGGCCTCGCGAACCTCGCGGGCGCGCAGCAGCAGCCGGCGCGCAGCCCCGGCAACTACCTGCTCGTGGGCGGGCAGATCAACCGTGGTGACTCCAACGGCATCTGGGTCGTTGACACGAACAACCGCGACATGGTGCTGCTCCGCTGGCAGCAGGGCAACACGGGCTTCGAGGGCCTGGGCTACCGCAGCCTCGCCAACGACCTCACGGCGCCGACCGGCCGCTGAGGCTTCTCGTTCTTCTTCATCGCTTTCGCACCAGACTCAGGAGCACCACCATGTCAAGCACCGTCACAAGCCGCGCCCGCACGCTCACGACCGGCTTCCTCGCCGGTGTCGTCGCCGTCCTCGCGTTCAACCTCTTCCTCGGCAGCCCGTCGCCCGCGAGCGCGGACATGACCCAGAAGGACGGGATGTACACCGCGATGACCACGCTCAGCACCGACGGCGAGGAAGTTCTGTATATCGTGGACAACAACTCACAGAACCTGCTCGTGTACCGCCACACCGGCATCGTCGGGAGCGGCAGCGCGGGCATCAATCTGATCGACCGCCAGGCGCTGCCGCAGCTGTTCTCTGCTGCCCGCGCCCAGGCGTTCGGCCGCTAAGCCGTCTGCCCGCGCCGTGCCGATCCACCCGCTGCCCCAGTTCGAGGAAGACCTCGACACGCTGCGCATCGAGCGCAACGCGGAGAAGCTGCGCGAAGCCGGCGCCTCCGATTCCGAGATCGAACGCTTAAGCGCCGACGACCGCGCGGTCTACAAGCGGCTCAAGGCGCCCAAGACGCTCGTCGTCCGCTTCGGTGTCATGAAGCTCGTGGGCGAGTTCCCCTACGAGGGCGAGACCGTCCCGGGCTGCGGCTCCAAGCTCGTCGTCCGCACGCACCGCGGCGTCGAGATCGGCGAGATGCTCACCAGCACATGCCCCAACTCGGGCTGCTCCAAGAGCGTCAGCCGCAAGGAGATGCTGCAGTACATCGACAACTCGGGCGGCAGGCAGTACCCCTTCCGCACCGACGGCAAGGTGCTGCGCATCGCGACGGGCGAAGACCTCGACGAACAGGCGCGGCTCGAGCAGTCACGCCACGGCATCCGCACGACCGCGAAGAAGCTCGCCGAGCGGCTGCTGCCGCACGCGAAGATCGTGGACGCCGAGCCGATCATCGGCGGCGAGCGGCTCACGATCTACTTCACCTCCGAGGACCGGCTCGAGACGCGCGAGCTGCACGCGGCGTTGCAGGCCGAGTTCCACATCCGCGTCGATCTGCGGCACGTCGGCGCCCGCGACGAGGCGCGCATCACCGCGGACTACGAGCGCTGCGGGCAGTACTGCTGCTGCAAGAACTTCCTGAAGGTGCTCAAGCCGATCTCAATGCGGTCGGCGAAGGTGCAGAAAGCAACGCTCGACCCGCTCAAGATCTCGGGCCGCTGCGGGCGGCTCATGTGCTGCCTGCGCTACGAGGACGAGACCTACGAGGAACTGCGCAAGAGGCTCCCCCGCCGCAAGAGCAAGGTGGGCACGCCAGAGGGCGACGGCATCGTCGTCGATACGCAGATCCTCACGCAGCTCGCGCTGGTCGAGCTTGACGACACCCGCGAGCGTGTCGCGATCCCGGTCGAGGAACTCACCGAGCCCGGCCTCGCGCCGAAGCGCAAGCCCAAGCCGGTCGAAGAACCGCGCCGCGACGAGAGCGACGATCGGCCGCGGCGGAAGAAGAAGCGGCGGCGGAAGAAGGCCGAGGGCGACGCTTCATCGGCGGGTACGCCGGATGCGGCGACGCCCGAAGCGGCCCCGGAGATCACAGCCGAGCCGGACGCGCCGGCAAAGAAGAAGCGCCGCAAGCGGCGGCGCAAGAAGCCCGCGGACGGATCAGAGAGCGGGAACGAGCAGCCGCGCGAGGATGCGCAACCGAAGCCGCCCGCGGGCGAGTCATCGGACGCAGCACCCAAGAAGAAGCGCCGCCGGCGACGCCGGCGGAGGTCAAGCGACGGCGAGGGCGGAGGCTCCGACAGCGAGAGCGAGGGCTGAGCGCGCGTTTGTGACGTTCCGTCGCCGGTTCCGGGTACGGACCCTGTAATCCCCATATGAAGATCGCATGACTTCGGGTCAGCATTTCTGTTTGCTCGAATGCCAACATCGCAGTAGTGATGTTTTTGTCCGCTGGATCTGAGGGCACGCGACGCCCGAGGCCGACCCGGTACTCCGCATGAGGACACACGCGATGAGCATTCTCGGCAACCGCCCGATCGGACAGCAACTCGGCATCGGCTTTGCACTTCTTCTTGTCTTCCTTCTCGGCATCGCCGGCCTCGGCGTTGGTGCGGTCACGGCTGTCGAATCCAGCCTCCCGAACGAGGAGATCATCAAGAAGCAGCGGCAGGCCATCAACTTCCGCGGCAGCGTGCACGACCGAGCAATCTCGCTCCGCGATGTGGTGCTCTTTGAGGACGATGATCAACTCCCGCCCGTGCTGCGGGAGATCGAGGATCTCACTGAGAACTACAACGTCGCGGCGGCAGAACTCGATCGGCTCATGAGTGCTCCGAACGGATCGAATGAGACCGAACGAGAGATTCTGTCGCGTATCCAGCTCACCGAGCAGGAGACGCTGCCGCTCATCGAGCAAACGATCGCGCTCCGCCATGAGCACAAGATGGCAGAGGCGAAGAAGATCCTCATGGAACAGGCTCGCCCTCTCTTTACGCGATGGCTGGGCGAGATCAACGAGTACATCGACTACGAGGAATCCTTCAATCAGCAGCAGACCGCGGCAGCGCGGACACAGACAGCGACGCTCAAGACGCTCACGGTTGCACTCTCTGTGGTTGCGCTGCTGATCGGTTCCGGTGTGGCAATTGTGATTACGCGAGGTCTGACACGGCCGATCGCGAAGATCCTCTCGGTGCTCCGCAACGTCAGCGAGGGCGACCTCACGGCAGAACCGGAGAACTCAGCCGCAAAGGGTGAACTCGGCGAGCTCTCGAGGATCACCGACCGGATGACCGCCACGCTGCGGGCACTGATCTCTGACGTCGCGTCTGCCGTCACCGAAGTCCGCCGCAGCACGGGAGAAATCACCGAGTCGAGCGGCGTTCTCGCACGCAGTATCGGCGAACAGTCGGGCGAGATGGAGGATGTCCGGCGGGCGGTGGAGGCGATGACCGGCTCGCTCGGCGAGGTCGCGGACAGGACCAGCAGCGCGAACAACGCGGCCGCGAAGTCGGGCGAGCTTGCCGAGAACGGCGGCCGCGTCGTGCAGTCAACGATCGCCGAGATGCAGGAGATCGAGCAGTCCGTCGGCGCGGCCGCGCAGTCGATCGACGGGCTCGGGAAGCAGTCGGAGCAGATCGGCGAGATTGTCGTGACGATCAACGACATCGCCGAGCAGACCAACCTGCTCGCGCTCAACGCCGCTATTGAAGCTGCCCGCGCGGGCGAGCACGGGCGGGGCTTCGCGGTCGTCGCCGACGAGGTCCGCAAGCTCGCCGACCGCACCACCGCGGCGACGAGCGAGATCGGCGGATCGATCGAGGCGATCCGCACGGGCGTCTCCGACGCCGTGACCCGCATCGAGGACGGCACGAGCAAGGTTCGCTCGGGTGTCGAGCGGGCGGGTGAGGCGAGCGAGAACCTCTCGATGATCGTCGAATCGGGCCACCAAGTCCGTGAGCTGGTCGGCTCGGTTGCCTCCGCGACCACCGAGCAGACCGAGCAGGCGTCGTCGATCCGGGAATCCGTTGATCGCATCAACCGGATCACGGGCGAAACGGCTCAGACGTCCGAGCGGGCCGCCAGCGTGGCGCAGTCTCTTGCCGAGAAGACAGAAGCGCTCTCGACGCTGGTGTCGCGGTTCAAGATGTGAGCTCCGGCCTCGCGGCGCGTCAGTCCACCGTCGCCGGCGCCGCGACCAGATCCAGCATCCGATCGAGCGCCAGCACCGCGGGCTCGCGGACTTCCCGCGGGACGCGGATGACGTTGCGGACCTCGGCGTCGGTCTCGTTGCCCTCGGCATCGATGCCGCACAGGCCGTCAAGGATCCAGAGCAGGTGCGGCTCGTCGATGCGGTACATCGTTGTGCACAGGCACTGGCAGTCGGACAGGATCTGGACGTCCACGCCGCGGTCGGCCATGACGCGCTTCATGCGGTTGACAAGGTTGTGCTCGGTGCCGACGGCCCACTTGGTCCCGGGCTCGGCGGCCTCGAGCGTCCTGATGATGTACTCGGTCGAGCCCGCGAGGTCTGCCTTGTCCACGACCTCGCGCGAGCACTCGGGGTGGACCAGGATCGTGCGGTCGGGGTCGGTCGCGCGGAGGTGGTCGCAGTGCTCGGGGCGGAAGAGCTTGTGCACCGAGCAGTGGCCCGCCCACAGGATCACGTCGGACTTCGCGACACGCTCGGCCGTCATGCCACCGATACCGAGACCCTGCGTGGTGAGCTTGGGGTCGTAGAGGCCCGAGCGCTCATCGACGTCGATGCCGTACTTCCTGGCGGTGTTGCGACCCAGGTGCTGATCGGGCAGGAAGAGGATCTTGATCTCTTCGCCGGGCTTGCGGGGCTCGGTGCCGCCGTTCATCGCCCACTCAAACACGACGTCGGCGTTGGAGCTGGTGCAGCAGGCGCCTCCGTGCGAGCCGACGAACGCCTTGATGGCGGCCGACGAGTTCACGTACGTAATCGGCACCACGCGCCCGTTCCATCCCTCGTCTTCGGATCCATGGTGCTGGTCGTTGAGCGCCTTGTGGATCAGTTCCCACGCTTCGACGGTGTCGTCGTAGGCGGCCATGTCCGCCATCGAGCAGCCGGCCGACAGATCGGGCAGGATGACCTCGACCGACTCGGGCGTGAGCATGTCGGCCGTCTCGGCCATGAAGTGCACGCCGCAGAACACGACGTGCTCGACGCGCCGCTCGGTCGCGACCTTCGCGGCGATCTGGCTCAGCTTGAGGGAGTCACCCGTGACGTCGGCGTGCTGGATGACATCATCGACCTGGTAGTGGTGACCGAGGATGAAGAGCTTGTCGCCGAGCCGCGCGCGGCGATCGACGATCGCGGCCGCGAGCTCGTCAGTGTTCGCCTTGGTGTAACGCTCGGGGAGCGAGGGCTGCCAGATCAGCACGGGTCCGCGGTCTCCTTCCGTGGTCAACGGTAGGAAGCGGTTGGGACGGGGATCGCGGCCCGGGCCCAAGGGCGTTCAGGCAATGGTCAGGCGGCGGTGCGGCCGCGCTTCGCGGCCGATGCGCGGACACCGATCGTGGCGGACTTCTGGGCCTGCTCGAACCGCAGCGCGACGGTTTGCTCGCCGGACCCGACAGGCCCCGAACGCACAACCGTCGCGGCCGAGAGACCCCGCTTGGAGAGGATTGCCTCAGATTCCCAGCTCACCGCGACCGAGAGCTTGTCGCCGTTCTTGAGCGGTCGGCTGGTCATCACACGGATCTGCGCCCCGCCCGCGGAGACGTTGGTTGTTTTGCCGGGCAGGTACTTCGCGCCGCCCTGCGGCAGCAGCTTGCAGGACAGCTGCGCGCCGATCCGTTCGTGGACGCGACGCTCTTCTTCTCTTGTGAGTCCGAGAACCATGGCGACACCCTCCGTGGTGACCGGCACGCTCCGTTGCCGGTGACGCTATCGAACCGTTCTTCGAAGAACAGCGAGCCGCGTCGCCGCCGGCCTGCTGTCGGTGGCAGCCCGTCCGATCATCCCGCCATCAGCTGCGATCCCTGCGCCTTGGTCTCCGCGAGCGCATCCCGGTGCGCGGCGATCAGCCCGGCGAGCACCGTCTCGATGCTGCACCGCGAGCGCACGCGCTGCGCGGCGCACTGACCGATCATCGAGCGCCAGTCCTCGTCGGGCAGCATCCCCGCGATCGCGTAGGTCATCGAGTCCGCCGTGCCCGGCACGCGGACACCTGTCACGCCGTTCTCGATCAGCTCGTCCGCGCCGGGCGTATCAGCAACGACCACCGCCGCGCCGTTCGCCATCGCCTCGAGCACGCCGAGCGGCTCGGGGTTGTGCACCGCGGCGTGGACATAGATCGCGCACTTGAGGCTGCGCTCGACGAACTCCTCGTAGCCGATCTCGCCCAAGAACTCGGCTTGGATCTCCGCGTCGGCGGCCTGCTGCTCGAGGTCGGGCCGCGCCGGGCCGTCGCCCGCGAGCACGAGGCGGACCTTCGATTTCATGTCGGCGGGCAGCGCGCGCACCGCGTCGATCACGACGTCGTACCGGCTCGAGATCGCGAGCTCACCCCATGAGAAGATCATGTCGGCGTCGCGCTCTGTCGTCGCAACAGGCTCGACGTCTGCCGGCACGAAGTTCCGGACGAGCCGTGTGCGATCAGGATTGACACCGAAGCGCCAGCAGATGTCATCGAGCATCGGGCCAGAGCCGCCCACGACGAGCTGCGCCGAGGTGCAGATGCCCCGCTCCTGCAGGCCCGCCTCGACCGCCTGCGCGGAGTGCGGGCCGTAGCGGTACGACAGCACGCGGCTGGGCAGGAAGCCGCCGCGCGCGACAAGCGCGGTCGCGAGACCCGAACGCCGCAGCTGCCCGGCGAGCGACTCGGCGATCCCGGCGTCGCCCAGCTCGTAGGTCTGCACGACCGCGGACTTCGCGTCGCGGAGCCGCGCGAGCACGCGGTCGGCCATGCTTGCGCGGGGGCCGACGAGCGGGTCTTCTTCGCCGAAGCTGACGAGTTCGATCTGGTCCGCCTGGGGTGAGCCGGCGGCCGCGCGGATCGCGTCGAGCGAACCGCCGTTGCGGCTGACGAGCACCACCTTCTTGTAGTGGTCGGCGAGACCGCGCAGCAGGTGCGCTTCGCGCGGAAGGCGACCGAGCCTCTCCCACACGTCGAGACTCGACGAACGCGGGAACGTCAGAATGAGGGCGTCGGCTACGGTCATGACTCCCAGTCCGCTCCGCCTGAATACGCACGCGGCGGAACTCCAACCGGGCCATCGGCTTCGGCCGCCCGCAGATCCAGCAGAATCGGCAACCGCCCGTGACCCCACGCCCGGAACTCGCCCGGGCGGGGGCCCCTCGCCGATAGCCCCCCCAACCATGGCACCCGCCCGCGCAACAGAACCGACCCGCAAGATCCTCTCGCTTGAGACGCTCCGGCGTCTCCGCGCCGAGGCGGCGGCAGAGGGCCGGCGGCTGATCCATTGCCACGGCTGCTTCGACATCGTCCACCCGGGCCACGTCCGGCACCTCCGCCACGCGCGGAGCCAGGGTGACATTCTGCTTGTCTCGATCACGGGCGATTCGGACATCGCCAAGGGGGCGGGACGCCCGCTGATCCCGCAGGAGCTCCGCGCCGAGAACCTCGCCGAGCTCGACTGCGTGGACTGGGTCCACATCGACCAGCACGCGACCGCGGCCGAGCTGCTCGAGGCGGTCCGCCCCGACATCTACGTCAAGGGTCGCGAGTACGAGTCGTCGAATGACCCGCGGTTCGTCGCCGAACGCGACACCGTCGAGCGGCACGGCGGGCGCGTGCTTTACAGCTCGGGCGACGTTGTCTTCAGCTCGACCGCGCTGATCGCCGCGATGGCCGAATCGGTCGATCCGTATCACCGTCGCTTCTGCCAGCTCACCGCCGACCCGCGCCTCTCGGGCAACACACCGGGGCACGTGCTCGCCGGCGTACGCGGCAAGCGGCTGGTCATCGTGGGCGAGGTCATCCGCGATACCTATGTCTTCTGCGACCGCCCCGAGATCGCGGGCGAGCATCCGATGATGACGCTGCGCCCGCTCGAGCAGCGGCACTACGACGGCGGCGCCGCCGTCCTCGCGCGGCACGCCGCGGGGCTCGGCGCGAAGCCCGTGCTCGTGACATCGCTGCCGGACGACGCCGTGGGCCGATCCGTTCGCGCGCGGCTCGAATCCGAGGGTGTCGAGGTGCGCTCGGTTGCCTCGCCCGATCCCGTCGCCGAGAAGCAGCGGTTCCTTGTCGGCGCGAGCAAGGTGATGAAGCTCGACCTGGTCAACGAGTCCTCGCTCGACGCCGCGAGCCGCAGGCGTCTGGTTGATCTCGCGATCGACTCGGCGGGTCAGGAGGGCGCGGACGCCGCGATCGTCGCCGACTTCGGGCTCGGGCTGCTGACGCCCGCGCTGATCAGTGATCTGTGCGCCAGGCTGCGCACACGCGTCGGCACGCTCGCGGGCGATATCTCGGGCCGCCGCGCGAGCCTGCTTGCGATGCGTCGCATGGACCTGCTCACGCCCTCCGAGACAGAGCTCCGCGACGCGATCGGTGACTACGCGGGCGGGCTCGCGAACGTGACCTACCGACTGCTCGACCAGACCGGCTCAAGAGCCGCGGCGGTCACGATGGGCCCCGAAGGACTGATCGCGTTCGAGCCCCGCCGCGGCGCGGAAGCGAAGCCCAGCCCCGCGGGCGATCACACCTCGAAGCTTCGATCGGAGCACGTCCCCGCGATGACGCCGCACGCCGCCGACCCGCTCGGCTGCGGCGACGCCCTGCTCGCGACCGCGACGCTCGCGCTCGCCGCGGGCGGCGATCTGCTGCAGGCCGTCTACCTCGGCTCCGCGGCCGCGGCGATCCAGAGCCGCAAGCTCGGCAACGACCCGATCGAGACCGCCGCCGTCCGCCGCGAACTCACACGCATCGCGAGCGCGCACCTCACGCTTGCCGGCTCGGGCGTGATCGAGACGCGGCGCGTCGAGCTGCCCAAGCCGAACGACACCCAGAAGGAAGCTGTCTGATGGATCGTTTCATGGACCGCTCGATGACCGGAGCGACCAACGCGACCGACGCAACCGGCGCGATCGGCTTCGTCTTCCCCACGCGCGACCGGCCCTCGGACCTCGCGCGCACGCTCGACGCCCTCGGTCGCCTCCGCGTCCCCGAGCACAGCGGCGTGCTCGTGATCGACAACAACAGCGCATCCCCCGCCGTCACGCCCTCGCGCCTGCCCAACGGCCTGTTCGTGAGCCTCATCCGCCTCGACTTCAACGCCGGCGCCGCCGGCCGCAACCTCGCGATCCAGCACCTCGACCTCGCGAGCGAGCACGACTGGCTCGTGCTGCTCGACGACGACTCCGCGCCGAGCCCCGGCACCGACCTCGCCGCGATCCTTGAGAGCCAGCCGCCCGACGTCGCGGCCGTCACGGCCGACATCCACCTGCCGAACCAGAACCGCCGCGAGTCGGGCGGGCTCCCCGAGGTCCCGATCGGATGCGGCGTCGCGATCCGCGCGGCCGTCTTCGCCGAGATCGGCGGCTACGACGAGTCCTTCGGCTACTACGCCGAGGAGTACGACCTCGCCGCGAAGCTCATCGCCGCCGGGCACCGCGTCGCGTTCGATCACCGCTTCCGCGTCGAGCACCGCAAGGCGGACGCGGGCCGCGACATGAACCTCATCCTCGCGCGGCTCATCCGCAACAACGGCTGGGTCATGCAGCGCTGGGCACCCGAGCGCGAGCTGGAACTCGAGCTCGAGCACCTCCGCACGCGCTACCGCGCAATCGCGGAGAAGGAAAACGCCGTCGCGGGCTTCGAGCGTGGGCTCGCCGAACTGGAACGCACGATCGCCGACCAGCCGCGCACGCCGCTGACGCCCGCGCACTGGGACCGGTTCACCGGGCTCACCGCGGCACGCCGGGCGCTCGCGCGCGAGATGGTTCGCCAGCCCTTCGACCGCTGCGCGATCACACACGCGGGCAAGAACGAGCGGGTCATCCGCCGTGCCCTTGCGGAGCTGACGATCGAGGTGGTCGCCGATGACGGCGCGGTACCGCTGGTAATCGGGACGATGTCACCCGGGCCCATGTTGGATGCGTTGGATGCACTGGACGCGCTGGATACGTTGGGCGCCACAAACCAGCGCGTCATCGCGCCCTGGCCCGAGGCGGTCACAGAATCCGCAGCGCCTGCTCGCTCAGCGAGCCCGGTGATCGGAGTCCTCGGATCTCCGCGATCACACCGTGCTGCCCGGGCCACATGAACGACGCCTCGGCGTCCGCGAGCGGCACCCACCGGTGCGCATCGTGCTCATGGTTCAGGACCGGCTCCCAGCCCGACTCGACCTCGACCAGGAACCGCGGCGACATCACGATCTCGTCGCGGACCGCGAGGTAGTACGGGTGCACCTGCTCGAGCGCCCACGCGCCGACGACGACCTTTCGATCGAGGCTGCACTCTTCTGAGAGCTCGCGCCACAGACAGTCGATCGACGACTCCCCATCCTCGACGTGCCCCATCACGGGCTGCCAGGTCTGGTTGAGCACGACGCCCGTCCGCCGCATCTGCAGCAGTTCAGGCGTCGCGCCGCCGCGCAGGACGTAGCCGTCCACGACGTCCGATCGGATCCGAGGCCCCCTCACGCCATCACCTTCGCGCGCGACCGCTGCACAACCCGCCGCAACACCTCGGCCTTGTCGAGCGATTCCTGCCACTCGGCCTCGGGGTCCGAATCAGCAACGATGCCGCAGCCGACGTGGTAGTCCACCGTCCGCACGCCCTCGGCGTTCGGCGGCGAGACCAGCGCCGTGCGGATCGCAACAGAGCAGCTCGCGTCACCGCTGGCATCGATCACGCCGAGCGTGCCGCAGTAGAGATGCCGCCGAACCGGCTCGAGCTCGTCGATGATCTGCATCGCGCGGATCTTCGGAGCGCCCGTCACCGAGCCGGGCGGGAACGCCGCCACGAGTGCATCGCCGAACAAGAGTTCATCGCGGAGCTTCGCCGAGATCGTCGCGGTCGCCTGGTGCACCGCGTTGCCGTGCAGCTCGACCTTCCGCGGCACGTCCACACACACCGAGCCGAACGCCGCGGTGCGCCCAAGATCATTCCGCATCAGATCCACGATCATCGCCAGCTCGGCCCGGTCCTTGGCAGCTCCAAACAGCTCGGCCGCGTCGCCCGTCGCGGGCCGTGTGCCCTTCATGGGCTCGGTCGAGATCGCCCGCGACGCCGCGTCGTGTCGAAGGAACAGCTCCGGGCTCACCGAGCAGACGGCCGCGCCCGAAGGCAGCTCGACATAGAACCCGTGCGCCGGCTCGGCCTCGCGCGCGAGCGCCGCAAACAGATCCCGCGGCTCGCCGACGAACGGCATCGACAACCGATGCGTCAGGTTCACCTGATACACATCGCCCGCGTGCACGTACGCGATCGCCCGCTCGACCGCGCGGCAGAACGCATCGCGCCCCGTGAAGCTCGCGGGCTCGCCGAGTTCGATCGGACCTGGTGCCGCCGGACCCAGCGCCGGCGGCAACCCGATCGGTGCCGCTTCATCATCTTCGAACCGCCACGCGCTCTCGGCATCCGCGGCGAACGCGATCGGCCACGCGCGATCGCCCGGCGACGCCGACCCGACCGCGGGCTCGATCTCCCGACCGCCTTCGTACGACACGCCGAAGAACCGATGCCCCGATGCCGGCGGCGTGAGCAGGCCCGCATCGAACCGATCGAGCACACGCACGCCGCCCGGCAGACCCAAGAGCCCGCGCCGCGCCGCGGCGTGAAGCGAAACCGACGCCGCCAGCGGCAGGGCGCGCGGCCACCGCGTGATCGCGTCGAGAACGGGCATGTCGGCTTGGTTCATCCCGGCTGAGATCGCAGTATCCCCCGAGCCTCGACTCTACCCCCGCAAATGCCGCCCGTCCGACACGCGAGATCCGCGCCGAAGGCTCCAATAATCCAGAACCCGCCCGGCCGACCAGCTCGGTTCGGGTTCTGACCACTCTCTCCCGAACACTCCCCGATCTTAGGGGCCGCTCAGGGCCCCCCCGAGGTGCCGGATGGCGAAGAAGAAGACCTCCAAGAAGCCCGTCATCAAGAAGGCCACGGTCATCAAGAAGCCGTCTGCCAGGAAATCCGCGGACGCGGACCAGAGCTCGAAGCAAGCGGGCTCAAAGCAGTCGGGCTCCAAGAAGGCGGGCTCCAAGGCCACCGCCTCCAAGAAGCCCGCGATCAAGAAGGCCACCAGCGTCAAGACCCACGCCGCCGGCTCGCGGCCCAAGGGCATGGCCAAGAAGGCCGGCAAGAAGGTCGCGAAGAAGTCGGGCAACGCCGACGCCGCCAAGCAGCCCGTCCCCGGCAAGCTCGTCTACATCTTCAGCGCCGAGCAGACCGACGGCGACGGGTCCATGCGCAGCCTCCTCGGGGGCAAGGGCGCCAACCTCGCCGAGATGACCGCGATCGGGCTGCCCGTCCCGCCCGGCTTCACCATCACCACCGAGGCGTGCGACAAGTACGTCCAGGGCGGCTACCGCATCCCGCACAACCTGATGAACGAGTGCCACCGCACGATGGCGTCCGTCCAGAAGGAAACCGACCGGGTCTTCGGCGATGTCGAGAACCCCATGCTCGTCTCGGTGCGCTCGGGCGCCGCGGTCTCGATGCCCGGCATGATGGACACCGTCCTCAACCTCGGGCTCAACGACGAGTCCGTCGAGGGACTCGCGACACAGACCGGCAACCGCCGCTTCGCCTACGACGCCTACCGCCGCCTCGTCGGCATGTTCGGCAACGTCGTGATGGGCGTGGACCACGCCAAGTTCGAGGCGGCGTTCGACAAGATCAAGAAGAAGTACGACGTCGCCGACGACACCGAGGTGCCCGAGGAGGGCATGGTCGATCTCGCCAAGGCGTGCCTGACCGTCTACCGCAAGTCGGTCGGCGACGAGTTCCCGCAGAACCCCTTCAAGCAGCTCGAGCTCGCCATCGAGGCGGTCTTCAAGAGCTGGGACTCCGACCGCGCCCAGGCCTACCGCCGCATCAACGGCATCATCGGGCTCAAAGGCACGGCCGTGAACATCCAGGCGATGGTCTACGGCAACATGGGCGACGACTCGGGCACGGGCGTCGCCTTCACCCGCGACCCCAACACGGGCGAGAACAAGCTCTTCGGCGAGTTCCTCGTCAACGCGCAGGGCGAGGACGTCGTCGCCGGCACCCGCACGCCCCTGCCCGCGAGCGAGATGTCCTCGTGGGACAAGAAGAGCTTCCAGCAACTCCAGAAGATCAAGACCAAGCTCGAGTCGCACTACAAGGACATGCAGGACATCGAGTTCACGATCGAGTCCGGCAAGCTCTGGATGCTCCAGACCCGCGCCGGCAAGCGGCACGGCGCGGCCGCCGTCCGCATCGCCTGCGACATGGTCAAAGAGGGCCTGCTCACCGAGGAAGAAGCCGTCCTCCGCATCCCCGCGGGCGACCTGATCCAGGTCCTGCTGCCCGGCTTTGCGCCCAAGGCCAAGAAGAACGAGACCGCCGTCGCCAAGGGCCTGCCCGCGAGCCCCGGCGCCGCGGTCGGCAAGCCCGCGTTCACCGCCGACGAGGCCAAGCGCCGCGCGAGCGCGGGCGAGCAGGTCGTCCTCGTCCGCACCGAGACCAGCCCCGAGGACGTCGAGGGCATGCATTCGGCGATGGGCATCCTCACCTCAACGGGCGGCATGACCTCGCACGCCGCCGTCGTCGCACGCTGCTGGGGCAAGTGCTGCGTCGTCGGCGCGGGCGAGCTCTACGTCGATGAGAAGAAGGGCACCATCAAGGTCGGCAAGACCACCATCACCCGTGACAACACGCTCTCGATCGACGGCTCGACCGGCGAGATCTTCGTCGCCGAACTGGAAACCGTTGAAGCAGAAGTCACGGGCGATTTTGCCAAGGTCATGCGGTGGGCCGACAAGCACCGCACGATGCTCGTCCGCGCCAACGCCGACACGCCCGAGGACGCCCGCACCGCCCGCGACCTCGGCGCGCAGGGCATCGGCCTCTGCCGCACCGAGCACATGTTCTTCGACGCCGACCGCCTCACGCCGATGCGCGAGATGATCCTCGCCGACACGCCCGATGACCGCCGCGCCGCGCTCGAGAAGCTCGTCCCCTACCAGCGCGACGACTTCATCGCGATCTTCGAGGTGATGAAGGGCCTGCCCGTCACGATCCGGCTCTTCGACCCGCCGCTGCACGAGTTCCTGCCGCAAGAGAAAGCCCAGCAGGACCAGCTCGCCAAGCAGCTCGGCATCACCGCCGCCCGTGTCCGCCAGCGCGTCGCCGACCTCAAAGAGACCAACCCGATGCTCGGGCACCGCGGCTGCCGTCTCGCCGTCAGCTACCCCGAGATCCTCGAGATGCAGGTCCGCGCGATCTCCGAGGCCACCATCGAGTGCCTCAAGCGCAAGGTCCGGGCTCAGCCCGAGATCATGGTCCCGCTCGTCGGAGCCGTGAAAGAGCTCGCCTACCTCAAGGAACTCATCCTCGAGACCATCCACGAGGTCCGCCGCGAGCAGGACTACGCGGGCCGGCTCGATATCAAGATCGGCACCATGGTCGAGGTCCCGCGCGCGTGCGTGCGGGCCGAAGAAATCGCCGAGGTCGCCGACTTCTTCAGCTTCGGCACCAACGACCTCACCCAGCTCACGTTCGGCTACTCACGCGACGACATCAACGACTTCCTGGGTCCCTACCTCACCCGCGAGATCCTCGACGCCGACCCCTTCCAGAACCTCGACCAGCGCGGCGTCGGCGAACTCGTCCGCCTCGGCACCGAGCGCGGACGCGCCGGCAACGACCAGCTCAAGGTCGGCCTCTGCGGCGAGCACGGCGGCGACCCCAAGTCCGTCCACTTCTGCCAGACCGTCGGGCTCGACTACGTCTCCTGCTCGCCCTTCCGCGTCCCGATCGCACGCCTCGCCGCCGCGCAGGCCGCCCTCATGCACGGCATCGGCCCGGGCCAGAACCCGCCCGCGCGGAAGTAACAGCGCTCACGAAAGCCGGTACCGCGTCCGCACCCGCTCATCACCCCGCGGCGTGCGCACGGTCCAATCAAGCTCGACCGTGCACACCGTCAGCGTCATGCGACCGATGTACAGGTCCTTGTCACACGGGTGAGGCTCGAGCGTCTCCGCGCTATCGGCGAGCTCGTCGATCGCGAACCGCGCGATCACGACGGGCTCGCCCATCCGCTCGTGCTCGAGCACCAGCTCATCGCCCTCGAGCGACCACCGCAGCCGGTTCGTCGCCGCCGACCGCTTGCCATTGACCGCCCGCATCTGCCCGCGCTCGACGTACCGCAGCGCCTGACCATCCCGCGTGACATCGACTGCAACATCAACACCCGCGCGGTACCAGCCGATCTCACGGCCCTTGTGGTCGCGCGCGATCGACACCACCCGCGCAGCCCGCGAAAGCTCCCGGAGCGGATCGATCAAGCCTGCCCGCCCTTGCCGCAGTAGAACCAGTGCCCGTCGGTCCCCTGCCCGCGCTCGCGTCCGATCGTGAGCCCCGCCGCCCCGATCGCGTCCCGCACCAGCGCCGCCGCCCGCGGGTGCCGCCTCATGCCGCGGCGGTGGATCTTCGGCAGCAGCGCATCGGGAAGCGCCATGTACGCCCGCCGCGCCAGCGACGGTCGCCGCGTGTCGAAGTGCAGCGCCGCCACGCCCCCCTCTCGCAGCACACGGCCCGCCTCGTGCAAATAGGCCTCGATCACGCCCCAGTCCGGGATGTGCTGGAACACGATCACGCACAGCACCAGATCGACCGCGCCGTCCTCGATGCCGGCGAGCCGAGGCTCCGCGATCGCCCGCGCCTCGGCGTTGCCGGGCCGCCGCTCGTGCTCGTTGGTGAGCCGTGCCATCTCGGGCGAGACATCAAACCCCACCGCGCGTCCAAATCGCTCGGCCATCGGGAACAGGTTGCGGCCGACCCCGCAGCCGATCTCGACCGCGAGATCCGTCGCCGCGGGCGGCGCGTCGGAGAGCACGCGATCGACAAGCCGCCGCCCGGTCTGATAGAAGTCGTCCTCGGAGATCGTGTCTCCGGGCGATCCCTGCGAGAGCACGTAGAACTGCGCGTCCTCGCGGGCCATCCGGTCCCACGCCGCCCGCTGCGTTGTCGAACTCGTCTCGGTCGAACTCACGCCCGCAGTCTATGAACCCCCTCGCCCGACCCGCCCCGATGCCCACCGACGACCGCCTGCGAGCCGCCGCAGGCGCTAAGCCGTGGCTCCGCGCGCACCTCGCTGCCTCGGTGCTCCTCACGGTCGGCCTCACGCTCCCGACGACCTTCATGGAGTTCAGCGTCGTCCCGCTTGTCCTCGTGTGCCTCGTCGGCATCCAGCACACCCACCGCGGCATCGACCAGATCTTCCGCGAGCCCGCCGTCATCCCGGCGCTCGCGCTTTCCGCCTGGATCGCGCTGGGTCTGGTCTGGTCGCCCGACCCCGCCCAGGGCGGCGAAGAGCTCGCGTCGCTCCGCTGGCTGCTCGCGATCCCGCTCCTCCGCCCGGCGGTCAACCGGCATCGCCGCGCGCTCGTCCTCGCCCTGCTCGCGGGCTTCGCGCTGGGTCACGCCGTGCAGGTCATCAACGCGGTCGCGGTCTTCTCGAAGGGCCCCGACTGGCTCATCATGGGCCGCACCACAACGCGTCTCAGCGGCTGGTGGGACCCCGCCGTCGCCGGCACCACCCTCACCGCCGCGGTCGGCCTCGCACTCGCCGGCGCGATCTGGGGACGCGGCAAGGACCGCCTCATCGGCTGCGCGAGCCTCCTCCTCGCCATCGCGGGCCTGCTCGCGACCGGCTCCCGCGGCGGCTGGCTCGCCACAGCCGCACTGCTCACAACCACCGCCGTCATCGCGATCGCCGCCGCCCCCGAAAGCTGGCGCGGCAAGCTCACCCTCGGCGCGGCCGGCCTCGCCGCGGTCATCGCGATCGCCGCCGTCATCGCGCGACCCGTCATTGCCCCCCGCGTCGAGTCCGCCGCCCGCGATATCCGCCTCGCACTCGACGACGACAACTACCAGTCCGACACCGGCGGCCGCATCCTCATGAAAGAACTCGCCCTCGACCTCGCCGCACGCCACGCGATCACAGGCGTGGGCACGGGCGGGTTCGGCGTCTCCGCCCGCGAGCTCGCCGAGCAGCGCGACCTCCCCGAGCGCGTCGTCCGCGTCCGCGTCCACGATCACGCCCACGACACACCCCTGCACCTCGTGTCAACCAACGGCCTGATCGGGCTGGTACTCGGCGCATGGCTCATCGCCGGCATCACCCGCAGCGCCCTCGCAACCCGAAACGACCGAACCGGCTTCCATCGCGGCTTCCAGCACGGCCCGGCGCTCGCGCTCCTGGGCCTCGCCTTCGCGATGCCCTTCGACACCCTCTACGTCTCCGCGCACGCCGTGTCATTGACAGGATTTCTCATCGCGCTGGCCCAGATCGGCTTGACACCGGGCGCACCGAGAACCGATGATCTCTGATGCACACAGGACTGAACGACTCAGCCCCGTTTGACCAGAGCCGCCCCGGCACGGATCTCGCTCCGGGACAGCTCAGCCCCTCACTCCTCAACGGCTTGATCGCCCGGGCGGACGACTGCCTCGTCATCATCTCGAGGCCCGTCCCCCTCGACGACCGCCTCCCCGACGCGGCCGGCGGGATCTGCCTCCGTGAGGACCTCGCCCAGGACACCCGCGACGCCGGTGCTGCCGACGACGCCCCGGCCCCCATCGCCGTCGTCGCCGACACCCGCAGCGTCGTCCACGCCGCGCCGCCCACGGCTTAACGCCACGCCGGCGATCAACCCCGCAACCGCAACGGTCGCCAGCTCGACCGCGGACACGCTGACGACCACGATCTTCAGCCCGTCGCTCACCAGCGCGCCGAGCACACCGCCCGTCGCCGCCTCGCGCAGCCCGAGCGGCCCCGTCGGCGCCAGCGCCGAGATCAGAAAGAAGCTCACCCCCGCCACCGCCGCCTCGGCGAGCGTCATCTCCACGTTCAGCACCGACGCCATCACCAAAAACCGCGCCGCGTACCCCAGCGCATCGAGCTGCCGGATCACGACCCCGAGCCCCGTCGCCCGCTCGTTCGCGACCATCGCCACGCCCGTGTGAAGGTTCACAAACGGCCCCGACGCGAGCACCGCCTCGCCCTTGGGCAGCCGCCGCGCGATCGACTCCAGCAGCCGCCAGCCGGAATCGCTCGCCACCCAGCGCGACCCCACGACCAACGCCACAAACGCCACGACCACACCCACCGCCGTCGCCCCGAGCCACAGCCCCCACGCCGCGTCGGGCAGCAGCAGCGTCGCCGCGACGCCGGGCCCGAGCCCAACCACCGTGACCCCGCCGAACGCCGCCGCCCAGCCGCCGAACTGCATGACGGGCATCCGATCAACACGCTTGTGATAGAGCACCCGGAACAGCACGCTGAGCTTCCCGGGCAGATAACTCAGACCCGTCGCGACGACGTTCACCGCGAGCGTCCTCCACACCGAAAGCCGCCGAACGGGCGAGACCGCCACCCACCAGCCGAAGCCGTTCAAGCAGAAACTCGCAAGCGACAGCCCCACCAGCGCCGCGACAAACGCGGGCCCGGCCCGCTTCAGCTCCGCGATCCGCTCCTCGGTCAGCTCCGCCCGCGCCGTCCACGCCACCCAGCCGAACAGCGCCAGCCCCGCGGCGAACAAGAGCGCCTGCACCAGCAGTCGCACCACCTTCCGCGGCCGCGCCTCGCTCATCGCCGGTCCCCGGGTGCCGGTTTCACTCTTCCTTCGCCCGCTCGATCTTCGCCCCGACCCGCGCGAGCCGCTCCTCGAGCTTCTCGTAGCCGCGATCGAGGTGATACACGCGGTTCACGCTCGTCTGCCCGCGCGCCGCCATCCCCGCGAGGACCAGCCCCGCCGAGGCCCGCAGGTCGCTCGCCATCACCGGCGCCCCGCGCAGCTCCTTCACGCCCGAGACGACCACCGTCGCCCCCTGCCGGTGCAGCCGCGCGCCCATCCGCGTCAGCTCCGCGACGTGCAGGAACCGCTCCGGGAAGATCTTCTCCGTCACCACGCTGTTGCCGTCGGCGAGGCACAGCATCGCCATCAGCTGCGCCTGCACGTCCGTCGGGAAACCCGGGTGAGGCTGCGTCGTCACCTCGACGGGCTTCAGGTACCGATCCAGCGCCGTCGCGCGCACCGTGCAGCGCATCCGGTCCTCGCCCGCGACGATCTCCGTCCGCACACCCACACGGTCCAGCCGATCGATCACCGCGAGCATCGCGTCATACGGACAGTTCGTGAGCGTCAGATCGCCATTCGTAATGCCAGCCGCGCACAGGAACGTCGCCGCCTCGATCCGGTCGGGGATCACCGTGTGCTTCGCGCCGCCCAGCTCCTCAACGCCCTCGATCCGGATCCTGGGCGACCCATCGCCCGTGATCCGCGCGCCCATCGCCCGCAGCAGATTCGCCAGGTCCACGATCTCCGGCTCGCACGCCGCCGACTCGATCACCGTCTCACCCTCGGCAAGCACCGCCGCCGACATCACGTTCGCCGTGCCGAGCACCGTCGAGCCGTAGGGCCCGCCCAGAAAGATCGTCGCGCCGCGTAGCTTCCCGCCCGGCACCGTCGCGATGATGTCGCCGCCGTCAAGATCGATCCGCGCACCCAGCGCCTCGAGCCCGCGCAGGTGCAGGTCCACCGGGCGCTCGCCGATCGCGCACCCGCCCGGCATCGACACCCGCGCCTTGCCGCGCTTCGCGAGCATCGGGCCGAGCACGCACACGCTCGCCCGCATCGTCCGCACGATCTCGTACCGCGCGTGGCTCTGCGACTCGTCCGACGCCTGCAGCCGGTACGCCCCGCCCGCGTCGCCGACCTCGACACCGAGCTCGCCGAGCAAACGCAACATGTTGTTCGTATCCGCGAGGCTCGGCACGCCCCGCAGCTCGACCGCCCCGTTCGAGAGCAGGCACGCCGCCATCAAGGGCAGGGTCGCGTTCTTCGACCCGTTCACCGCGATCTCGCCCTCGAGACGAGCCCCGCCCTCCACAATGAATCGATCCACGCGGCGCCTCCAGCGTCCCAAACCCGACACAGTTCCGGTTACGCAGGCTATCGGCACGCCGACCCAAGAGGGACCAACCACGCCCCTTTCCATCGACCCCCGCGATGCGAATGATCCGAGAGAGCAGTGACGCGACTCGGCCCAACGCCTCTGTTGACGCCAGGCCGCGGACAACCCGACGGAGTTCCGACATGACCGACGCCGCCCCCGCCGCTTCCACCCAACTCGACCCCACCAACGGGAACTGGAGCTGGGAGCCGCAGCCGGCAGCGCAGGCCTTCATCGACGAGCTCGTCGGCCTCTTCCTCGACCGATGCCCCGACGCCGACAACCTCGCCACGCGCATGCGCGAGCAGACGGCGACCCGCTTCAAGGACTGGATCGGCGTCATCCTCGTCCCCGACACCCAGCAGACCCGCGACCGCCTCGACGAGACGGGCTTCACACCCATCACCACCGAGTTCGCCGACGCCGACATCCACTACGCCTTCGAGCACAAGCTGGGCCTGTTCCCCAACATCCTGCTCACCGAGTCCGACCGCATGTCCATCGGCATCAAGGTCGAGCACATCAACGACTTCTTCGCCGCCCATCAGATCCCGGGCATCGAGCACGTCCAGGGCGAGCCGTGGAGCCGCAGCCGCTGGTGCAAGGCCTTCGACGGCGACCGCGCCGCCCTCTGGGTCATGCAGCGCACCGGCTACGCCGGCTTCGGGCTCACACTTGAATCAGCAGAAGAGCGCGTCGCCGCCGCCCACCACCTCGAGCGCCTCCGCTGCCGCCCGCGCAACATGGGCGTCGGGGCCGAAGCCGACACACAAGCGATCGACCACCTGAACGACATGCTCGACGCCGCCATCGAAGAGCTGGGCCAGGACTGGGCCTGCGAGCTCTTCTTCGCCGCCGAGCGCGATTACTGGATGCGCCGCAACACCGCCGCCCGCGTCCAGCACGCCCGCCAGAACAAGCTCGGTCTCGGCTGGGCCAACCACGACCACCACACCTACCGCTGCAGCCGTGAGAACTACACCCGCGTGATCGCCGTCTTCGAGAAGCTCGGCTTCTTCTGCCGCGAACGCTTCTACGCCGGGGGCGAGGCGGGCTGGGGCGCCCAGGTCCTCGAACACCCCGTCACCGGCATCGTCATCTTCGCCGACGTGGACATGTCCGCCGAGGAAGTCGAGGGCGACTTCAGCCACGAGGGCTTCAAGAACGGAAACACGGGCGAGGTGGGCACCGTCGGCCTCTGGGTCGCGCTCCACGGCGAGTCGCTCCTCCAGGCAGGCATGCACCACCTCGAGTGCCAGTTCGACCACCACGCGCTCCGCCAGCAGCTCGACCAAGAGTCCGGCATCAAGACCATGGACCCCTTCACCAGCTTCCCGTTCCTCCGCCAGGCCTTCACCGAGGGCGAACGCTGGGAGGTCGCCGAGCCCCGCATCCAGCTCTGCAAGGAGCAAGGCTGGATCACCGACGAGCAGGCCGCCGCCTTCCGCGCCTCCGGCGCACTTGGAAGCCACCTCGAGAACCTCGAACGCAACGACGGCTACAAGGGCTTCAACCAGACCGGCGTCAGCGACATCATCAGCCGCACCGACGCCCGCAAACACGCCGGCAGCTCCGCCTGATCGCGCACCAGCGCACGGCCCAGATCCAGAACCGCGGACCACGCGGTGCGCCATGGCCGCACAATCTCCGACCCGGCAACCCGGCCCGGGTGGAACGCGGGCCAGAGATCATCTAGCATCAAACTAAGAGTGTTCTAATAATTAAGAATGGATTCTCAATAATATCGAGAACCCATTCTCAGGCAACGCGAAAGGACCCACCATGGCTGACCATGTCCACGACGGCGACCACCCCCACCAGCACGGCCCCGGCTGCGGCCACACCGCCATCCGGCACGGCGACCACGTCGACTACCTCCACGACGGACACCTCCACAACCCCTCGGACGGCAAGATCCTCGAGTGCAGCGTCGCCGTCAGCGACACCAACCCCGACGGCTGCCACCCCGCGAAGGCCTCGGGCCACGCCGATGACCACGTCTGCGGCCCGGGCTGCGGACACGAGCCCGTCCCGCACGGCGACCACACCTGCTACCTCGTCATCGATGCCGAAGGCAACGCACGCCTGCACCACCCGCACGGCGACCACTGCGACGACCACGGCCCCGTCGAACTCGTGAACTGAGCCTCCGCGCCGACGGCGACAAAAGAAAAGCCCTCGCGGTAACGCGAGGGCTTTTTCGTGCGCGGACTTTCGGAAAGTCTGCTTACTCCGCCGGGCCGTAGCTGTCATCCGCCCAGTGCTTGTCGGCGTTCGCGCGACGGTTCGCCTCGTCGGCGTTCCAATCGGGCAGCGTGTCCCCCGCCTCGCCCTTGTAGAACAGGTACAGCTTGTCGCCCGTGATCTTGTAGTTCTTCGGGTCAACCTCGAAGATCTTCCCCTCCGACATCGCCGTCGCGCAGTACCCGCCGTACTGCGGCGCGTACTTCTCCGGGTCCGCCTTGAACGCGTCGAGGTTCTCCCGCGACGCGAACCGGTATGTCGCCCCGCCGTGATCCGCGGTCAGCGACGCCTGCCCTTCCTGGGCCTCGCCCTTGAAGTAACTGACCGGATCGAACCCCCCGATCGCGACACCGTTCTCTGCGTTGATGGGCTTAGCCATGCGTTGCTCCCTTCGTTCGATCGTTTCGCTCAGTGAGGGCGTCGAACCGCCCCACCGGAACACGATGAACGCCCCGCTCGCCGGCCATTATTCCAGACACAGAGATGCCGATACCGGGATCGCACGCATCCGGGCGACCGATCGAGCCGATACCTTCACCATGTCAACCACAGACGCCATCGTCCAGGTCACCCGCCACGGCAAGGGCTGGGTCCTCACCGCCAGCCAGTGGCTCCCCCGCTCGATGGACGAGGTCTGGCCCTTCTTCGCCGACGCCCACAACCTCGAGGAGCTCACGCCCCCGATCCTCAACTTCCAGATCCTCACGCCCAAGCCCATCGACATGCACCAAGGCACGCTCATCGACTACCGCATCAAAATCCGCGGCATCCCCGTCAACTGGAAGACCGAGATCGAGCGCTGGGACCCGCCCTCCGCGGACCGACCCGACGCCGCCTTCATCGACAACCAGATCAAGGGCCCCTACACCCGCTGGAACCACCTCCACACCTTCGAGCCCAAGGACGGCGGCACCCTGTGCGGCGACCGCGTCGAGTACGAGGTCCCGGGATGGTTCCTCGCGCCCGTCGTGAACGCCATCGCCGTCCAGAAGGACGTCGAGAAGATCTTCGCTTATCGAGCCAGGAAGATGGCAGAGCTGTTCGGCACGCCGAAAGCCGGCTCCGGCGCGCAGCCCGACGCCGCCTGACGGCTTACGCCGGCTCTTCCTCCTCGGGCACCTCGTCCATGTACGAATCGCAGCCCGCGTCGAACAGCGCGAGGAACGCGATCAGGTCGAACACGTCGATCGCGCCGTCGTCGTTGAAGTCCGCCGACATCGCGCCGGCCTCGAGCTCCGCGATGAACTGATCGAAGTCGTCCGAGTCCACGTCGCCGTCGCGGTCGATGTCCTGCGGGCAGCTCAGGTCGAACGCCGCGCCCGACAGCACGCGCAGGTTGCTGAACGCCACCTCGCCCGTCCCGCTCTCCCAAGGCGTCACGACCGACCCGAAGAACGGCACCGACACCTCGTCGCTGCGGATAAAGAACGACACCAGCAGGGGATCACCCGCCCACTGGTCCGACACCTCTGCCGCCGAGAACACCGCAGAGCTCGAGGGCATCGCCGCACCCGCGACCCCGCGGCCCACCGTGATCTCCCCCGTCATCGCGTCGTACGCCACGTGCAGGGATCCGACCAGCGTGTTCGACGTCGAGCTCACCGCGGGCGAAACCAGCGCCGCGACCGTCGCATCGTTCACCCGCGCTGCGCCGCCGACCGGGCCCGCGACCGGGATCGCCGCCGGAAAGCCGTTCTGTGTCGCGAACGCCACGCCCGCGCTGTTCGAGCCGGCCTGATCCTCGCCGATCCCGAAGCCGAAGCTCAGCCCATCCGAGGGGCTCATGAACGACGCCGCGTAGTCGATCGCGATCGAGAAGCTCAGCGCCGGGTTGAACGCGAAGCCCATCGTCGAGCCGTTCACGGTCATCCCGTCCACCGACTGGAAGCCAAGGTCCGTCCCCGCCGCGACCGGCGTGCCCGTCGCATCGAGCGCGAGCAGCCGCACCTCGGTCGCCGAGTCCACGGCGGAGTCGAAGAACGCCGACGCCGGGTCCTCGACCAGCGTGAACATCGAGATGTTGCTGATCTGCCCCGCCGCCTGCCCGGACAAAGCCGCCGCAGCAAACAGCCCGCACGCCGTGTTCAGAGTCTTCATGCTCATCTCTCGCTCCTGCCTCTCTTGAAGGTCTCCCCGGGATCCATCCCGGGCCCGTCCATGGTCAGTTCAACACGCGGCCTCTTCAGCCGCACTCCCACCGATCGTCACACCCACGAGCTTCCGCCCGCGGATCTCCGCCGTCCCGAGCTGCCCGCAGGCGCCCATCATCCGGCGGCCCTTGGTCCGCCGCCGCTTCACATACAGCCCCTCGTCCCCGAGCCAGTGGATGAACGCCGTCACGTCCTCCTCCTCCGGCGCGGGCCACGGCGAGTCACGCCGCGGGTTGTACGGGATCACATTCACCAGCCCCGTCGCGCTGCGGCCCTCGGTCGCCTTGAAGGGCTCCAGATACGCCGCGAGCTGCCGCGCGTGCTCCCGCGTGTCGTTCACACCCGGGATCAGGACATACTCGAAGCACAGCATCCGGTTCACCCCGCGGCGGAAGTTCATCAGCGCGTCCCGCAGCTCCGCCATGTCGTACTTCTTGTTGATCGGCATCAGCCCGTCGCGCACCTCGTCGTTCGGCGCGTTGACCGAGACCGCCAGCCCGAGCCGATGCCAGCCGTGCTCCCTGACCTTCTCATCGAGAAGCCGAAGCCCGTCCACACGCCCCACCGTCGAGATCGTGATCCGCGACATCGCGATGCCGGGCCCGTTGCGATCCGTCAGCACCTCGATCGCCCGGATGACCTCCCGCGCGTTATCCAGAGGCTCGCCCATGCCCATGAAGACGATGTTGTCGATCCCAATCCCAGAGCCGGCACCCTTGATGTGCCTCGCCGCCCACCACTGACCGACAATCTCTTCCGCCGTCAGCGACCGCACCAGACCCATCTGCGCCGTCTCGCAGAACCCGCACCCCATCGCGCACCCGATCTGGCTCGACACGCACAGCGTGTGCGTCCGCGTGCCCGTCCGCCCGATCATCGGGATGATCACGCTCTCGATATCGAGATGATCAACACGCCCGTTCCCGCGCAGGACACCCAGGTGATGCTCGTCGATCGCGCGCCCCGTGTCCGCGGGCCGCGGCATGTCGTCGAGCCGCTGCACGAACTTCGTCGTCGTCCCCTCCGGGACCTCCTCCGACATCTCCCTCACGATCGGCGCGATCCGGGCACGGGCGACCAGCCGCCCGCCCCCCGCGAACGCCTCGGTCCGACCCTCGCGGAGAATCTCCTTGTACGCCCGCTCGGCCTGACCGGGCCCGAAGCCCCGATCGGCCGCCAACGAACAGAACCCCCCCAGGCTGTGCCCGAGAGGGTCCAAAGGCAGGTTGTCCGGCATCGACGCTCTCACGCCGAGAGTCTAAGGCCTTTTGCCCAGAATCAGTTACCACTTCCCGAAGCAACCGGCGTCCGACCCGAACTTTGCTCCGGGTTCTGGGACGTTTGGGCCGGCAGATCCGGATCACGCTGGATCATCGTGTCCAGCATCGTCCCAATAAGCGCCACCGTCTCGCCCTGACCCGACTCCCCACGCTCGCCCGAGACCATCACCCGAGGCGTGATCTGGATGCCGCTCTGCCCCACGATCCGCAGCATCTCGAGCAGCGCCGTGTTCGCCGAGCCCACCTGCTCTGAGAGCCGCCGGTACGCCTCGGCCTGCGCGATCGCCTCGATCTCGATCGCCTTGGCCTCCGCCTCGGCCTCGATGATCCGACGCCGCTGCGCCTCGCCCGCGATCTGCACCTCATAGCTCGCCGTCGCCAGACGCCGCTCCTCCTGCGCCTCCTGCTCCGTGCGCTCCAGCTCCTTCTTCTGCTCCGCAGCCCGCTGCTGCTCCTGGAACGTGATCTGCTGCTGCACCGCGATCTCGCGGTCACGCTGCGTCTTCAGAAGCTCACCCAGCGTCGTCTCGTCACCGACGTCACCGATGCGCACCGCGAGGATCTTGACGCCCACCTTTTCCATCTCGGCCGCGAGCGTCGCCAGCGACTGCCGCTCCTGCTGCGATCGCTGGTTCACGTAGTCCAGCGCCTTCACGTTCTCCGCGTTGTTCCGGAAGATCGCCCGCACCGTCGAGTTCATCTTCGCGATGAGCGGCTGACCGTCCGACCCCAGCTTCGCAACCACGACCGGCGCATTCTGAGGCTCGATCCGGTACTCCACACGCACGTCCACCGGGAACGTAAACCCGTCGCTCGTACGCACGGTGATTTCCGTCTCCTCCGCCGACGCGAACACGCCCGTGCCCTGACCGCGGCCCGTCTGGTTCACGATCGCCCGAGCACCCGACGTAAACCGCAGGATGGTCTCCTTCGTGGATACCGTCGTCGTCTCGAACGCCTTCGTGTTCACCGGGTAGTTGCCGGGCGGCAACGGATCCGCGCGCACGCCCTTCTCGCCCAGCTTCGCGAGCAAGACCGGCTCCTCGCCGTCCACGACCGTCTTCTGGATTGTCGGGTCATCACCGAAGTTCGCCTTGAGCACCGTCACCGTCGCGTTCGGCACGTTCAGCGTGTCCTCGATCGTGATGTTGAACAGCTCCGTGTTCACGCGATACTTGCCGGGCGTCAGCACGTTCGACTGCGGCCCCTTGCGGCCCTTGCCCGCGCCAAGAAAGTACGACGCGTCTTCCACCATCTTCTTGAACTCGCTCGTCTGCACCTCCGGCGCAAACACCTGACCCGGATCGAGCGGCAGCCCATCCCGCGCCTCGACCAAGCCCACCTTGCCCTGCTGAATCTCGATCTCGCGCACGATGTCCACGTCGAAAATCACCGGCCAATACCCCGCCTGGAACCCCGGAGGCAGCACGTCCGCCTGGATCCCCTTCTCGCCGTCCGTCGCGATGATCTGACCGTCCGGCAGGTTCGCACCAAACGCCGACTTCTTCACGATGCCGACAGAGCCCGTCGGGATCCACCGGAAAGACGCCAGGAACACAGCGCCAGCAAGAACCAGGATCGAAGCCACCACCGCCGACCCCAGCACCACCCGAGGTGCCCGGATCGCCGCGCCCACGATCGACGCCGCCACGATCAAACCGATCAACAGAATCACACCAGACATCAAGTCCCCCTTCCGGACTGATTCCCCTCCAGACAAGCCGAGAGCCACGCGCCCCCGTCATCATTCTCACACAACCAGAACCCCCTCGCGCGCCATCCCCGCACCGTCACCACGGTTACCATCCCGCCCGCAACAGGTCCCGCGCGGAAACCCCGCGCAGAACCACAGCAAGGCACGACAGGAGCCGACCGATGACCGAATCTCCCGCATGGGTCACGATCGCCGAAGCGCTCAAGCTCGCCCCCGGTGACCGCGTCACCGTCAAGGGCTGGGTCCGAACCCGCCGCGACTCCAAAGCAGGAGGCGGCATGAGCTTCGTCGCCGTCCACGACGGCACGTGCCACGACCCGATCCAGGTCGTCGCCAAGTCTCATCTTGGGAATTACGAGCCCGAGATTTCACGGCTCACCACCGGCTGTTCGGTCGCTGTCATGGGCACCCTTGCCGAATCCAAGGGCAAGGGCCAGTCCGTCGAGATCCAGGCCGAATCCATCGAGGTCGTGGGCTGGGTCGAGGACCCCGACACCTACCCCGTCCCCATGAAGCGTCACACGATGGAGTACCTCCGCGAGGTCGCCCACCTCCGCATCCGAACCAACACCATCGGCGCCGTCGCCCGCATCCGCCACACCCTCGCCGCCGAGATCCACCGCTTCTTCGACGAGCGCGACTACTACTATGTCCACACCCCCATCATCACCACGAGCGACGCCGAGGGCGCGGGCGAGATGTTCCGCATCTCCACCCTCGACATGCTCAACGTCCCGCTCATCAAGGACGGACCCGACGCCGGCAAGGTCGATTGGTCCCAGGACTTCTTCGGCCGCGAAGCCAGCCTCACCGTCTCCGGACAGCTCAACGTCGAGGCCTACTGCTGCGCCCTCACCAAGTGCTACACCTTCGGCCCGACCTTCCGCGCCGAGAACTCCAACACCTCGCGCCACCTCGCCGAGTTCTGGATGATCGAGCCCGAGATCGCCTTCGCCGACATCCACGACAACGCCGACCTCGCCGAGGAACTACTCAAGGTCGTCCTCGACCGCCTTATCACCCGCCGACCCGACGACATGGCGTTCTTCAACCTCCGCATCGAAGACGGGCTCATCGACAAGCTCCGCCACGTCATCGACACCCCCTTCCGCCGCCTCGACTACACCGAGGCGATGGACGCGCTCGTCAAAGCAGACCGCAAGTGGGAGTTCAAGCCCGAGTGGGGCAAGGACATGCAATCAGAGCACGAGCGCTACCTCACCGAGGAAGTCTTCAAGCAGCCCCTCGTCGTCATCAACTACCCGCAGCAGATCAAGGCGTTCTACATGCGCGAGAACGACCCCGACGACCAGGGACGCAAGACCGTCGCCGCCATGGACGTCCTCGCCCCGGGCATCGGCGAGATCATCGGCGGCTCGCAACGCGAAGAACGCCTCGACGTCCTCGACCGACGCATCGCCGAGATGGGCATGCCCGTCGAGAACTACACCTGGTACCGCGACCTCCGCAAGTACGGCACCGTCCCCCACACCGGCTTCGGACTGGGCTTCGAACGCCTCATCCAGTTCTGCACCGGCATGCAGAACATCCGAGACGTCATCCCCTTCCCCCGCGCACCCAAGCAAGCCGACTTCTAAGCCCGTTCTCAACACGCGCCAGCGCTCAAAATCCCGGTCCCCGGGCTCTCGCCCGAAAACGGCACAAGCCGCGCACCCGCGCGGCCACACTGCCGGTCTGAAATCAGACTGTGATCAAGGGTCAACGACGCCGATCACTGCTGCTCGCCGCCCTCCTTGTAGCGACCGCGAACCCTCACTTCGACCTCGCCCTCCTCGAGCGGCTCTTCGATGAGCACGCCCTCGTACACGACCTGCGACGCGTTCAGGTTCTGGCCCTCGACAACCACCTCCGCAGCGCCGACGTTCTGACCCTTCACCTCGCGCTCCGCCTCGATCAGCTGGCCGTACCGGAGCTGGATCGACCGATCCAACGGAAGCTGAACCCCCGTGCGCACACGGCCCGACTGGCCCTGCTCCTGGATCTCCGCGTAGCTCGCAACGAAGTGTCCCGTGACAACCTCACCGGCGGCCTGCTCTTTGATCTCACCGAGCCGAAGACGGAACAGCTCGTGCTCGAGCAGAACCTTGGCATCCTGCTCGCTCAGCTCGCCCGCCACGACCCGCTCGTGCAACCGCTCGTGCAAGCCACTCTCGATCAAACGGAGCCGGCCGACCAGCACCTCCCGCGCGAGGATCTCGGCCTGCCGCTTCTCGGCTTGCTCCTCCGTGATCTCGCCCGCCTCAAGCTGAGCGCGGATGCCGCGGACCTGCAGCTCACGCCGCGCCTCCGCCTTCGACATCCCGAGCACGCTCGTCATGAACGAGAGCTCGGTCGCACGCTCGATCGACGCATCAACCGCCGCGCGACGCTCCGCCGCCTGCGCCTCGCTCATCGCGCCCTCGGCCACCCGCGCATCGAGGTGACGCTCCACCGCATCGAGCTCGGCGAGCATCTTCGACTCCTCCTCCGAGCCCCGGAAGACCAGGAACATGTACAGCTCCTTGAGCTGCTCCGTGTCCTCCGTGTAATCCGCGAGCAGACGCAGCGCCTCGACCGCCGTATCACGCGGCACCTCATCGACCTGCCGCGCCGCGTGCGCCAGACCAGCCGCCGCGACCGCCGCACCAGCCGCGATCGCCATCCCAACCCGCCACATCGGTGCGCGGCGCCCAGGGGCCTTGACCCCAACGATTCTCGAAATACGTTCCATCAGCGAACCTCCATTCGCGGCCACCACGGCCGCGTGAATCCCTGACCGATGCGACTCCAACGCCGCCAGCGCCTCCGCGAACACCCGCGGGCTCGGCACCGACCGCACCGCCGCGTCGTCGCAGCAGTACTCCCGCTCAACCCGCACCCGCGACGAGAGCCACCACGTCACCGGATGGAAGAACAGCAGCGACTCCGCGAACGCCTGCGCGAGATTCAGCAGGTGGTCGTGCCGCCGGATGTGCGCCAGCTCGTGCGCGAGCACCGCCCGAAGCTGCTCGGGTGTCAGCGATACAAACGCCGACGCCGGCACCAAGACCACGGGCGAGAACCAACCCACCACCATGGGCACTTGTGCGATCGTGCTCGAGAAGAAACGAACACCGCCCCGAACACCCAGCTCGTCAACCAACCCGCAGAACATCGAGCGAGCGCTGAGGTCAGGTTCGCTCAAGCCGCGACGAGTCAGCCGCCGCACCGCGAGCGACTGCACCATCAGCCGCACCACAAGAAACGCAAAGCCCGCAACCCACACCCACGCGACCGCGTCAAGGACGCCCGCCTGCTGCCGGGCAGGTCCATTCAGCATCGCGAGAAGCGCCGCGTCGTCCAGCGCCGATCCAGCCAAAGCGCCCGATCGCCCGATCGCCGCGATCTCGACCGCCAGCGTGCCAAAGAAACACAGCACACCGGCCGCCATCGCGCCCAGCGCCACCGCGTGCCTCGTCCGGGCATCACGCCCGGGCAGCGCCGCAAGCAGCACCGCCGCGACCGCGCCGATCAACGCCCCCTGCCACAGATAGTGCAATACCGCCGCCCCGAGCGCCTCGATGAGCGACGCAGGAGTCAGATCAACGACGCTCATGACTCGCCCTCCTCGAGCTCGTCGAGCAGCCGCCGGATCTCCCGCAGCTCCTCGGGCGACGACTTCTTCATCGCCAGCGCCTGCAGCACCAGATTCCCGGGCGAGCCGCTGAACGCGCGGTCCAGCAGATCCCCGAGCAGCTGCTTCTGTGTCTGTTTCTGGGGACGCGACGCCCGGAACACCTGAGGTCGCACGCTCGAGTCCTTCTCCAGCAGCCCCTTGTCCGTCATGATCTGCATGAGCTTCAGAACGGTCGTATACCCGACGTCCTGCTGCGACCCGAGCTCCGTGAAGACCTCCCGGACCGTCGCGCTCCCGCGCGACCAGATCACCCGCAGGATCGCGAGCTCCCCGTCCGTGGGCCTAGGCCCGCCCTGTCCACCCTTGCGTTCCGCCATCACGCCGATCTCCTTGGGCAACCAGCCCGTCTTTGACGAAGGTCTTCGTCACTATAGACGAAGACCTTCGTCATTCCCGTCGCAATGACGAAACTTTTCGTCAAAAAGTCCGAAGCCCGGCACCGACCCAAACCACCCCAGCGCAAGCCGGATTCCGCAGACTGCCTCCCTCTCTCCCTCCGGGAGAGGGCCGGGGTGAGGGCTCCCAAGCTTCCACTCCCAGCTCACTCCGACCCCCAAAAACGACAAACGGCCGCGCACAAGCACGGCCGCCGTCGTCAAAATTCGTACCTCGGCTCAGCGAGGCCCCGGCCCACCCGGCCCACGGCGATCCCCGCCGCGACGCCGGGGCGGAGCCTCAACACCAAGCTCCTCACGCAACGCCTCGAACTTCGCCCGCGCCTCCTCGCGCGTGATCTCACCAGCCTTCAGCGCCGCCCCAAGCTCCATGCGAAGCTCCAGCAACGCCGCCGGCACCTCACGCTCACCACCCCGCGGCCCGCGATCACCGCGAGGACCACGAGGACCACGCTCACCACGCGGTCCGCGATCACCCCGCGGCTCACGCTCGCCCCGCTGCGCACGGGCACGCTCGTACATCGCCTTGATCTTCGCCTCGCCCTCCTCGGGCGTCAGCTCGCCGGCCTCGACCTTCTTCTCGATATCCGACTTCGCGTTCGACAGCCGAAGCCGAAGACGCATCCCGCGCTCCGTCTCCTGCAGCTTCGCCCGCGCCTCCTCGGGCGTCAGATCACCGCTCTCGACCGCCGCACGAACACGCTGCCGCGCATCGCGCAACGCCCGCTCGAGCCGCGGATCGCCCCGCCCGTCGCGACCTCCACGCGCACCACGCTCACCCGGGCGACCACGCCCCTCGCGGCTCTGCATCCGCTCCAGAAGCCGATCCGCCTGGTCGCGCGAGAGATCGCCCGACGCGACCTTCGCCTCGATCTGCGAACGCCGCACCGCCTCGCCCGCGTCACGCTCCGAGAGGCCCTGCACCTCAACAAGGAACGCACGCTCGAGCCACCGCTCACGCGACGCGTACACGCCCTGCAGCTTCTGATCCGCCTGCTCCTGCGTGATCCGGCCCGACGCCACCGCCGCCCGCACCTTCGCCTCGATCTCGGCGATCTCCGCCTCCACACGCGCCTGCCGCTCGGAGCCGTTGTACACAAGCAGCGCGTACGCATCGCGCAAACTCGACGGGTCTTCCTGGTACGACGCCGCGAGCTTCAGCGCCGCGAGCGACTCCTCGCGCGACGCCGGCTGGTCATCGATCACCGCCGCCTGAGCCAGCCCGCACGCGCCCAAGACCGTTGCCGCCATCGCCGCCGCCACACCAATCATCTTCGAGTTCAGCATCATCTGAGCCATCCTCCACGCGGGCGAACATCACACCCGCGCTGTTGTACAGGTTTCTGGTTTCGGATCCATTCGTCACAGGCTCAACGTCCCAGCACACGCCGCATTTCATCTCGGCCAGGAAACCTCACCCCTTCCGGTGAAACCACCCACACCTTCCACCGCCCTACCGTTTCGCGTGAGCAAAACGAACCGCTCGAGCCGCCAACGCTACGAGAACTACCTCAACAAGCGCAAGAAAGCGGACAACCGTGTCGCCGTCGGCGATCACTCCACCGCCGAGGACGAGCAGCGCGCCAAGCAACGCCACCGCACCACCACGGGCCTGCTCAAAACCTTCTGGAGCCTCCTCAAGGGCAAACGCCCCACCCTCGCGGCCTGCCTCGGGCTCGTCACCATCTCCACCGGGCTCGGGCTCATCGTCCCGCTCTCCACCAAATTCGTCATCGACTACGTCCTCACCGACAACCCGGGCCCCGAGGGCATCGCCGCCTACCTGCCCTCGCTCGACTTCACCCAGATGCAGGCCGACCTCATGAAGCGGTGGCCCCTGCTCGTCTATGCCGGCGCCGCGGTCCTCCTGCTGAGCCTCACCAGCGCCAGCTTCAATCTCGCCGCGCGATTCAAGACCACCATGCTCACCAAGTGGCTCCAGGTCAGCCTGCGCCGCCGAGCCTTCGAGCACGCCGTCCGACTCCCACTCACCCGTGTCAGCGATCTCAAATCAGGCGGCGCCGCCAGCCTCCTCCGAGAAGACGCCGGCGCCGCAGGTGAGCTCCTCTTCAGCTTCATCCTGAATCCCTTCCGCGCCTTCATCCAGCTCCTGGGCACGCTCGTCATCCTCGCGCTCGTGGACTGGCGCATGCTCGCGGGCGCCCTCCTGCTCATCCCCATCGTCATCATCACCAACCGAACATGGATCGCACGCATCCGCCCCGTCTACCGCGACATCCGCCGCACCAGACAAGCCATCGACGCCCAGGCAACAGAAGCCTTCGGCGGCATGCGCGTCGTCCGAGGATTCCACCGCGGGCAAGCCGAAGCCGCACGCTTCAGCCGCAACACCCACTACATGACCCGCCAGGAAATCCTCGCCTGGTGGTGGACACGACTCATCGAGCAAGCCTGGGAAGTCATCATCCCGCTCGCCTCCGCCGCCGTCCTCCTCTACGGCGGCTACCGCGTCCTCGGCGAGAACCTCACCGTGGGCGACCTCATGGCCTTCAGCGCTTACGTCCTCATGCTGCTCGGCCCCATCGAATCACTCGTCTCCACCGCCGCCCAGATCCAGACCAACCTCGCCGGGCTCGACCGCACCCTCGACGTCCTCGAAGAACCGCAAGAGTTCGAGAACGTCACCCCGCCCGACCAGATCAAACCCATCGACCGCGCCACAACCCGCGGCCGCATCGCCCTCGAAGACGTCTACTTCCGCTACCCACCAAGACAATCACGCAGGAAAAAGGACGAGAACACCCCCACCGAGCTCCCGCACGTCCTGAAGGGCATCACCCTCACCGCCGAGCCCGGCACCACCGTCGCCTTCGTCGGCGCCTCGGGCTCGGGCAAAACCACCCTCTGCAACCTCATCGCACGCTTCTACGACCCCACCGCGGGTCGCGTCACCCTCGACGGCGACGACCTCCGCAACCTCGACCTCGACGGCTACCGCCGACTCCTCGGCATCGTCGAGCAGGACGTCTTCCTCTTCGACGGCTCCGTCGCCGAGAACATCGCCTACGCCAAACGCGGCGCCTCACAGGACGACATCGTCGCCGCCGCCGAAGCAGCCAACGCCCACGGCTTCATCACCGAACTCGAAGACGGCTACGACACCCTCCTCGGCGAGCGCGGCGTCCGCCTCTCGGGCGGCCAGAAGCAACGCATCGCGATCGCCCGAGCCGTCCTCGCCGACCCAGCGATCCTCATCCTCGACGAAGCCACCAGCAACCTCGACTCCGAATCCGAACGCCTCATCCAGGCAAGCCTCGCCGAGCTCATGCAGGGCCGCACCAGCTTCGTCATCGCCCACCGCCTCAGCACCATCCGCCATGCCGACCAGATCGTCGTCCTCGAGAAGGGCGAACTGATCGAAAGCGGGACGCACCAAGAACTTATCGACCGCGACGGCCGCTACGCCCACCTCCTCCGCCTCCAGCTCGACCAGCAGCCAACCGCCTGAAAATCAAAATTTCCTGGTCGCCACCAGAATCCCCGCAACACTCACAGCACCGGCGGACATCGCTCCGTCGGTGGTCGTGCGTGCGGCCACAAAGAGCACGTGAGGAAGACAGGGAGATCCATCCATATGAGCAAGCTCACACTCGCAGGCGTCATCGCCCTCGCCGGTCCCGTTGCGAGTCCCTTCGTGGGCACCGCCGCCGGTCAGGTCACCTTCACCGAGGCCGACCTCGGCGAATTCTCAGATGACGCCAACGCCCCCACCGTGCTCGACTTCATCGTCGGCATCAACACCGTCTCGGGCTCCGTCACCCAGTCCAACGACCTCGCCAACGGCAACCGCGACTTCTTTACCTTCACCCTCACCGCGGGCCAAGAGCTCGTCGCCGTCAACGTCATCCAATGGGAGGACCTCGCCTCAGGCTCCGGCAACCAGGGCTTCATCGGCGGCAATATCGACTCCGTCGGCCTCGTCCCGGGCGGCGCGACCTCCGCCGATTTCGAGTTCGGCACCCTCGTCGGCGGCACCGACGTCGGCAACGACATCCTCCCCGACCTCGCCGCCAACAACACCGCGGGCCCCGACTTCATCGGGCCCGTCGGCCCCGGCACCTACACCTTCGTCATCCAGCAAACCGGGCCCCAGAACTCCAGCTACACCCTCGACTTCGTCGTCACACCGGCACCCGCCACCGCCGCCATGCTCGGCTTCGCGGGCCTCACCGCCGCCCGCCGCCGCCGCTAAACCGGCAACGGCGCTTCGCGCCCAGGCAAAATTCTGATACACCGACGGGGCCGCTCCGCAATCGGGCGGCCCCGTTTGCGTTCGGCAAAACGAAGGAGAACCACCGTGAGATCACGCACCGCCATCATCGCCGCGCTCGCCGCCACGCCCGCACTCGCCCAGGTCACCTTCGACGAAACCGGCACCGGCGGCTTCGACCTCTCCGACGACGCACTCAACCCCACTGCCTTCGTCTTCACCGAGGGCGACAACACCATCGCCGGCAACGTCACCCTCTCCAACGGCTCGCCCACCGCCGGAGACCGCGACTTCTTCACCTTCACCATCCTCGACGGCTTCGAACTCGTCGAGCTCTTCGTCAACGACTGGCAGCCCGACAACGCCGGCTTCGTCGGCATCAACCTCGGCTCCACCGGCATCATCCCCTCGGGCCCCGACGGCGGCGACACCTCCCAGTACATCCTCGCCAACCTCATCACGGGCGACGACTCGGGCCTGGACTACCTCCCCACCCTCCGCAACAACATCGCCACCGGCGTCTTCAACGACGCGACCATCGGCCCCGGCACCTACACCCTCGTCATCCAGCAGACCGGATCCGAGTTCAGCGAGTACGACCTCAGCTTCGTCATCGCCCCCATCCCCGCACCCGCCAGCGCCGCCGCCCTCGGGCTCGCCGCCCTCGCCGCCACCCGACGCCGCCGCTGAACTACCCAGTCCCAAGCCGTCCCAAAACGAAACAAGGCCCGAGCCGCCATGTGAGTGGTGCTCGGGCCTTTGTCATTCAAACAGCTCGCTCTCAGCCGTTGCAGCCGAGCCGATGCCGCGACAGGAACTCGAGCACATCGAGCAGGTTCACCGCGCCCTCACCCGTCAGATCCGCCGACCGCTCGACGTTGTTGAACCGACGCATGAACACGTGCACGTCCTCGACCGTCAACACACCGAACGGCGTCGCCAGGTCCGTGGACGAGCACGGCATCTCTGAAAGCACCGCCGTCATCGAATCGAGCTGGAACCCGTCGAGCGTGTTCACGCCGCGGCCGATCTGCAGCACCAGCCCGCGCTCGCGATCAAGATCCACCTGGAACTTCTGCGATCCCGCCGACTCGTTCATCGCCGCCGTCACGCTCACCGTGTCGCCGCGCACCGTGAAGTTCACCTGTACCCTGCCCGGCACGCCGACCTCGGGAAGCCGGGCACGCTTGAACAACGGACGCGCGGTCGAAGACACCGGGCGGTCCTCGTTCGCGTACTGCGAGCCGAGGAATGCCGAGGCCGAGCCCGTGTCCGCCTCCATCACCCGCACACCGACCGTCCGGTCGCCATCCGAGAGATAAATAAGCGGATCAAAGTCGAGCGAGCGACGCGTAAACCCAAGCCCCACCGACACGCGGTACCGCGGCGACGTGCTCGTGCCCAGCGGCACCTCGAGCAGCACCCCGTTATCCGAGCCGCTGCTCAACACCACCGAGCCGCTGTCCGAGTCCTCGATCACCAGCGGCGCCTCGCCGAGGAACTTCACCTTCGCGTTCGATGCCAGATCCACGCCCGTGCCCTGCACGCGCTCGGCCGTCTCGGCCTTCGCCGGGACGCCCGCAGCGCCGATCACCAGCAGGAACGAGACAACCGCCGGCGCACACCGACGCAGCACACAACGGCACAGCGTTGCAACATGCTGGTTGTCCATCCGGGGTCCTCCTCCCCATTTCCCTCTGAGATCCTGGCCGGTACCGACATCGGCCCCACACCGAAATCCGCACCGCCGGGTCTCCCCGTCGCCGCGTCGGTCACATCGACCCCCGCGGCAAAACAGTGCATCGGCTCAACGCCCCGATCCGTGCAACAAACCCGGAGCATCCGCCGGACCCGGATCAGGGCCAGATCAGCATGGATGCCGACGCTCCCACATCAAGGGACCGCCCCATCCAAGCCTCACCCGTGGGCCCTTCCTTCAGTTCAGCGTTCGAACGGCCCCACCGTCACGATCTTGCACCCGACATGCGTCGAATGCGACCGCGAGGGGGCGAAATTCCAGGATTTTTCCCGGCTCGCCGCAGGCCGTCTCTCAACAGGGCATTAGGGACTTGAACCCCAACTAACTGAACCAGAATCAGTCGTGCTACCGATTACACCAATGCCCTTCGGCAGACGCGCGAAACGCCCACTCAGACAATCGTAGTCGGCTCGCTCACCGATTCAACGCCGAATTTCCGCTTCAACAACCACCGCCCGAAGACGAGCCGCGCCTCAACGCCACTCGTCGTCCGGCTTCGGCGTCGTCTCGTTCGAACGGATCGGCTTCGCGCGCCCATAAGGAGACGGCTTCCGAGCCTGATTCGCCGACGACGGACCCCACGGCCCCACCGGATTCGACGAACCAAGAGACCCGCCAGTCCCGCCAGTCCCGGCCGAACGCGACCGTTCCTCGGCATCGCTCTTCGCAGCAGGACGCTCATCCGAAGCCTTCTCAGGCTCCGCCCGCGACCCGATCTCCCGATCAAACGTCGGATCCCGCTCCTCGGGCGTCTCCCCGAGACGCTCCGACCGCGCCTGATCGATCTGCCGATCCAAACGTCCCAGAATCGCACGAACCCGATCAAATGAAGCGCGTCGCTCAGCCATCGCGGGAATCCTCCCCTTCCAAACGCCCTCCCCACGGGAAGCCTTTCCCGCCAGCAGAGCGCAACTCACGAAACACCAACGTCATCGGACGCACCAACCCACGCCTGAGCCCGAAAACCGCCACCCAACACCCGCCGGATCGGCCCGCAACACCTGCGCGTCCCACGACACCGACCAAACCACCGAACACGCCCGCGCACCCCGCACAGCTCCACACAAACACAGCATGACCGGACGCCCGCGGCGTCCGCATACGCTGGTGCCATGACCGATCCCAAGCCCACGCTCCCCGCCCCGCGTCTCGCCCCCGCCCGCGGCATGGAGCACCAGGTCGCCGAACGCCGCGACATCTTCTGGCAGAACGTGATGCGCGAAACGCTCTCGGGTCTCGCATCCGCCGCCGCCGCCATGGGCGGACGCATGAGCGCCACCCCCTCGGGCGCCGCGCAGGGAGGCTCACCCATCGGCGAGCTCTTCGACGGACGCATGGCGGTCATCACCCGCTCGGGCCAGCGCATCCCCATCGCCGACATCGTCCCGCTCTTCGCCTGCAGCGTCTGCCAGCACACCGACGACACCGCCGAGGACGACATGCAGCGGATGATCTCCGCCGACGTCCAGTGCACCGTCTATCAGATCAGAACCCCGGGGGGCGAGGTCTACACCCTGCCCATCTCCGAGATCGTCGCCATGCACGCGCTGAGCGATAGCCTCATCAAGCAGCTCTCCCAAGCCGCCCAGCAAGCCGCCATGTCGCAGCAGGGCCCCATCGACCCGGGCGGCGGCGAGCCCTTCGGCTTCGCCGCCTTCACCAGCCTCGCCCAATCACAACGCGAGCCCAAAGCCGCCGAACAAGCAAGCAACCCCTCCAGCCAGATGCTCTAAACCACTATCTGTTGAGTTCCACCAGTAGGACGGGCATCCTGCCCGTCCGAACCACGCCCGCATCAACGCGCGTCCTTCTTCTCCTGCTTCCGCCGCTCGCGCCCCATCCCGATCAGATCGCGCACCGCGTTCCGCTGATCAAACTCAAGACCCTGCATCAGCTCCGCCGCACGCCTGCGGTTCGACCGCATCGCCTCGCGGTCACCCTGCGCGCTCCGCCAGTTCATCACTAGGTCTCGCAGCTCGCCCTCCTGCTCGGGCGTCAGACCGATCGCCGCGACCGCCGCCTGGAAGTCCTCGATCGGCTGCCGGACCACACGATCGAGCGACCCCCGGATCTCGATCCGCATCGAGGTCATCATGTTCCCACGCAGAAGCCGCATCCGCTGCTGGTTCGCGCCCCGCCTGGGCGTCTCGGCCTGCTCGTGCTCGTCCTCAACAAACAACAGCATCTCTCCCGACTCCCGCTCCCCCACCGACTTGCCCTGATTCCGAAGCCGCTGATCCCGGATCTCCTCGTAGACCCCCGCCACCGTCTCGATGTACCGCTCCCGATCAGCCTCGGGCAGCAGCTCCGCCACCCGCATCACAAGCAGCCCCTCCTTGAGCAGGGGCTGCACGATCGAACGCATCACCTTGCTCCGCTCGCGCCGCTCCTCGCCGGGCGTCCCGTTGATCGGCATCAGCGCCGTCAGCACCTCCTCGCGCCGAGGCCCGATCATCCCGTCGAGCGTCGCCGCCCGGGCCTCGAAGAACGCCCCGACCGCCGCCGCCGTCTCCGCGCCCAGATCCATCTCCTGCACCACGAACTGCTCGGGCGTCACCAGCATCCGGTTCAGGTCCATCGCCGGACGCATCGCGAACGCCGCCGACCCCGTCCCGCCCGCGTCCGTCACCTCGGGCCCGCGGAGCAGATCCGCCTGCCCGAACGCCAGACCCGAACACGAAGCAAGCAAAGCCGCCGAAATCATCACCGATCGCCGCATCGCAGAACTCCTCGCTGAACCAGTTCCAGGGCCCATCTGCCCCGTCCTGCACGCCAAACGCCCAACCCGCCGATGCATTGCCCCCGGGACCTTTCGAACACCACGCCCGAACCGGACACCACGGTCCCCCGTCCTATCCTCACCAGCGGCCTCTCACCATGCAACCGGCCGCCCACGGAGAGACACGTCCATGTGCGGAATCGTCGCCTACATCGGCAAAGACCCCTGCCGCGACATGCTCATCGAGGGCCTCAAAAGGCTCGAATACCGAGGCTACGACTCCGCCGGCATCGCCGTCCTCGACGATTCCAACCCCGACGCACCCACCCTCAACCTCGCCAAGACCGTCGGGCGCGTCGCCAACCTCGAAAACCACGTCCGATCAAACGGCGCCATGCCCGGCTCCATCGGGCTCGCCCACACCCGCTGGGCCACCCACGGCGGCGTCACCGAGCCCAACGCCCACCCCCACACCGACGACAACCGACGCATCTGCCTCGTCCACAACGGCATCATCGAGAACTACGCCGCCCTCAAGACCTACCTCGAAGAAAAGGGCCGCACCTTCCAACCCGAGACCGACACCGAGGTCCTCGCCACACTCATCGACCACATGTACGAGCCCCCGCGCGATGGACAGCCGGGCATCGACCTCGAAGAGGCAGTCCGCACCGCGCTCACCGAGGTCACCGGCGCCTACGCCATCGCCGTCGTCTGCACCTCCGAGCCGGGCGTCATGGTCTGCGCCCGCAAGGGCTCGCCCCTCATCATCGGCGTCGGCTCCGACGAATACATCGTCGCCTCCGACGGCAGCGCCATCGTCGCCCACACCACGCAGGCGATGACCCTCGAGGACTACACCGTCGTCAAGCTCACCCGCGACGCCCTGACCACCAAGAAGCTCGACAACACCGCCATCACCCCCAAGATCCAGCAGCTCGAACTCGAGCTGGGCGAGATCGAGCTGGGCTCCTTCGACCACTACATGCAGAAGGAGATCTACGAGCAGCCCCGCGCCATCCGAACCTGCATGAAGGGCCGCCTCGACCACAACGAGGGCCGCGTCGTCCTCGGAGGGCTCCGCAGCTTCGAGCAACAGCTCGTCCGCTCCAAGCGCATGATCATCGCCGCCCAGGGCACCGCGCTGCACGCAGGCATGGTCGCCGAGTACCTCTTCGAAGACCTCGCCCGCCTCCCCACCGAGACCGAGTACGCCTCCGAGCTCCGCTACCGCAACCCCATCGTCGATGAGGGCACCGTCCTCACCGTCGTCAGCCAGTCGGGCGAGACCGCCGACACCCTCGCCGCCCTGCAAGAGGTCCGCGACCGCGGCGCGCTCTCGCTGGGTGTCATCAACGTCGTGGGCTCGACCATCACACGCGAGACCGACGCCGGGGTCTACCTCCGCGTCGGCCCCGAGATCGGCGTCGCCTCCACCAAAGCCTTCACCGGACAGCTCACCGTTCTCACCATGATGGCCCTCTGGTTCGCCCGCCGCCGCCACCTCGGCGCCGAGGTCGTCAAGGAGTACCTCCGAGCGCTCGAAGCCATCCCCGACCAGATCGAGAAGATCCTCACCATCGACGAGCAGATCAAGCACGCCGTCGAGAAGTACATCCACCGCGAGAACTGGCTCTTCCTGGGTCGCGGATACAACTACCCCACCGCCCTCGAGGGCGCCCTCAAGCTCAAAGAGATCTCCTACATCCACGCCGAGGGCATGCCCGCCGCCGAGATGAAACACGGCCCCATCGCCCTCATCGACGACGGCATGCCCGTCGTCTTCATCGCCACCAAGGGCTCCCAGTACGACAAGGTCTGCAGCAACATCGAAGAGGTCAAAACCCGCGGCGGCCACGTCATCGCCGTCGCCACCGAGGGCGACACCAACATCCGCGCCCTCGCCGAAGACGTCTTCGAAATCCCCGACTGCCCCGAACCCCTCAGCCCCCTCCTCGCCGTCGTCCCCCTCCAACTCCTCGCCTACCACGCCGCCGTCCTGCGCAGTCACGACGTCGATAAGCCGAGAAACCTCGCGAAGAGTGTCACGGTGGAGTGATGTTTAAGCGTGTCGCCGGCAAAACAATCGTTGCAAGCCTGGCCTGTTTGTCACTGTTCATCGCAGCGTTATGGACATCAAGTCGGTTCTCAAAGTACGCGCTTGCTCGCTACGAGTATTGCATCACTTCAACAACGCATGAAGTGAAATCAAGCCAGCTGGTGCTTTTGCGCGACGGCATCGTTCTCGAGGTCCACCACACACTCCGAGGGAACGAAGACGTGCTTAAGGCTCTCCAACTCGACGAGGACGCCCTCGGGACGAGTCGGGCGATCATTTCGCGCCTGATGCAACCTGATCGATATGACCGTTCGCGTGGACACCCACCAGCCGACTTCCCCGGCTTCGGCATGAACACCATCGCGCCAACTTCGAGACCTCTTCCTGGCTGGGATCACGAGACTCTCAACTACTTCATTCTCCGCCTCGACTGGTGGCTCCTCACCGCCCTCCCCGCCACCCCCTGGCTCATCTCAACAGCTCTCCTCACCCGCCGCCAACTCCGCCGCCGCCACCGACGCAAGCACGGCCTCTGCCTGAACTGCGGCTACGAACTCAGCAAAGCAACACCCTGCCCCGAATGCGGCGCAGGTGCTTCGTAGACGACTACCGTCCGGAGATGAAGTTGTTCATGCTGCTCCGAAAGACCATCATCGCTGCAACCGCCATCCTCGCTGGTGCGGCAGCGATCGGATGGATCTACTCACAGTTCCGGTACGCGGAACTCCGACAGTCGCGACCAGTAGTGATCGCGCAGGAGCTGGTCGAGACGTCTTGGATCGTCGCTGCTGTTCCCGAAGGACCGATGGTCATCCGCTCAGTCAAGAAAACCCGCGTCGGCCCTGACTTCTCATTGGACAACGAGCCGAGCATCAAGACCGAATTCAAAGCAGTGCTCGCCGAGTCGAAGCTCGCGCCGATGCAACCGATCAGCGAGTTCTGGTCGTACGACCCCGACCGGGTAGGCTTCGCGCTTCAATCCGTCAGAAGCTCCGGAGGTCCAAGCTCCTCGGAGTCGTTCCTCGCCCACTTACCCTGGTGGCTCCTCACCGCCCTCCCCGCCACCCCCTGGCTCATCTCGACAGCTCTCCTCACCCGCCGCCAACTCCGCCGCCGCCACCGACACAAACACGGCCTCTGCCTCACCTGCGGCTACAACCTCCGCCTCCCTCTCCCGCCGTCTGAAAACAGCCGAGAGGGCCGGGGTGAGGGCTCCCCCTCCTCCAACGCCTCCTCTGTCACGCCGAGAAGCGCCACCCCCTGCCCCGAGTGCGGTACGCTCCCCACCTGAGGCAGCACCATCAAAAAACAACGAACCATCCTCGGCGTCCTGACCAAGACCTTCGTCGCGGCCACCGCGACCCTCGCCCTCCTCACCGCCGTCCTCTGGATCCTCTCCCAGTCGCAACGTTTCACCTACAAGCGTGAATCCAGCTTCCACGCCCAAGGCGTCTTCAGCAAAGGCGGCTTCGCGGTCTACAACTTCCCGGGTGGCCTTGACGTCAGCACCTACCGAGCCGAATACGACTCCGCCGAAGCCACCGAGTTCGGCTTCGAGCCCGACACCTCCCACTCCTTCAAGCGCGCCGCCCAGCCCGACAACGCCCGCGACTCCGAACGCTCCCGGCGCCAAATCGCACCGCGTCCGCTGCGCCACATCGGGGTGTACCGCCTGAATAACAACATGACGCTGACAACCCAACGGAACGGGAAGTTGATCGTCGCCCATGGGTACTCGGTCGACTCGTTCCTCATCGACTGGTCCCTCATCATCACCCTCCTCACCCTCCCTCTGATCTTCTCCATGATCCTCCTCGCCGCACGCAAACTCGAACGCCGCAACCGACGCAAGAACAACCTCTGCCTCGACTGCGGCTACGACCTCGCCAACCAGGCAACGGACACCACAACCTGCCCCGAGTGCGGTACCGTCACCGAGTGATCGAGATCCCCCCCTCACCCTGGTCACGACGCACAGAGTTCACGCGCCGGTCCGCCGACTACCCCGACCCGCCGCCCGCCATCAAGCGCATGCCCGAGTCCCAACTCCCGGCGACCGCCCTCACGATCACCGTGGGTGTCCTCATCATCAGCCTGCTCGTCATGAGCACCGGCGGGCTCGTCAAAGGGCTCGAGGTCGTCGCCGCGATCGGCATCGCCACGTTCGTCTTCGCCTTCGCGGGCCTGCTCGTCGCCGCCCCGTTCGCCGTCTTCGCCACCAACCGAGCCCTCCGCTCGGTCATCCGCCGGCGCGCCAAGGTCTGCCCCCTCTGCGCCTACGACCTCCGAGGACGCCCCCCCGAATCCGCCCGATGCCCCGAGTGCGGTGAGATCGTCCCGACACGCGACGCCGTCCTCGTTTGGTGCCGCTTCGCCCGATCCAGGCGCAAGCCGTAACGCCAGATCCAGGCGCAAGCCCAAAGACAGCCCCACCCGCGCAACACCCGCGCCCCAAATCCGATAGCCCCCACCAACCAGACCCCGATATCACTGTCCAAACACTCGCGCAACAGCTTGCGAGGAGCGCCCATGCTGCACACCAAAGACCTCATCAAGCCCATCGACCTCGACACCATCATCACCCGATGGCCCGACTCGAACCCACAGCTCGAAGCCGCCGCCACCGAGCGCCTCACCCTCGCGCCGATCACCGAGGCCGACCGCCACCAGCTCACCGCGATCGTCGCGCGAAACCGCGCCCGCCTCGACCGCCTCATCCCCCTCCACGACGAACGCAACGGCGAGACCCCGAACGACTGGTTCGACAAGCAGCTCACCCTGCACGACCAGGCCGTCCGCAGCGGCAACGCGTGGCGCCGCGTCCTCCGCGACAACGAGACCGACGCCATCCTCGGCGCGGTCAACCTCAACGCCATCAGCCGCGGCCTCGAGTGCGAAGCCGACGCCTGCGTCTGGCTCGACGAACACGCCCAGCGCCAGGGCTTCGCCACCGAAGCCATCGCCGCCGCGCTCGCGATCGCCTTCGCCATGCCCACCCGGGGCCTGGGCCTCACCGCCGTCCACGGCGGCATCCAGCCCGACAACTTCAAGAGCAAGCGCATCGCCGCCAGGTGCGGCTTCCGCCTTGACCCCCGCAAGTCCTCCCACCTCCGGATCAACGGCCGCTGGATCAACCACGAATTCCACGTGGCAACCCCACCCATCACCGGCTGACCCATTCCCCCGAATGCCCAATGCCGAGTGCCGAGTGCCCCGCCTCACCACTGCTTCTTCTCCGTCCGGTACCCCGCGTCCAGGTTCTGCACCAGATACCGAAGCGCGTCCACCGCGTGATCCGAGCCGTCCTTCACCGGCTCCAATGACTCGGGCCGATCGCTCGGGTACCGGTACCGCTCGAGCGACTCGATCAGCTTCGCGCACCGCCGATGCACATACAGCCTCGGCGGCCCGCTCGCCGGCTTGAGCCGCGCACGCACCAGATCAAGCCCCGCGTTCACGCCCATCTTGCGGTCGCGCACGGTCAGCCCCGCCTTCCGCATCACCTGCACCGGGCTGAGCCCCGTCTGATCGCTCCGCTGCCGACCCGCCGGATCCACACCAACCCAGACCGGTGACGCGGGCCCGTTCGACCCGATCGCCTCGATGTGCTTCGCCAGCACCTCGCCCGCGACCACCCGCTCATGGGCGATCCGCAGCACGCCGTCACCATCGACAGCGCCCCACAGGACCACGGTCGGCGCGCGGATCCCGAAGTCCATCCCGCACACCCACGCACGACCGTCGCCCCCCTCGGACAGCGCCTCGACCACGTGAACCCTCGCGTCGAACTCGGGCAGCACGCAGTCCGTTCGGCGGGGCCGATCGCCCAGCATCTCCGCCGCCCAGGTCTGCTCGCCCACGCGCGACTTGAGCGTCAGCGCATCCTCGATCGGCACGTGCCCCGCCGCCTCGCCCCGCGCGTCACGCTCCTTGGCGCGCCCGCCGCACTCCGGCGCGAGCGCACAGCTCTCGCAGTCGTGCTCATCGCCGCACGCGCCGAGCACATCGACCACGCCCCACTTGAACAGCTTCCGCGACCCCTTCTCGCCCGCCTCGCGGACAAGCCGGTACATCAGGCCGTACGGGATGTGCATCGTGCTGAGGCACTCGATGGTGCCGGGCACGAAGACGTCGCCGCACATCTTGCTTCTCGTTGTGAGCTGCGCCGCCTCCCAGACCTCCGGATCGAACAGCTCGACCTCGTCGCACCGCAGCTTCTGGACTCTCGTGCCGCGGACCGACCGCTGCGACTGCGTGAGCAGCTGCGCCCGCGAGCGGTTCACGAGCCGCAGCTTTTTCTCTGTGGGCTTGCCCTCGACGAGCGACTCGAGCTCGGGCTCCTCGAACAGCGTCCGCAGGTGCCCGTAGACGTGCTGGGCCTGCTCGAGCGAGCCCGCGAGGATGCGCACCTTGATCGTCGGCTTAAAGATCAGATCCAGCGCCGTCGCGACCGCCGCGAGGAACGTCTTGCCCCCGCCCCGGTTTGCCCACACCACGCTGTCCGGGCTCGCGGGCGTCACCACGGGCAGCCCGCCCGAGTCGTCCAGCACGCCGCCGTCAAAGAACGCGTGCGCCAGGTAGTCGAACGGCGCCGCGTGCCCCTCGACGAGCGCGCTCGTCGGGAACACAAGCCCCATCACGTCGCGGCACCACGCGTGCAGCTCACCCGCCGTCTTCGGTCGCTCCCAGGGGCACTCGCCCGCCGACCACCGCTCCGCGCGCGACTTCGCCGCGCCCTTCTTCTGGTCCCCGTCTCTCGATCCGGTCATCCGTCGCTCCGTCGGGGGATGTCGCGTGCGTCAAACTGTTCACCCCGCCCGGCGGCGTTCATCGATCTCAAGTCCCAGCGCGAGCAGCAGAGCACAGCTCCTCGTCTTGTGGTGCCGCCGCAGCACGCGGAGCACCGCGGTCCTTTCTTGTGCGGTTAAGAAGAACGTCAGCCCCACCCGCGCGTCCGCGGGCTCCGTGTCGGGCTTCGGCTTCGGGACACGATCAGGCGTACGCATGAGCCACACTCCCCCCGCCGCACACCAGCGCCGCGACCCGCGCCGCGGCGGCGCGCATGACCTGAGCGGACGTCTCGAGCCACCTCGTCCGCGCGCCGCTCTCACGCTTCCACCGCGCGACCTCGTGCGCAAGCCAGCTCGATTCCATGATCCGCTCGGCCTGCTTCCGCTCAACGAGCCGCCACGCCTCGACACCGGCTTCCTCGATCGCGTCGAGCAAGCGGCGGTCGGCGTCGCCCGGCGCGAGCCGGTACCGCGTCATGCCCGCGGCATCAAAGAAGGGGCTTGCCGCGCCCATCACCGAGACCGCCTCGGTCGCTTGCGTCTCGGGCTCGGCGAGGTACACGCGGACCAATCCGCTCGCGACACCCAGCCCGCGCCATCTCGGCGTGACAACAAAGCGCGAGATGCAGCGCAGCTCACGGTTCACACGCATCGCGGCGGCGTGCTTGTCGTCGGCGCTGTACCGATCCGGCCACGCGCGGTCGCGCCAGGAGCCGTTGAGCGTTGGATAGCTCGCGACCAGCACACCCGCGACATCGCCCGGGCGCGTGACGGCGCGGAGGACGCGCGACCACGTGGCCGGGCGACCGGCGCGGTAGTGATGATGGGCGAGCCCATCGAAGTCGGCGATCGTCCCGCGCTCGATTGTCGGCCGGCGTCGCAGCGCGAGCGGCCTGGTCTTCCGGGGGCGGGCGATCTCGCACGATCGCTCACGGAGCCGGAGGTTGAGATCCGGCGCGATCAGCGAAGGAAGGTCCTCGTGGGCCGAGGCGACAACGAGACGGAGACCGTTCGTTGATCGAGAAAGCCGTAGCCGAACGGCAGCGGCGACACACGCGGCCGTCTCGCGATCGAGGACGGACCCGAACTCGTCGGCGAGCAACCAGCCGGCGTTGGTTTGTTCTGCCCGGTGCAGCGCGATCGCAAGCGACAGGCGCGCGCGTTCGCCGTCGGAGAGCTGGCCCGGCGTCACCGCGAGGACGCGGGCCTCTCCGAGACCGGCGGCGGTGAGCGCGGGCATCAGCTCGCTCGCGGCGAGGCCCTCGAACTGGTCGGCGATGAGGCGCTTCGGTGAAGGCGCTGCGACGACGACGGCATCGTCGCCGAGCGTCTCTGCGAGTGCGCGGAGGAGCCTGGACTTGCCGGCACCGGAGTGACCGCCGATCGTCGCGACCTCTCCCGGCTCGAGCTGCCTCAGCGCCGCGAGTGCTTCGTCGTGCGTCGGTGGGATGACGCTCCCGCGTTCGACTGTGACGCCGAACGGCGCGAGCGCTTCGAGGCAGCGGCGTGTGGGCCGCGTGCTTGCCGTGAACTGCGCGTGGTCTTTCATGCCGCCACCTCTTCGCGTCGGCTCTCGGCGCGGGCGTGCTTGCGGGCGTCGGTCTCGGCGGCGAACAGCGCGGCGATGATGTCCTCGGCGCGGCGGATCTGGTGGATGGTGAGTTCGAGTTGGGCCGCCGTCTCGCGGAGGGTGCGGCCGTAGAGCACGCGGAGGGTCGCGATGCGGCGGCGTGTGGTCGGCCACTGCTCGCGGTTGCGGGCGACGAACGCGAAGCGCGGGTCGAGCACGCGCTTGATGATGCGGCGGACGCGGGCGCGCAGGCGGCGGGGCGGGACCGAGAGCAGCGCCGCGATCTCGCTGATGCGGCGGTTGTCGCGGTAGATCGCGAGCATGAGCTCGCGATCATCGGGCTCGAGCACAACGGCCCGCAGAACAATGGTTTCGATCAGCTCGCGGTCGCGCCGGCGTCGAAGGTCGCTCGCCTCATCGGGGTCGAATTGCGTGCCGCCGCGGAAGATCCGCGGTGGTGCTTTCGCTGTAACTCGTTGTTCTGACTTTGCTTGTCGTTCCATTGCTGCTCCGATCAGGCTTCGGCCTTTGTTCGCTATCCAGAGAACACCATACCCTTGCTTCGCTGATCTGAGAACGATAGAATTGTGTTTTGTTTGGTATCGCAGGAAGATTGCGCACGGGGCCCGTCACTCGATGCAGAAAGATCCGCAACAGACCTTCGGCGCGCGCATCCGAGCGGCCCGGACTGCCCGCGGGATGTCGCTGCGGCGGCTCTCGGAGCTCACCGAATGTGCGAGCGGGTACTTGTCGCAGATCGAGCGTGGCGAGCGGCCGCCGCCGAGCGCGGCGGTGATCGCGAAGCTGGAAGTCGCGCTATCGCTCGATCGCGGTGCACTCGAGTCCGCGGCGGGCTGGGAGCGGACGCCCCAAGCGGTGCGGGACGCGATCGCGGCGCTGGCGCGCGGCGGTCTGGACGCTGCGCACGGGTCGGGTGAACTGCGGCGGCTGATCGAGTCGTTCGGCGGGCGTGTCGATGAGGACGCGGAGCCGGTGCGGCGGGCGCTGCCGTTTGAGGTGCCGCTGATCAATCAGGTCGCGGCGGGCTACCCGGCGGGGTTCACGGATCTCGGGTTCCCGGCGAAGGTCGCGGACGAGTACGTGCGGACGACCGACGTGGGCGATCCGGATGCGTTCGCGGCGCGGGTGGTGGGCGACTCGATGGAGCCCGTGTACCGCGAGGGCGACGTGGTGGTGTTCAGCCCTGCCCGGGACATCGAGGACGGGAGCGACTGTTTCGCGCGGCTCGAGCCCGATCACGAGAGCACGTTCAAGCGGGTGTACTTCGAGCGGGGCGACGCGGGCGAGGAACTGATCCGGCTGCAGCCGATCAACAACCGGTACGCGCCGCGGACGCTGCCGCGCGAGCAGGTGGCGGGGCTGTACCGCGCGGTTTCGGTGACGCGGAGCGTGTGAGGGCGCGGCGATCGCGCGGGTACACTCAGTGAGGTTGCCCTCGTAGCTCAGCTGGATAGAGCGGCGGATTCCTAATCCGCAGGTCAGAGGTTCGAATCCTCTCGGGGGTGCTTGCGTGCGGGCGGCGGTGCTCAGTCGCCGAACCCGAGCGATGTGCCGAACTCGCTGACCTCGTTGAAGATCGAGTGGGCCGTGGCCTCGGCGGCGCCCATCGCGGCGGAGATGGTGCCGGTCGCGATCTCGGTCGCTCGCTCCAGCACCACCTGCAGCGCTGCGCGGACGCGGTTCGCGCCGCGGGCGAGCGCGCCGATGAGACGGCGGAGCAGACCATCGATGCGAGTGTGCAACGCCTGGATCGTGCGGTAGACGCGCTCGCGGGCGGGCTCGAGCGTCTGGGCGACGGCGATCGCGCCGCGCAACGCCGTGTTGATCGCGGTCGCGAGCGCGCGGCTGTTCTGGATCCGCCGCAGGATCGCCTGCTGGAAGCGGACGAGGCGTGTGATGATCGCCTGCACGCGGCTCGCGAGGGCTTGTAGCGCGGCCGCCATCTGGTGGACGCCGCCGGAGACGACGGTACTGGTGGCGCGCGTGATGTGGGCGACGATGTCGAGTCCGACGCGGGCGAGCCGCTCGGCGAAGGTCACGATCCGGGCGATGCGGTCTGCGAGCGAGCGGAAGAGGTTCGCGACGTTCGTTGCGGCTCCCTGCGTGACGGCGCGGAGTGCCTGGCGGAGCGCGGAGTCGTAGTCGCGCAGGGCGCGGTCGATGTTGCCGGCCGTGCGTTCGACGTCTTCGATGGTGATGGGCATCGCGTGTCCTTCCGTTCGGGGAAGGCAGCGACATGTACGCGCCGCGACTCACGCGCGGCTCTGTGAATCCGCGTTTACGGGCTCGGAACGCCCGCGCAGCCGCTGGTGAGGAAGGACGTGATGTCCTGGGCGTCGAGGAGGCCGTCGCCGTTCCAGTCGCCGGCGGGCTCGGCGGCGGCGATGAGGCGGAGCAGCTCGACGAGGTCGAAGACGTCGGTGGCAGCGTCGCCGCTGAGGTCGGTGCCGCAGCAGGGATCGGGCGTGACCTCGAGCGACGAGACGAGCTCGCCGCCGGCGACGCACAGCACCGCGCCGTCGGAGAACCGCACGCGGATCTCGTCGGGGCCGGGGTTCCAGGCGGCGTAGATGTGCTCGACACCGTTGAAGAACACCGCAGCCGCGGGGTGGTTCGCGGTGACGGTCGGATCGACGATCCCAAGTACGCCGAAGGCGCCGAGCCAGTGCTCGGCATGGGCCCGCGAGTGCCCGCCCTCGACCTCGTAGAAGGGGTTGGCGGATCTGAAGTTCAGGGCCGCGACGGGGTCGATCATGGCGAGCGCGGTGAGCGTGATGCTGGCCCAGTCGTTGACGTTGCCGCCGATGCGTGCGAGCAGGGCGTCGATTTTGTCGCGCAGCGCCGTGGGGTGGCGCGCGAGGTAGAGGCTCGTGGCGCTGATGGGCAGGAGGTTGATGCCGTGGATCAGCTCGGGGTCGCCGCTGAAGAAGGTCGAGAACGCGGCGCCGGCGTCCCACACGATGCCGGAAACAGGCAGCGGCGCGGTGATCGGGAAGACCTCGTCGTCGGCGTCGAACCAGTACTGCTCGATCGCTGCGGTCTCGGCGGCGGCGAGGTAGAGGCCCAGGTCGCGCAGCTTGGTGTTGCCGGTGGTCATGCCCCACAGCGCGAGCGAGGTGTTGAAGTTCATCGACTCGCTGCTGGATTCCTGGTTGTTGCCGATCGTGAAGGCGGCGTGCCCCGAGGCGTAGGAGTGAGCCGCGTAGGGATCGAAATTGCGGAGGAAGGGGAAACGCTCGTCGGCGCGGTCGTGGTTGGCGACATCGGAGATCAGCAGCTCGACCGCGGGCCCGAAGCGCTGCGCCCAGTCGGGGTCGCGCATCGCGACGTGGGCGGCCGCCATGACGAAGTAGCCGAAGTGGAAGTGGTGGTCGTTGAGCTGCTGGTTGAAGCCGAACGACGGGTCGCTCGCGAGAAGGGTGTTCCAGAGCGGGTCGTACGAGAAGCCGATCTCGGGCTGCTGGACGCCGCAGTCGAAGGTGAATGAATCGAGCCGGATGAGCTCGCCGGGCGAGGGGGTATCGATTAGGAGGAAGATCGTGTTGGTCGCGGCGAGCTGGGACTGCGCACCGGGGAGCGTTCCGAGCGGGAGCTCGATGTACTGGTTCTCGCCGCCCGTGCCGCCGATGCCGCCCTCGGCGAGAACGGGCCCGCTCAGACTGCCGACACGGATCTGGAAGAGGCCCGAGCCCTCGCTCGCCGAGGCGTAGCGGAGCACGATGCGGTTTGGGAAGCGGCCGTCGAAGGCGATGTTGTCGAAGCGGATCCAGTCGCCGTCTCCGAAGCCGGTCACCGCCTGTCCGCCGCCGGGTGCCGCGCCGACGCTCACGCCGGAGGAGGCGTCGAACTGTTCTGCCTCGTAGGTCCCGCAGAATACCTGCGGCGGCGCGTCGGGATCAACAACCGTGAGCCAGTCGGTGAGCTCCTCGCGGAGGTGATCCAGAAAGCGGTCGGCGGCCTGCTGGTGCCCTGACCGCTCGGCGAGCCAGATCAGGTGCGCGAGCCTCGCGTAGGACTTGCCCGCGAAGTAGGTGTCGGGCGCGGGGCTGAGGTCTGACTCTCGGAAGACGTCATCGACGAGGTTGAAGATCTGGGCCTTCGTGAGCCCGCCGAAGTCAGAAAGCTCGGGCAGGGCGGGCAGCATCGGCGGCAGCGGGTAGCTCGCCGTGAAGGAGTTGGTCTGGGCTGCGCGCATCTCGCCGCGCGGCGTGGTGTAGCTGCCCAGATCGGTCACGACGTCGGAGTTGAGCCACTGGTGCCGGTAGAGCGCGACGATCGGCGTGGTGTGGTCGGTGCCCGGGGCGGGCTGGGTCTCGAAGGTGTAGGTCGCGCGGACCGCCGCCTCGGCGGGGCGGTAGTCCCACGCGATCCGCGTATCCGTCACGTACGCGAACGCGCTCGACCGGAACCGCTGGAGCGTCGCGGTCGTTGCATCGGGGAGGATCGCGGCCGCGACGGGCGTAGGCTGCGAGATCGCCAGCGTCGCGGCGGTGCCCGAGATGTTCCAGTCGAGTCCCTCGGGCGCGAAGATGGCCATCGGGACACCGCCGATGCGGACGCCGATGGTGTCGCCCAGATCCGCGAAGAACTGGATGCCGCCGCCGCCGAAGCGGGCGCGGACGATGCCGTTGCCGTCGGGCGTCGCGAGACACTGGGCGAAGGGGAGCCCGCGCGCGAGCGTCATCTCGATGGAGCGGTTGCCGTCCTGCTGGAAGGCGGTGACGTGCCAGTCGCCCGAGTCTTTCACATCCACACGCGGCGAGTTCAGCCCGTCGAGCGTGAGCGTGATGCCGGGCTGGTTGATGTCGAAGAAGTGGTAGTACGCGACGGCGTCGATGAAGGGCGTCGGGTCGAAGCCGACGCGGACGCCGCCCCCGCCGAAGAAGGCCGAGAGCGGGTTGGGGTGCATCGGGAAGCCGTACGACCCGTCGCGGTGCCAGATGGCGCTCGACCACCACTCGTTGGTCGGGATCGGCCCCGAGAAATCGGGTGTGACCGCTGGGATGGCGAGCGCGCCGGAGTTGGTCGAGGGACGCCCGAGGTTGGGCGCGGGCGAGGCGAAGACGCTGCCGTCACCGGCTCGGATCACGGACTGCGCCGGAGCCCAGGTTGTTGCGGCGGCGACGCACGCCAGCACGATCGCGAGCCGCAAGATCAGATTCCCGCACGCTCCGCGCGGTTGGGCAGCACAAGGCATGTTCGGACACTCCCTCCGGCGGACTCGCCGTTGGAACAACCGTACGAGCGGACGCGATTCTGATCCAGCGAAATCGCCCCCGCCCGCGTGTGATCCGCCGCCGAACGTCCGCTATTCCGGGCGGTGTTCGCGCGCTGCAAGGTGTTGTTGAAACTGGGCTTTGCGGGTACACCAGAGGGGATCGCCCGACCGCCGGAGGCCCGCATGCACCGGGATAGCACCACACGCACGCAGCCCGAGCCCGCGACCTTCGAGGACGCCTACGCCCGGCTCCGCGCGATCGCCGGGGCGGCGATGGCTCGCGAGCGGGCCGAGCACACGCTGCAGGCGACCGCGCTGGTGCACGAGGCCTACGTCAAGCTCTCGCAGCAGGCCGACGCGGTCTACAAGGATCGCGAGCACTTCCTTGCCGTCGCGGCGACCGCGATGCGGCGGCTGCTGATCGACCACGCCCGCGCGCACGACGCCGACAAACGCGGCGGCGGCGAACCGAAACGGCTGCTCATCGAGGACGTCTGCGGCGTGTGCTCGGGCGACCCGATCGCGGTGCTCGAGCTCGAGGACGCGCTCGTCGAGCTCGAGCGCGTCAGCACGGATCAGGCGCGCGTTGTCGAGCTCAAGTTCTTCGGCGGGCTTACCAACGCCGAGGTCGCGCGGACCGTCGAGACGACCGAGCGCACCATCGAACGACGCTGGCGGGCGGCGCGGGCGTGGCTGTTCGATCGGCTCGTGGTCGCGACGGACCAGCAGCGCGATCAGGAGCACGACCGGGAGCACAACCGGGGGGCGCCGTCGTGAGCATCGAGCACACCGAGATCGAGTGCGCGGCCGCCTCCGCCTTTGAAGAGGTCGTCGATCTCTCGCCCGCGGACCGCGCGCTGCGGCTCGACGCGCTCGATGCGCATGTGCGCTCGCGTGTGCTGGAATTGCTCGCCGCCGACGAGCGCGCAAGCGGGTTCCTCGAAGCCAAGCCCGCGCGCGACGACGCGATCGGCAGCGTTCTACGGGGCTACGAGCTCACCGCGATCATCGGCGAGGGCGGCATGGGCCGTGTCTACCGCGGCGAGCGCGTGGACGGCGCGTTCGACCGGTCCGTCGCGATCAAGCTCATCCGCCCGGGGCTCGTGGGCCGCGATCTCGTTGCCCGGCTCGAGCGTGAACGCCGGCTGCTCGCGTCGGTCGAGCACCCCGGTGTGGTGCGATTGCTCGACGCGGGCATCGCCGACCACGGCGAGCCGTTTCTCATCATGTCGCTCGTCGAGGGCACGCGGCTCGATGACTACGCCGACACGCACACGCTCGACACGCGCGAGCGCGTCGGGCTTGTGAAGCAGGTCGCCGACGCCGTTGCCGCAGCGCACGCGGCGATGGTCGTGCACCGCGACCTCAAGCCCGCGAACGTGCTGGTGACAGACGGGGGCGAGGCACGGCTGCTCGACTTCGGCATCGCCAAGTCGCTCGACACCGCGAGCGATCACACGCAGACGCAGGACGGCGCCCGCCGCATGACGCTGGCGTACGCGAGCCCCGAGCAGATCAAGGGCGAACCGATCACGGCCGCGAGCGATGTCTATGCGCTGGGCGTCATGCTCTACGAGTTGCTCGCGGGCAAGCGGCCCTTCGAGGTCGCGACGCTTCCCTGGCACGAGGCGTGCCGCGTGATCTGCGAGACGACGCCGCCCAAGCCGAGCGTTGTTGCAGAGATCGAGCTCGGCCGCGACCTCGACGCGATCATCATGCGCGCAATGGCCCGCGAGCCAGCGCGACGCTACTCGTCGGCCGAGCGGTTCGCGGACGATCTCCGGCGCTGGCTGGAGGGAAGGCCAGTCGAGGCGCGTCCCGACTCCGCGGCGTACCGCGCGAGCCGCTTTGCGGGGCGGCATCCGCTCGCGGTCGGCGCGGCGGGCCTCGCGCTGCTCGCTTCGATGACCGCAGCGGGGGTGTTTGCGTGGCAGGCGGGCGAGATCCGCGCCGAGCGGGACGCCGCCCGCGAGCGGTTCGACATGGTCCGCACGCTCGCCAACGAGATGATCTTCGGCGTGCACGACAAGCTCGTCGAGCTCGAGGGCTCGACCGAGAACCGCCGCGCCGTGGCCAAGACCGCGGCGGCGTACCTCGCCGAGCTGGGCGGGCAATCGACGGGCGATGCGGAACTCCTGCGAGAACTCGCCGCCGCCCACCAGCGTTTGGCGCAAGTGTTCGGCGGGCTTACCTCGGGATCGACGGGTGACACCGACCTCGCGCTCGACCATGCGCGGCAGGCGGTGGCGTTGTTCGAGGAAGCCGAGCTGATCGCGGGCGAGACGACCGACTCGAAGGCGTCGCGTGCCTCGGGTCTCGTGCAGCTCGGGTCGCTGCAGCAGCAGGCGGGCGAGCTCGCCGCGGCCGAGGAGACCTTCGAACGGGCCACGCGGATCGCGACGGGCTACGACCGCGCCGCGGCCGAGCTGCGGATCGGGTCGATCCGGCTTCTGCGCGGCGACGGCAGTGCCGATACCGAGCAGCGCTTCGGGCGCGCCGAGACGATTCTCGCGGGCCTGATCGCCGCGGGCGACGACTCCGACCGCACGGCGCAGAGCCACGCGACGGCCGCCGAGAAGCTGGGCGATCTCGCGGTGAACCGCGACGACCCCGAAGCAGCCCTCGCGAAGTACCGCGCGGCGCTCGATACCCGCCGCGCGATCGCGGAGCGTTCGGGCAATACCTACTTCGCGCGGCGCGCGCTCGCGATCGGTCTCGGCAAGGTCGCCGACGTGCTCGGGCATCCGTCGTATCCCAACGTGGGCGACGAGCCCGCGTCGCTCGCGGCGTATCAGGAAGCGCTCGAGATCGGCCGCGCGATGGCCGCGACCGATCCCGCCGACATGAGCGCCAAGCAGGTTGAGGCATACTTCGAACGGCGCACCGGCACGCTGCACTCGGTGCTGGGTGATCACGCCGCAGCCCGCGCGTGCATCGACCGCTCGCTCGAGTTGACCCGTGAGCGCGTCGCCGCCGACCCAGGCTCGGGCGGCGCGAAGCTCGATCTTGCGTCGGTCCTGATGCTCTCGAACGACTTCCACGCCGCCGCGGGCGAGCCGGGCAACGCGGCTGAGCTGCGCGAGGTCATCGCGATCGCCGACGAGATCCTGGGCGTCGCGCCGGACTATGTGAACGCCTCGCTCACCGCGATCGACGCCGAGCGCGCCCTCGCGCGGACGCTCGCCGAGACCGACCGATCCGCGGCGGCGGACGCGGCGCGGTCGGCGCTGAGCCGGCTCCGTGCGCTCGACGATCGCGGCGTGCTCCGTGATGCGCAGCGCTCGATGATCGGCGAGACCGAGGCCCTGCTGGCGGAACTGCTCGCCGATTTCGGCACCTGAAAATTTCTTCCACGGCTCTGTCGGCTTCTGCCTGAGTCCTTCGCGGTGCGGTGTGAACGGAGGCCGATCGCCGTCCTCCGCACGCACGACCCGTCCTGTCCCGTTGAGAGGACGCAGAGGAGGACCGCCACCATGTTCAGGAAGACGCTCTCACGCACCCGCGCCATCACCGCCGCTGTCGGCTTCGCGGCCGTCGCGATGACCACCACCACCCACGCCCAGCCCGTCCCGGCCGGCACGGCGTTTACCTACCAGGGACGCCTCGCCGACAACGGCCAGCCCGTCGCGGGCCCGGTTGATCTCGCCTTCCGCCTGTACGACGAGGACGCCATGGGTCTTCAGATCGGCTCGACCATCTCGCTGCCCGGCTTCAACGACTTCAGCGCCGACGGCACGTTCTCCGTCGTGCTCGACTTTGGGCGCAACGCCTTCCTCGGTGACGCCCGCTGGCTCGAGATCGATGTCGAGGGCACGACCCTCACCCCGCGTCAGCCGATCACACCGACACCGTTCGCGCTCTTCGCGCTCGACGGCAACGAGGGACCCGCGGGCCCGCAGGGGCCACAAGGTCCACAGGGCCCCGAGGGCATGGTCGGGCCGATGGGCATGGACGGACCGCAGGGCGAGCAGGGCCCCGAGGGCCCGGTCGGACCGCAGGGCCTCGTCGGGCCTCCCGGGCCGCAGGGCATCCAGGGCCCGCCCGGCTTCACCGGCGCTCAGGGCATCCAGGGTCCGCCCGGCGACTCCCGCTGGGGCCTGAACGGATCGAGCACCTTCTACACCACCGGCAACGTCGGCATCGGCACCACCGCGCCCGCCGGCCCGCTCGCGGTCTTCGGCAACGACACCGACAATGCCATCCAGGGACGCAACAGCGGCGTGGGCGCGGGCGTCGGCGGCTGGAACACCCAATCGACCGGTATCCGCGACGGCGTCTTCGGTCGGTCGGACAGCAACGCGGGCCGCGGCGTCTTCGGCTGGTCCACCTCGACCACCGGCAACACCGTCGGCGTGTTCGGTCAGACGCAGAGCAACTCGGGCGTCGCGCTGAGCGGCATCGCCACCGCGACCTCGGGCGACCCGGTCGCCGTCTACGGCGAGGTCCGCGCCGCCGGCGGCTTCGGCGCGTACTTCGAGGGACCCGTCGGCAGCCAGAACTACTTCCAGCGCTCCGTCGGCATCGGCACCACCAACCCGGGCCAGACGCTCAGTGTCGTCGGCAACAGCACCATCTCCGACTTCCTCGCCGTCGGCCAGACCGCAAACCCCGACGCCAAGCTCCTCGTCCGCGGCGACACCACGGGCGACGCCTTCCGCGTCCGTGTCGGCAGTTCCTCGAAGCTCGTCGTCAAGGACAACGGCGGCATGGCCGTCGGTTCGAACTTCTCGTCCGTCCCCGCCAACGGCATGCGCGTCGCCGGCAACGTCGGCATCAACGCCGACCCCGGCAGCACCACGCTCGTCATCAACGGCACCGCCTCCAAGCCCGGCGGCGGGCTCTGGGGCGTCTTCTCCGACCGCCGCCTCAAGCACCACATCGAGCCGCTCGAGTCGGGCGTGCTCGACCGCCTGCTCTCGCTCCGGGGCTACACCTTCGAGTACACGCCCGAGGCGATCGAATCGATGCCACTCGCACAGGGACGCCAGACGGGCCTGATCGCGCAGGAGGTCCAGAAGGCGTTCCCTGAGTGGGTCGAGACCGCCGACGACGGCTACCTCTTCGTCGAGGAGAAAGGCTTTACCGCGATCCTCGTCGAGGCGCTCCGCGAGCTTGACTCCGAGAAGGACCGCGAGATCGAGCAGCTCCACGCCGCCGCCCGCGAGCGCGACGCCGAGATCAGCCGCATGGCCGACGAGCTCGAGGCGATGCGCACCGTCCTGCTCAACCTCGCCCAGAACCAGATGGGGTCGAGCCGATGAACCGCTTCACACTCCTCCTCGCGAGCACGGTCTCATCCGTTGCGATCGCCCAGCCCTACACCCTCGCCGGCACGACCATCGACGGCGGCGGCGGGATCTCGACCACGACCCGGTTCGAGCTGGCCGGCTCGATCGGCCAGCACGACACCGGCGCCTCGTCCGGCGCGGGCCGCTTCACCGTCACCGCCGGCTTCTGGCGCTTCGGCGAGACCATGACTCAGCCCGACCCGATCGACTTCGACGGCAACGGCGTCGTCAACATCTCCGACCTGTTCGCCTTCATTAATGCCTTCACGATGACGCCGCCCGACCCGAACGCCGACTTCGACGGCAACGGCGTCATCAACATCTCCGACCTGTTCGCCTTCATCCAGGCATTCACGTCGCAGCCGTAGCTCCCGCCCAGCGGCTCGATGTCCCAGTGGGACGGGCATCCTGCCCGTCCGAGTGGCGTCCGGGAACCAAAGAGACCGGCTGGAAGCCCGTCCCACTGTGAGCGTTGGCATCCGTCCGGCCCAACTCCGGCACTCATCCTCGGCCCCCTGCGTTCCACCACCGAACGCGGGCGGCCGCTTTCGTCTCTCAGGTCCAAACCCCGGCTGAAGACCCCCCCACGTTTCGCCGATGCCACACCGGACCGCGCCCTGTGGCGTGCGCACCACACGCGGACCGCCGCGAACACAACCGGGGCCCACGCAGGACGCCGAAGCCCGCACATGATCGGACCTGCCCGCGCGGCACGCCGGTTGAAGGACCTGTACTCGTTATGACGAACACGACCCGCTTCCGCTTCGCCGCCCTCGCCGCCGCCGTCTGCACGGGCTTCGCCGCCGCGCAGCAGACCACGCCGATCATCCGCGACAGCCTCTCGAACAGGCTCACGCAGATCCGCGTCGAGCGGTCCCAGGCCAACGTGCAGTTCCGGGGCGCCAGCGCCGCGGTCGTCCTGCCCGGCGCGTCCGCGACATCACTCTCGCCGATCGGCTTCCGCCCGGAGTTTGACCGCAACAACCTCCGCATGGGCGTGCAAACCGGCCGCTTCGATGCCGTCGCGAACTCGTTCCCGGGCACGCCCCGGCCCGACCTGCGCAACCAGCGCCGCGTCTTCCTCTCGCCCAACGCGAACCAGATCACGGTGTTCTCGGTCGGGCGCGGGTTCAACGCCGGCAGCGTCCGCAACGCCAACGGCACGTTCAGCCGCCGCGGCATCCCGCGCCGCTCGCCGATCCAGGGCGGCGCACCGAACCGCGCGCTGCCCTTCTGGCGCCGCTAAGCGTTCAGTAAGCTTCAGCCTGATCAGTTCTCGCCGGCGTCGTTGACCGCGGCCTGGACCGCGTCGCGGACCTTGCCGATCAGCTCGTCGGGCTTCGTCTCGCGCGTCGTCGCCTCGCTGAGCCGGATACGGCCCTCGGCATCGATCACGACGAACGACGGGAACAGACGCACGCGGAAGTCCCGCGCCGCCTTGTCCGCGCCCACGCCGCGGCCGCCCTCGCCGAACAGCGGCACAAAGCGGTAGCCGCCGTCGTTGACGACCTTCGCCACCGCGTCCTTGCTCCGCTCGTTGACGACCGGTGCGAACACCGTCACGCCGTCGTCCTCGAACTCTTCGGCGAGCGCATCCACCATCGGGTGGAACGCCGTGGACTGCTGGCTCCACGTGCCCCAGAAGTACATCACGGTCACCTTGCCCGCGATCTCGTCGCTCGAGATCAGGTTGCCGTCGAGGTCCGAGAGCTCAAAGCTGGGCGCGTCCTGGAACCGCCCCTGCTGCTGCCGCCGCGCGAGCTCCCGCTCGCGGGCCTGACGCACGCGATCGGGCGTGTCCTGGTTCGGGACCGCCGCGTCCTCCGAGAGACCGATGTCGGCCTTGACGTACGCGTCCTCGGTCCATCCCTCGGGCACGATGATCTCGAGCTGCTCGGGCGAGATCCGCGGGTTCTGCTCGATGTCACGCAGCGTCTGCGTCAGCATCACCGAGATCCCCGAGCCGCCGCTGATGCGCTGCACGCGCCGAGGCAGACTGTCGGACTTCGAGATGAACCACTTCGTCGAGCCGCTCGGGATCGAGCCGTACTTCGAGAGCTCGCCGCCCGTCCCGCGGCGGCCGTACTCGACCGTCACGACATCGCACGCCTCGCCGTTGATCTCTTCGGTGCCGTCGAGCGTGATCGTCTGCGCCTTGAGCTCGTCCTCGAACGGGTTCCGCAGCAACAGCTCGTTGATGATGAGGAACGTGTGGTTCGTCTGGCTGGCGGGCGGGCGTGTCGAGAACACCTTGGTGATCACGCGCTCGTCCTCGACCTCTTTCCATGAGTCGAACTTGGGCCCGCGGAGCAGGTCGATCTTCTGCACGCCGCCGGGCGGGGCATCGACCTCGCCGATGATCCGCCGCAGCCACAGACCGCCGAGGCCCTGCTGCTTGGTCTGGATCATCTGGATGTAGCCCGAGCCCGTCGGGATCAGGTTCGCGAAGGGCCCCTGCGCCTCGCTCGTGAGCTCCACGCTGTACGCGAGCGACGCCAGCCCCTTGATCGTCGCCGCCGACCGCTCGAGCACCGCCTTCGCCTCGGCGTCCACCTTCTTCTCGGCCGCCCCCGCCGGCTGGCCCGGCTGAGCCGCCAGCGCCGCGGGCGTCACGCTCACGGTCGCCAGCACGCCGGCGGCGACCACGGTCCTCAGAATCCGATCGGCTGCTGCGAACATCTCAAGCTCCTTGAGTCCTGCAAAGTCTGTCGCCAAAGTCCAGGCGTTCGTCGGGAACGATGCTATGCGGCCGCCAACCTGCCCCGGCCAGACCTGACCGATCTCGGTCCCCTACCTCAGAAGGTCCGAAAGCGCAGCCCCGGGGTCGTCCTGACGCATCAGGTGCTCCCCCACGAGCACGATCCGGACCCCCACCTCCCGGAGCCGGGCCAGATCCGCCGGCTCCGAGATCCCCGATTCCGACACCAGGACGCCCGGATCGTCCACCAGATCCACCAGACGCGTCGTATGAGCGACGTCCGTCGTCATCGTCGTCAGATCCCGGTTGTTGATACCGAGCAGGCAGTAGCTGGGATGCGGGAACCCGACGTGCGGACGCACCCGCAGCAGATTCTCCATCGAGTGCACCTCGAGCAGCACCGTCAGACCCAGACGCTGGGCCAGGATCATCATGTCGATGATCTGCCCCTCCGTCAGCACCTCGGCGATCAGCAAGACCGCGTCCGCGCCCGCCGCCCGGCTCTCCCAGAGCTGGATCGGATCGACGATGAAGTCCTTCCGCAGGACCGGCAGCGGGGCCGCCTCCTTCACCCGCTGGATGAAGCTCAGGTGCCCGCCGAAGAAGGTCTCGTCCGTCAGGCAGCTGATCGCCGCCGCCCCCGCGGCGTGGTACCGCCGGGCGACCGCCGCTGGATCGAACCCATCGCCCTCATACTCTGGACGGATGAGACCCGCCGACGGACTCTGCCGCTTGATCTCCGCGATCACCGCCGTGGTGCCGTCGCCGCTACGCCCGCCCTCGGTCACGGCCCGGAAGAAGTTCCGCGGGGGCTCTGCCTGCGCGACCTCCGCCTCCAGCTCCGTCATCGACCGCGACGACTTGAGCCGCTCGACCTCCCCCCGCTTGTGCTCCACGATCTCGGCGAGCACCGCGGGCGGCACCGGATTCACGTCCTGGTCACTCATCGCGGGCATTGTTGCGGCCCTCACCCTCGCTTTCTTCGCGGGACCGGTGATGGGCCAGGATGACGCCGTTCATGACGGCGTCGGCGCTTCGGAGCCGCAGGCCGACTCGACGTCCGCCCTCCTCGCCGGTCTCGCGATCTACTCGGGCTTCTCGCTCATCAGCCTCGCGATCTGCATCTGGGGCGTCCGGTTGTTCTCGGGCCCGGGCCTTGACCGCAAGGGCGCCCGCGACCTCGACCCGATCCCCACAACCGCGTGGTTCGCTGCCGCCGGCCTCGCCTGGCTCGTCGTGCCCATCACCGCCGGCATCGGCGTCGGCATCGCCACTGCGTCGGGCGACGATCCCACCGAGACCATCGCGGCCGCCGCGACCGACATCCGATTTCTCGGCCTCACCCAGTCCATCGCCTATGGCCTCAGCTCCATCGCCTGCCTCGCCCTCGCCTGGTTCATCGCACGCAAGGCCCCCAACGCCGGCCTCCGCGCACGACCTGTTGACGCCATCGTCGGCCCCGGAACCTGGATGCTCATCGTCCCCTTCACGCTCGTCGCCGGGTCCATCGCCGCCCTCGCCGCGGCCGCGTTCGCGGGCGAGTCTCCCGAGCCCATCACCCACGACACCCTCCGCACCATCTCCGAAGAACGAAACAACCCGTGGATGTGGGGCCTCGCCCTCTCCGCGACCGTCGGCGCGGGCGTCGTCGAAGAGATCACCTACCGCGGCCTACTCCAATCGGGCTTCCGCCGCCTCACCAAAAGCCCCTGGGCCGCCATCGTCGCGACCTCGACCATCTTCACGCTCATGCACTGGTCGGTCGTCGCCGAGGGACGCCACGCGCTCGCCGTGATCTTCGTGCTGTCCATCGCGCTCGGCGCTGCCTTCGAGCGCACCAAGTCCATCGCCGTCCCGATCATCGCGCACGCGATGTTCAACGCCATGCAGATCCTCGCGGTCCTCGCCGGCTGAGGCCCGGCTGAAGCCCGCCGAGGCCTGCTTCAAGCATCGAGACCCACCCAACCACCCGTCTACCCTTGCCTCCCATGCCCGAAACCAACACCTCCAAGCCCCGCATCCTCACCGGCGACACACCCACAGGACGCCTCCACCTCGGGCACTGGGTCGGCTCCGTCGAGAACCGCGTCCGTCTGCAGGACAAGTACGACTGCTACTTCCTGCTCGCCAACATGCACGCCTACACCACGCGCGCCGACCAGCCAACCGACATCCGCGAGTCCACCATCGAGATCGTCAAGGACTGGATCGCCTGCGGTATCGACCCCAACCAATCCACCATCGTCCTCCAGACCGAGGTCCCGGCGATCGCCGAGCTGACGTGGTTCCTCGCGATGCTCCTGCCCTTCAACCGCGTCATGCGCAACCCGACGCTCAAGACCGAGATCGAGGACAAGGGCCTGGGCGACAACTACCCCTTCGGCTTCCCCCTCTACGCCGTCGGGCAGTGCGCCGACATCCTCATCTTCCGCCCGGAGCTCGTCCCCGTGGGCGAGGACCAGGTGGCCCACATCGAGCCCTGCCGCGAGGTCGCCCGCCGCTTCAACCAGCTCTACTGCCGCGTCGATCCGCAAACAGAAGACGAGGACTACGTCGCCAGGGGCGGGCTCTTCCCGATCCCCAAGGCAGAGGTCGGCCGCGTGGGACGCCTCCCGGGCATCGACGGAAAGAAGATGTCCAAGAGCCTCAACAACGCGATCTTCCTCTCCGACAGCTTCAAGCAGATCAAGAAGAAGATCGGCCAGATCTATACCGGACGCCAGGCGATGGACGAGCCGGGCGACACCACCAACCTGCTCTTCGACTACGTCCGCTTCTTCGTCACCGATGCCGACCGCGTCGCCGAGCTCGAGAAGAAGTACGCCGCCGGCGACAACATCGGCGACGGCCACGTCAAGGCCGAGATTGCGGACGCGATCAACGCCATCATCGAGCCCATCCGCGAGAAACGAGCCGAGCTCGACACCCCGGCAGGCGAAGCCAAGATCCTCGAGATCATCCGAGACGGCACCCGCCGAGCCAACGAGATCGCCGAAGAAACTCTCTACCTCGCGAAGAAGGCGATGAAGCTCGACTTCGGCAAGCGCGTGCTGGACTTGAAGTAAGAGGTCTCGGTCATGTCACCTGGGCTCTCCGTGAAACACCGTGCGACGTCGATATGGCGTGCGTGCCCGTTCGCGAGTGCCGAGATCGACTTTGCCTACCACTCTCCGCGAGTTCTCTCAAGAGATGCCGTCGACAGTGCGGCACCTGTCGTTTTTTTGGGAGTGCTAGGGCTGCTGATCTCTTTGGTAGCACCGATGCTCCTGTTCGAGCACGCGCGGTCGAATCCATCGACGTTCTCTTGGCCGACACCTCAGATCTGCGCTGTGTTGGTCGCGATCGCCGCAGGTCTTCCATGTCTTGCGCTCGGCTGCATCCCGGCACTCTGGTACTGGAGTCATCGAAAGGTGCTGGAACTTGTCGAAGCGGAAGACGGACCGCAATTCACCCTGATCTACCGTGACATGTTCTCACGCAAAGGGACCGTGATCGCAGAACAACCGATGAGCGCGTCTCGCCTCGAAGTCTGCGTGCTCGAGCTCACCGATAGACCCAAGGTTCCGGGCGCAAAGGGATGGTGCGTTGCGCTTCGAGGACCAAACTTCGACTACGTGCTCGCGTGCGCAGACTCCGTCGAAGCGATCGATGAGTTCATTCCGCGGTACCGAGGACTCGAAATCGAGACCACGGACAACATGCTCACATTCCTTGGGTTTCGGAGCTTGCTGCCGATGGGCTCGCGGGTTTCTCGCTATCTCGGTCGCCCTGCGGACGATCATGACAAGACATCTTGAGAACTCAATCCCGCCCCAACAACCCACCGCGCAGCACCACCGCGTCCTGCACCGGCCCGAACTCGCCCGCATCAAGCACCAGACGCAGCAACCGTCCGCCCGCACCTACACCGGGTAGCTCGACCGACACCGTCGCATCCGGTGTGCCCGCCGTGAGCCGCGTGGACGACAGCGTCTCGACCGATCCGGTCGAGAGCACGACCTCAACACGCAAAACACAATCAGCCCACGGCCCCGGGCTCCCGCCCAGCATGCGGACCAGGCTCGCCGTGACCGCGAGCCGCGCGTCCTCCGGCTGCAGCCGCCAATCGACTGCCATCGGCCCGGGAAGCGAGATATCCGCCGCGCCGAGCGGCGTCGCCAGCACGTCGCCCACCGCGGGCATCTCCGTCCACCGCCGCGTCGGATCGGGCAGCACCCGCGCGATCGGTCGGGCAGCGAGCGCATCGAGCGCCCCCGCGTCCGGCGCGTACGCCAGCACGCGGTCCGCCGTCAGCGACATCGGCTCGGGCTGCTCGAGCCCGAGCGACCCGCCCGCCGGCAGCCACGGCACGATCGAAAGCACCGACCCGTCATCGAGCCACACACGCGGACCCTCGGGCGACACCCGCGCGTTCGCGAGCCCGATCCCCGCGACACGGCTCAGCGGGATCGTCCGGTCGCCCGCCTCGGTCTCGATCTCGATCGACTCACCCATCGCGAGCACGAACCCCGACACCCCATCACCGTTGGTCAGCGCGACGAAGTCGTCCTCCGGATTCGCGCGCGACCCGATCTCGCGCGCGAGCTGACCCGAGAGCACACGTCCCGCGCCGAGCACGATCGCCGAGATCTCGTCCAGCGGCACCGACGCCGTCCCGAGCCCGCCCAGGTCGATCGCCAGCGCCTCGCCGCCCTCGCCCTGCGACGCGAGCAGTCTTCCGATCAGCCGCTGCCCATCGATCGTCTCGATCAGGGCGACCGCCCCCGACGCCCCGGGCGGGATCGCGGGCCGCGCGGTCGTCCCAGGCCGCGCCCCGAACGCCGCGAGCCGGTCCCATCCGATCGTCCGCCGACGCCCGATGTCGTCCTCGAACACCACGCCCTGCGGCGTCAGCTCGAGAATCTCCACCGATGTCGAACCAAGATCGCGATCAAGCAGCACGCGCGGCTGCTGCGCGCACGCGATCGACGCGAGAAGACCGAGCAAGATGGATGGTATTCGCCTGAGCATCATTTCTGAAAGATCGGCAGATACCGCTTCGGCATCTGCAGCACGATCAGCGCCATCGCTGTCCCGTACTCACGCCCAACAGTCGGATCGTCCCACGACCCATCCTCGAGCTGGCTCTGGAGCAGCTCCTCGCGCACCGCGGGCCACCACCGCGCCCAGTTGTCGCCCCCCGCAAGGAACATCGCCTGCACGGCGTAGTAGTGCCCGTAAAAATAGTGCGCCCGCGTGCGGTTCCCGCGACCCGGGAACGCCGCACGCTCGAGGTAGTCCAGGCCGCGATCGATCGCGACATCGTCGTAGATGCCCGCGTAGTACAGGCTCGCGACACCCGCGGCAGATCGGGGCCACGCACTCGACCCGCCGTCCGCCTGGTACCGGAACCCGCCGTCGCGGTTCTGGCAGCGGCGCACATACTCAACCGCCTTGTCGATCACCGCGGCATCGACCTCAAGCCCCGCGTTGCGCGCCGACCGCAGCGCCATGATCTCGCAGATCGTCACCGACACGTCCGCGTCGTAGGGCACCGGGTTGTACCGCCAGCCGCCCTCGTCGTTTTGCGTGCGCTCGATCAGGCGGATCGCCTTGACGAGCGCCTCGTGCGTGCGGGCCGCGAGCTGCGTGTCCGCGCCGCCCTGCGTCATGCCGTAGACCTCGCCCAGGAACAACGTCGCGAACCCGTGCCCGTACATCGGACCGTGCGCCGCGTCCGACGCGATCAGCCCGTTCTCGGCGACGTTGTCCACGACGAAGCGCACGCCGCGGTCGATCATCTCGCCGTACTCGCCCCGGCCCGGCAGGTGCCCGTCGGCCATGAACGCCAGGCACGCGAGCGACGTGATCGCGACGTTCTTGCCGAACCGGCCGCCCTCGAACGACCCATCCTCGGCCTGCCGCTCCGCGAGGTACGCGAGCCCGCGCTCAACCGCGCGATCGAGCTCCGCGGTGATCTCACCCTCGAGCGCGTCGTTCGCGGCCGAGTTGCCGAACGCCTCGGGCCGATCATCGACATCGGAGAGCGCGCCCTGCGCCAGCGCCGAACCTGAACAGAGCAACGCGGCCATGATCGCGAGTGTCTTCACAGAGCCAATCATCGGTCGTCCTCCTCGCCGCGCTCGGCCAATCTGCGGTAATACGCCCGCGTGAGCTCCTCGTAGAGCGAGCTGAACCGCTCGCTGAGCCCCTGGGTCAGGGCCCCGCGGACGCGCTCGGGCAGGTTGCCCCACTCCGCGCCTGCCGCCACCGCCTCGGGGCTGAGCTCGCCCTGCTGCAATCCGGGCGGCTGCGCCTCGCCCTGGTTCTCGGAGTTGCCCGCCTGATCGTTCTGGGCCTGCTGCTGTTGCTGCTGGTTCGGCTGCTGCTGCTGCTGCGAGGAACTCGACGAGCTTGACGAGCTGCTCGAACTCGACGACTGGTTGTTCTGCGCCGAATCGATCACGAGATCGAGCTTGCGCAGGATGTCCTCCTGAATGCGCTGCGTGCCGATCCCCGTGTCGTGGGCCGCGGACGCGAGCCGGTCGGCGGTGTCCTGCATGAGCTGCTGCGCCTGATCGAGCTCCTGCGTCGCCTCCGCGCCGCTCAGCTCGCGTTCAAGCTGCTGCCCCGCGAGCTCATCGGGATCGATCCGGATCGCGCCCGACTCGGCCGTCACCTCGCTGGCTTCTTTCAACCCGAGCAGCACATCAAGATCCGGCAATCCGGGCGGCGGGGTTGTCGGCGGTGTTGACTGCGCCGGCTGCGCGATCGCCGAACCGGCGATCGCCACGATGACAAGCGTCGTCAGCTTCACGGCACGCTTCACGGCTGACCTCCCGGAGGCGCGGGCGGCGCGTTGCCTCCCTGCTGTTCCTGCTGCTGCTCGCGGATCTGCTCGATCAGGTCGCGCGCGGTGTCGGCGATGCGCTGCTGCATGTTGCCGAGCGATTCCGGATCGATCGAGCCCACGCGGCTTTCGCCCGATTCATCGACGAGCCGTGTCAGGTCCGCGACCTGCTTCTGGAGCGAGCGGAGCAGCTTGAGCTGCTGGATGTTCTCGATGAGCGCGTCGGGCTGGCCCGAGCCGCCGCCGCCGCCACCCCCGCCGCCGCCCTCGCTGAACTCGTCCTCGGGCTGCTGCTGGTCGTCGCGGAGCGATTCGATCAGGCTGATGAGCACCTCGATCGCGCGCGACTGCGTCTGCACGACCGTGTCGGTCGCGCGGCCGCGCCGCAGCGCCGCGCCGGCCGCCCCCATGAGCCCGTCGAGCTGCTCGTGGGCGAGCTCGAAGACGATCGCGTCTTCCAATCCCTCGGTCGCGCCGAGTGCTTCCTGCAGTTGCTCCTGCAGGGTTTGCTGCCGCGTGCCGATGCCGCGGACCTCGCCGCGCTCGCGGCGGGCGAGGTCGCGCCCGACGAAGGTCTCGGTCTCGCCTCGGAGCGCGAGCTGCTGCTCGAGCGCGTCGCGGTAGGCCTGCTGCAGCTCGCGCTTCGCGCGGTCCTGCTCGCGCTGCTGCGCGTCCTCCTGAGCTTGCTTGGCGATCTCGAGCGCTTCCTGCAGCTTCGCGAGCGACGTCCGCTCGTCTTCTTCGGCGCCGACAAGGTCGGGCGGGCCCTGCCGCAGGAACGTGATCGCGGTGGTCTGCGCTTTCAGGGCCTCGTCGAGCAGGCCCGCGATGCGGTCGAGCTCCTCGAACTGCATCTCGGCCGCCTCGGCCGCGACGCCGAGCGTGTTGCCGTTGAGCTCGATCATGCCGGCCGCGAGATTGATGTTCGCGCCGCCCTTGGCGAGATCGAGCCGTGTCAGCTCGTCGCGCTGGGCCTTGACAAGCTGTTCGAGCGACTCGGCCAAGTCCGCCGCTTGGCGCTGCAGCTCGCGATCGCGGTTGCGGGCGGCGTTGTCGAGTTCTTCGAGGGCCTGCTCGAGCGCGTCGATCGCCTCGTCCTGCTGCTGGCGGGCCGAGGTGGTCTGGTTGTTCTGGATCTGCTCCGAGGCTTCTTCCAGCTTCTGCGGCACCTGCGCCTCGCGGCCCGCGCTCGCGGCCTGCTGCATTGCGGACGCCTGCGCGGGGTCTGCCTGCTGCATCTGCTGGGCCCGCTCGCTCAGCTCGTCGAGCGCCTGCTCGGCGCGTTCTGCCAGCTCGCGCTGGCGCTGCGCGATCTTCTCGAGGTCGGAGAGCTGCCGCTCGGTGAGGTCGTCGGTGGACTGCCCGAGCGTCTCGGCGCCGAGGCGTTCGGTGTCCTCGGCGAGCTCGCGCTGGTCTTCGAGCAGCCGCTCGACCGACCGGCGCACGAGCCAGCCGTCCTCGCCGCGATCGAGGAGCCGCACGAGGCTGCCGAGCTGGTCGCGGACTTCGGACTGGGCTTCGGAAGCCTGCTGCTCGGCGGAGCGCTGTTCCTCGTCCCGGCCCTGCTCAGCGTTCTGCTGCGCCTCGCCCAGCTGCTCGGCGGCGCGGTTGGACTGCTCGCCCGCCTCGGCGAGCATCCGCTCGGCGTCGTCGAGCAGGCCCTCGAGCGCTTCGTCTTCGAGGCCGTTGCGTTCGCGGCGCTCCTGGAGTTGCTGGAGCGCTTCGAGCTGGACGCCGAGGCGTTCGCCGAGACCGGCCTGGGCTTCACGGGCGGCGTCGCGCTGCTCGGTCTGTTCCTGTTCCGAAAGGTCTTCTTCCGAGTCCGACGCGACGCGGCGAGCGGCTTGCTCGACGTCGGCTTGCTGCTCGTCGAGACGGATCGCGGCGCGGCGGACAGACTGGAGCTGATTGCGGATCTGCTCGATCAGCTCGGCTTCGCCGATAATGCGGAGCACGCGGATCGCCGAGCGGCCCGGGTCGCGCGAGGTCTCGCGCGGGTCGTACACATCGGCGGCGAGCGCGGTGATCCAGACCTCGTCGCCCGGATCGACGTCGAGCGTCGAGAGATCGAGCGCCGTCGTCAGTGTCGCGGCGCGTTCGGGCTCGCCCGACATGACATCGAACGTGCGCTCGGCGATGACCACGCCCTCGTCGTCCTCGCTCGCGAGTTCGGGCGCAGCGCCGACGGAGCCCGCGGGCGGGCGGGCGATCTGCTGGAGAAGCCAGACGCGCTCGAGCGCGAGGTCGTCGCGGCCCTCGCCGAGCAGATCGACGACAGCGGTCGCGAGCACGCGCTCGTCGCGGGCGGGCTCGGTGACGGCGGCGGTCGCGACCTGATCGGCGGCGACATCGAACGCGAAGACGGCTTCCTCGCGGCTGGTGAGGCCGTCGATGCCCTCGACGGAGACCGCGAGCCGTGCCGAGCGGGCAACGATGCCGCGGACGGCGATCGCGGCCTCGCTGTGCTCGACGGTGAACTGACCCGAGGCGAGCAGCGGGTCGAGCCACGCAGGGTTGCCGTCGGATGCGGCGAGCGGCTTGGTGAAGGCAAGGTCGAGGCTGATCATGGAGCCTTCGAGGATGGGGCCGATGACGCCGCGCTCGTCCTGACCGTCGCCGAGGTCGATCTCGCCGCCGACGAAGGAGGTGCCGGCGAGCAGGCCCTGGGCGTACTGGGGCGGTGTGACGGAGGCGGAGGCGGACGCGAGCGCGGGGGGATCGACGACGCGGACGCGGCGGGTGCGCGTCTGGTCGTCCTCGGTTTCGAGGGTGATCTCGACGACGCGCTCCGCGCCGGCGTCGGACTCGAACGCGCCGGGCTCGATGAGGCGTTCGAAGAGCCTGCCCCGGCGTCCGTCGAGCGCGGCGGCGTCGGCGGACTGGGCGGCGAGCACGACGCGGCGTTCCTCGGAGCGGCGGCCGTTCTCGATGATGCGGTAGCGGGCGACGACCTCGGTGCGCTCGGGGTTGGCTGTTGGCTTGAGCAGCACCGCGCGGATCGGGAGGGCGCGATCGGAGGGGTGTACCTCGGCGAGCGCGACGGGCTCGACGTCGGTGCGGCTCGGCCAGCGGACGTCGCGCCAGGGCGTGAGCGTGCGGGCGAGGCCCGTCGAGGACGCGGTCGGGAAGGCGATCAGGAGTGTGAGCGCGACGGCGAAGCCGCCGACGGCCATGCCCGCGCCGCGCCAGCCGGCGGCGGGCCGGACGAGGCGGCGGATCGCGTGCGACTTCTTGAAGGCGGCGAGGGCACGCTCGGTGGTCTCGGCGCGCAGGTCGGCTGTCATCGGGCCCGGGTCGTGGCGGTCGCGTTCGAGCTCGAGGGCGCTGGTGAGCAGCCCGTCGAGGCCGCCGGCTCGGTCGGCTTTCTCGCCGCGGGCGGCGGCTTGCTCGGCGTGCTTGTCGAGCTTCTCGAGGCGCAGCGCGAGAACAGACAGGCGCGGGCGGAACTTGATGGCGGGCAGGAGCTCCTTGAGGAGCCAGAGCGCGAGCAGCGCGAGGAGGCTCGCGAGGATGAGCCAGCGGAAGGCGGAGGGGAAGCGGAGGAAGAAATCGATCAGGCCCGCGACGGCGAGGGCGGCGACGGCGCCGCCGATGAGCAGGCCCGTCGCGTGGGCGAGGAGCATGAGCTTGGCGCGTCCGCGTGCGTCGCGGAGGGCGCGGCGGACCGGGCCGAGCCGCCGGGGAGCGTTGGTGCTCCTGGCGTTCGGCGTGTTGCTCTTGGTCTTGCTCGGCATGTGTCCCCCGGCGGGTGAGCGTTTCGCCCTGCCCGCCTCCATGATGACAGATTCGGCTCGGCGGGCGGTTCCGGTTCGGTCTCACCCGCGCCGACCCCAGATTGTTGCGTGCGGCGGGGTGCGGCCGCAAGGGAAATAGCCGTACAAACCACAAAACGGCGCACGGCGGTGGTCTGTGTCAGGACAGTCGGATGATTTTGCGCCCGATCCATTCCAGTCCGGCGAGAAGAACGAGGGCGATCAGGAACGGGGGCGTGTCCCAGAGGGTGGCGATCTCGGGGGCGGCGATGATGGTGCGAGAGCGGTTGGGGAGCAGGTCGGGCAGGGTGTCGAGGGCGGTGGGCAGGATGACGGCGCCGCCGGTCTGCTCGGCGAGCTCGGCGAGGAGGGCGTGGTCGGTTTCGGGCTGGCGGAGCTCGTCGTCGGCGGCGACGACGGTGGCGATGAGTTCGAGCCCGAGCCCGGCGAGGAGGGGTTCATCGGCGCGGAGGGCGTAGCTGCCCGGGCGCTGCGGGAACCAGGTCGCGAGGTATTCGGCGGAGCCCCGCTCGCCCGCGATGGTGTCGGCGGCGCCCGATTCGAGCTCGAGGGTCTCGCGGGTGCCGTCGTTGGATTCGACGATGACGGTGACGGACGCGGGCGCGGCGTCGAGGAGCGCCTGATCGAAGAGGCGGACGGCGACGGTCGCGGGCGCGCCGGCGACGGGTTCGTCGGGCGCGACCTCGAGGACGGCGCGCTGGGCGGCGCGCTCAACGCGCTCGCGGGCGAGCAGGCGGAGCATGGGGAGCCAGAAGCGTTCGATGAGGTCCTCGCCGCGGCCGTAGCGCCAGCGCCAGATCTCGTCGGTGGCGACATAGATCACGCGGCCCGCGCCGAAGCGCATGGAGAGGACGGCGGGCGAGGCGGGGCCCCCATCGACGGGGATGGCGGAGGCGAAGGTCTCGGCGGCGGGCTTGAGCGTGCTCGGCGGGATCGCTTGGGCCCAGCGGAGGCGGGACCATCCGGTGCGCGGGTCGGAGACCCTGCCGGCCCAGATCTCGCCCGAGCCCTGCTCGCCGGCTTCTCCCAGTTCGAGCAGGCCCAGGCGTTCGGCGGCGATCTCGCGGCGGACGGTGACGTCTCCATCGATGAGGTCGAGCCCTGAGGGGTTGGAGCCCGAGCCCTGGGCGCTGACGCGCATGGGGAGCAGGTCGTCCATGGGGGTGTCGCGCCAGGAGCCGGGCGTGGCGCTGGGGCCGCCGAGCCAGAGAAGGCCCGCGCCGCGGTCGGCGATGTGCCGCTTGAGTGTCTCGAGCTGCTCGACGCCCAGGAGTTCGCCGCGCATGTCGCCCAGGATGACGACGTCGAAGCGGTCCCACTCTTCGGGTGAGACGGGCAGGGTGTTGATGATGATGTCGCCCTCCTGCTGGTAGCGGCGGGCGGCGGCGAGGATGAGCGAGGAGCTGGAGATCGAGCCTTCGCGGAGCAGCAGGCCCTTGAGGTAGCGCTGCTCCCAGCGGGGCGCGCCGTCGAGGTAGAGCACGCGGATGGGGCCCGAGACGACCTCGAGGGTTTGAGCAACCGCGTTGTTGGACGCGATGAGGTCGCCCGGGATGCCTCCATCGGCGAGCCGGACGATGAGCTCGCGCTCGCCGGCGGTGTCGATCTTGGTGGAGAGCAGGGCTTCGCCCGTATCGCTTGCTTCGGTGCGGTCGAGGACGAGGCCTGTCGAGGCTTCGACGAGCTCGACGATCGCGCCCTCGGGGGAGCCGCCGCCGCCGAGGCGGTCGATCTGGACTCGGAAGGGCACGACGTCCTCGGCGAAGACGACGGAGGGTGCGCGGACGGCGCGGACGGACCAGTCGGTGCGGGGCTCGGGGCTGCCGAGCGGGACGACAAAGACGGGGACCTGCTCTGCCTGGAGCCGGTTGAGGATGCGGCGGCTCGGGGGCTCGGCGGCGCGTCCGTCGCTGAAGAGGACGACGCCCGAGACGGGCTTGGCGGCGACCTTGCGGAGCGCGCCGTCGAGGGCGGCGTTGATGGAGGTGCGGCGGCCCGCGGGGTCGAGCAGGGTCGGCGCGCCCGTTTGGGTGCTGGCGAGGTCGTAGGTGGTGGCGTCGAAGCCGATCCAGGAGAGGCGCTTGTCGCTGTTGAGCGTGTCGAGCGTCGGGGCGGCGGTGGTGAGCGCGGACTGGAGCTCGCTTTCGCGTGTGCCGAGGTTGTCCGGGGCGTCGGGGATGGTCATGGAGACCGAGCGATCGACGACGCCCACGACCCAGTCGCGTTCGACGGAGCTGCGGGAGCGTTCGAGGCGCGGGCCCGCGAGCATGACGGCGAGCAGGACGATCACGAGGGCGCGGAGGCCCGCGAGGGCGACGCGGGCGCGGGAGGGCGCTTCGAGGCGGGTGTAGCTCCAGGCGGCGAGGGCGATCGCGGCGACGACGACGAGGGCCCAGAGGTAGGCGGGGAGGGGTCGGTCCCAGCCGAGCTGGACGCCGTCGGCGCCGAAGCCGAGGCCGTCTGCCAGACCGAAGATGGAGTTGAGGAGGTCGTTCACGCGCGGGCCGCCTCTCGTGCTCGGTCCTGGATGGGCGTCGCGGAGGTGCCCTTGAGGGCGTGGCTGGCGTAGCGGGCGAGGATCAGCTCGGCGAGCCCGACCGCGAGTGCGAGGGCGAGCAGGGGCATGTCCCACGGGGTGCGGTCGTTGGTGTCCACGGCTGCCTGGGTGTTCTCGGCGGGTTCGCCCTCGGCGGCGAGCCAGCGGACGGCGACGGGACCCGTCTGCGCTTCGGCGCCGGTGAGCCAGGCGGTGACGAGGTCGCGGTCGTTGGGGGCGGTCTCGGAGGCCTGCGGGTCGTGGCGGACGAGCAGCAGGCCCTGGTCGCGTGATTCCTCATCGACGGCGCGCCACCAGCCGGCGGTGCGGAGGGGCGGGGTGACGCCCGGCGCGACGCGTTGGCTGCGCTGACCCCGGACGATCTCGGTGGTGCGCGGCGGCAGGAGCGTGGTGCTCGCGCGGTCGCCCGCGGTCGCGGCGCGGGCGGAGGTAGACGCGCCGACGCCCGATCTGACGAGCTCCTGCATGAGCGGGACGAACAGGGGTTTGGCGGCGAGCTCGGACCAGGTGGGGTCGATCGCGGTGGTGAAGAGGGTGATCGTGCCCCGGGAGCTGGGCGGAGTGATCTGGGCGGCGATGGGCGAGCCGGTTTCGGTGACGAGCAGGGGGCGCACGGACTCGGATGAATCGAGGTCGAGGCGCTGGAAGACGCGGACGGCGCCGGCGAGCGCGGGGAGCTCGCCCTGCAGGAGGGCGAGGGGGGAGCTGTCCTCGATCGTGAACTCGGTGGCGAGGCGCTCGGGGGCCGGGGGCTCGGTGATGTCGCGCGCGACGGCGAGGTCGGTATCGATCGCTTCGGCGAGGGCATCGGGCCAGGTGTTCGCGCCCTTGGCGGCGGGGGGCGCGATGATCAGTGGCTTGCCCGCGCGGACGAAGGTCGCGAGGCGGGCCCAGCTTCCGGCGTTGACGAGGTCGGGGCGGAGAACGACGACGGCGTCGAGCTGCGCGAGGCGGGGGGCGTCGAGGGAAGCGGGGTCGAGATCAACGGGCTCGATGCCCGCGGAGAGCTCGGGGGTGGGGCGGAGGGCGGCGCGGACCCAGTCGGCGGGCTCGAAGTCGTTGACGCCCACGCGGCGGCCGAAGCGGGCGCGGGCGACGACGCCCACGCGGAGCTCGCGCTTGAGCTCGATGGCGGCGAGCTGGGTGTCGTCGGCGGTGATGGTGTTCTGCAGGTCGGTCGATTCGACGGCGGCCTCGACGAGGAGCGCGCCGTCGCGGCGGATCTCGTCTAGGCGGGGGAGGGCGAGCGTGACGGCGGCGACGCGGTCGCCCGGCTCGAAGCTCACGCGGGCGCGGGTGACGCGGGCGTCGCCCGTGGGGGTCTCGGTCTCGCCCGGCTCGCGGAGGCGGAGGGTGACGGTCGCGGTCGCGGCGGCGGCGGACGAGCCCTCGTCGCGCCCGACGACGACGCGGACCTGGCGGACGGACGCGCCGGGCCCGGTGATCTGGACGCGGCGGACGGGCTCGACGAGCTGGATCCAGGCGTTGCCCGCGGCGGCGCCGGCGGGTGTGATCGCGGAGAGCGAGACCGCGCCGTCCTGTGCGAGGGCGGCGAGGGAGTCGGCGTCGGTGATGGAGCCGCTGCGGAAGCCCGAGAGCAGGACGACGGTCGCGCGGGTGGCGCCCGCGTCGTCCTGGGTGGTCGCGCCCTCGACGGCGGCGGTGGCGGCGGCGATGGCTTCGGGCCAGTTCGCGCGGCTGTCGGTGGGCTGGGCGTTGGTGATGAGACGGCCCACGGCGGCGAGATCGGTGGAGGCGGGCGTGACGACGGGGTCGGCGGGGCCTCCCGCGAGGATCAGCGCGGCGCGGTCGCCTCTGCCGACATCGAGCGAATCGAGGACGGTGGCTGCGACGGCTTTGGAGCGGTCGAGCTCGGTGGAGCCGTCGGCGGTGGCGACGCGGCTGGTCAGGGAGTTATCGAGGACGAGGACGACGGTGCGGGGGCCCGCGCCGCCCAGCGCGCCTTCTCCCAGGAGCGGCCTGCCGATGGCGAGTGCGGCGAGGGCGATGAGCAGGCAGCGGAGTGCGAGCAGGATGAGCTGCTCGAGCTGCATGCGGCGGCGCTGCTTTTTGTACGCCTCGATGAGGAAGCGCATGGCCGCGAACTTCATGGGTTTGCGGCGGCGGCGCATGAGGATGTGGATGAGGATCGGGATCGCGACGGCGGCGAGGCCCGCGCCGAGCAGGATGGGGTTGAGGAAGCTCATCCGTGCTTGCTCCGCTTGAGCAGGGCGTTGCGGCGGGCGACGTAGGCGGCGAGGGGCGGGCCCAGCCAGTCGTGGGTGCCGAACTGCTGGACGTCGAAGCCGAAGGAGCGGAAGAGCTTGTCGAGCTTGCGGTTGTGCTCGGAGATGGCGTCGAGGTAGCCCGCGCGGAGGGCGCGGGGATCGACCCGGAGCGTGCCTTCGCCCTCGAGGCCCTCGAAGGGCGCGGCGTCGGCGAAGGCGAAGTCGGTCTCAGAGCGGTCGAGGATCTGGAAGGCGATCACGTCGTGCCCGCGGTGCTTGACGCGGGCGAGGGCGGTGCGGACGGCGTCGAGATCGGTGAAGAAGTCGCTGATGACGACGAGCATCGCGCGGTTGGTGATGGAGCCCAGCACCTGATCGATCGCGCGGGGGAAATCGGTCGGGGCGTCCACGGTCTCGGTGGAGAGCGCACCGACGATCTGTCGCCACGTGCCGCGGCTGCTGGAGCGGCCGACCATGGCGCGGATCTCATCGGCGAAGACGACGAGCCCGGAGCGGTCGCCCTGTCGCAGGGTGACGTAGGAGAGGGCCGCGGCGAGCGCGGTGGCGTGGTCGAACTTGGTCCAGTTGGTGCGGCCGTCGAGTGACTGCTTGGCGCCCTCGCCCGAGGCGGACTCGAAGCTTCGGGTGCCGTAGTTCATGGAGCCCGAGCTATCGACCAGGACGACGAGATCGAGGTTGGTTTCCTGCTGGTACTGCTTGACCTGGAGCTTGTCGGTCTTGGCGTAGACCTTCCAGTCGAGGTGGCGGAGGTCATCGCCCGGCGAGTAGGCGCGGTGCTGGGCGAACTCGACGGAGACGCCGCGGTAGGGCGAGCGGTGCATGCCGCTCATGACGCCCTCGACGATCATCTTGGCGCGGAGCTCGAAGGAGCCGAGTCGGGCGAGGGTCTGGGGGTGCAGGTAGAGCGACGCGTCGGGCTGCTTGGCGTCGGCGGATGAGGCGGCGCTGGATGTCGATCGCTGTTCCGCGGGTGCGGCGTCCATGGTGTGATGGTACCGGCGGGGGCGCGGGGCGCGGCTACTTGCCGAAAATGCCCTTGTTGATCGCGCCGGGGGCGGACAGGACCTCCGGCGCGGGCTGTGCGGCGTCGGTATCGGCGAACCAGCGTTCGATCTCGGCGGTGACGGCGTTGGTGACCTCGGTGCCGTCCACGGGCGAGACGACCGACGCGCGGACCTTGACGGTGATGCGGCGGCGGTGCGACCAGACGCGGCCCTCGGAGGGCAGATAGGCGAGCTCGGACTCGATGGCGGACTCGAGGAGCTTGACGGTGCCGCCGAAGCGCTCGCCCTGTGCGCCGAAGATGTCGAGGACGCGGCCCGTGCCGGTCGCGATGAGGACGGTCACGCCGTCGCGCTGTTCGGTGCCGACGACGGTGTAGGTCTCTTCGAGCTGGAGGTCGCCCAGCGAGTTGGCGGGCTCGCCCCCGGTGATGGTGAAGGTGTCGCCGGGCTCGAGCTCGGCGGCGGGGAGCAGGCGGAGCTTCTGGGTGAGCAGGTTCGCGAAGCGCTGGGCGGGCCATTCCTCGTTCTTGACGCGGAACTGGTTGACGAACTCGCGGCCGTGGCCCTCAAGAAAGTCGATCATGCCCCACAGGAACCGCTCGTGGGACTTGGGATCGATGGCGATGACGCGGCCGTCTTCGGTGACGCGGGTGGTGAGGGCGAGGTCCTTCATCGCGGTCCAGTCGCGGATGAGCGGGGCGAGGACGTACTGCGAGTTCTCGCGGTCGCGCTGGTCGATGTATTCGAAGAGGAGGTTCCCGTCCTGCTCGACGCGGGTGTTGACCTCGCCGAAGGTGATGGGCAGGCGTCCGTCGTCGGTGGGTAAGCCGATGGTGTGGGATCGGATCTCGGTGGTGACGTTGGACTGGACGCCGGCGTTGGAGATGCCGGTGGCGGCGAAGCGTCGCCAGGTGATGTAGGTCTCGGGGTTGGCGTGCTCGAAGCGCCAGGAGAGGTCGGTTGAGTCGGTGGTTGGTTCGGCCTTCGGCGCATCAGCACGAGCGGCGAGCGTTCCGATGGCGGTGAGGGCGATCGCGGCGAGCATGACCGTCTCCCAAGTGTGAATGGAATCTCTCTGATGCGTGCCGCCACCACGCGGCCCCGCGGCTGTCTCCTGCCGGTAGCCTAGCGCGCATGAAACGCCCCTCACATTCGGCACCGAAGCGGATCGGGATCCTGACCGGCGGCGGTGACTGCCCCGGGTTGAACGCGGTCATCCGCGCGGTGGCGAAGGACGCGCTGTACCACGACATCGAGGTTTTCGGGATCGAGGACGGGTTTCTCGGGCTGATCGAGGACCGGATCCAGCCGCTGCGGCGGGAGCACGTCTCGGGGATCCTGACCCAAGGAGGGACGATCCTGGGGTCCTCGAACAAGGCGGACCCGACGAACTTTCAGGTCGGGAACGACGCGGACGGCAAGCCGATCATGAAGGACATGACCGAGGTGTGCATGACGCACCTCGAGGCGTCGGGGATCGAGGCGCTGGTGGTGATCGGGGGCGACGGGACGATGTCCTGCGCGAAGCCCTTCGCGGACCGCGGGATCAACTGCGTGGGCGTGCCCAAGACGATCGACAACGACCTGTGGGGCACGGACATGACGTTCGGGTTCACGACGGCCGTCGCGAATGCGACGGACGCCTTGGACAAGGTGCACACGACGGCAGCGAGCCATAACCGGGTGATGGTGGTCGAGGTGTTGGGGCGCAACGCGGGGTGGCTCTGCCTGCACGCGGGTGTGGCGTCGGGCGCGGACGTGCTGCTGCTGCCGGAGATCCCGTTTGATCTCGAGGAGATCAAGGAGGTCGTGGAGGTGCGCGCGAACCGCGGGCGGCGGTACACGATCATCTGCGCGAGCGAGGGCGCGAAGCCCAAGGGCGGGGACGTGATCGTTGAACGGATTGTGGAGGACGCGCCCGATCCCGTGCGGCTCGGCGGCGTCGGCAAATACGTCGCGGATCAGGTCGAGGAGATGACCGGCGTCGAGTCGCGGTATGTGGTGCTGGGTCACGTGCAGCGCGGCGGCACGCCCGTCGCGGCGGACCGGGTGCTGGCGACGCGGTTCGGGCACGCGGCGGCGCGGCTGATCACGGCGGGTGAGAAGAACCGGCTTGTTGTGCTGCACGAGGGGGAGCTTTCCGACGTTGAGATTCAGTCGGCGGCGGGGAAGCAGCGGCTGGTCGAGCCGGACGACAACGATCTGATCGATGCCGCGCGGTCGGTGTATACGAGCTTTGCGGATGGGAAGACCGGACGGTTCTGATTGAGTCGCCTGCCTTCGCAGGCGAGTGTTGAGTCGCTGGGCTGCGTGCAAAGGGTGTAAAGCCGCCGGCGCGCGATTCTACGCGCCGTGGCTTGATTGATTCGTTCAATCGATGACGTTTGTCCACGGGCTCGTGGTGTCGTTCGAGGGACCGAAGAAGACGGATCCGATTCCTTGTGTCAGGTCGCCGACGATGTAGGAGCCGGTATCGCCTTCGGGGACCCCGGTGCTGCCTGCGAGCGAGATCTCGTTGCGTGTGACTCGGCTGAAACCCGCACCGATCTCGATGGCGGCGATACTCGACACCGTAAGACTGCCGCTGATGACATTCGAGTCGATCAGAGAGTCCTCGTCGATGGAGACGCCGAACCGAGTGAACCCATCGATGGTGTTCCCGGTGATCCTGTTGCGGCGAATGCCCGTGATGCCGTTGGCTCCCGAGTTGCGGATCTGACAGCCGATCACGCTGGCGCCGTCCTCGGCGAAGACGCCGTCGGCCTGGGCGAAGTTGACGAGGCAGTCGCGCACGACGGATCCTGAGTTCGCGATGATGCCGGCCGAGCCCGCGGCTGCGGCGGTGCAGTTCTCGACGGTTGCTTCTGAGCCGATCTGAATGGCCGCGCCGTTGAGTGTGCGGTTGACGACACTGCCCGCGACGCGGGAGCTGTTTCCGCCGAAGATCCCGATGCCGCCGGCGTCGCGAACGCTGCAGTTGGTGATGACCGAGCCGTCCTGCCCGAAGATGCCGTCCGAGCCGACGTTCTGAACACGGCACGACTCGATGACCGCGATCGGTCCGGCGATGATGCCGAACCGTCCGGTGTTGTTGACGGCGACGCCGGTCGCGGTGCAGCGGCTGTTCATCTCGACACCATCGCCGCGATGATCGAAGACGACGCTGTTGCGGACGGCGGAGTCGTCGCCGACGGTGATGCCGGCGGTGGTGCCGGTGCCACCGCTGCCCGCGATGCCGCCCCCCTCGACCGAACAATCTGTCACGACGGAGAGCCGCCCGGTCAGGATGCCGTTGAGGCCCGTGTCGATGACGCGGACGTTCTCGACGATCGAGCGCTGCCCGAGCGCGACGCCGTTCTCGCCGAAACCGCGGAGGGCTCCGTTCCTGACGCGGACGTTGTTCTGGTTGGGATCGGCCGAGACGCCGATGCCGTTGATGAGCGCGGTCTGGGCTGCGGCGGTGATGGTGAAGCCGTTGAGGTCGAGGGTGACATCGGAGGCGCTGATGAAGATCGCGGTCTTCGTGCCGGGCAAGTCGAGGTCGCGGTCGAGGTAGTAGGAACCGGGGGCGGAGATGACGAACTCGGCGAACGAGTTCCCGGGGGTGTTGGCGGCATTGACAATGACCCGGGGTTCGACGTCCTGGAGGCTCGGGCCGGTATCCGAGACGGGCCCGGGCGGCGGGGTGAGCGGGCCGAGCGCGCGGACCTGTCCGAGTGCGGGCGCAGCAACAGCGAGAAACAACGCGGCGACGGAGCGACGATTCATGGTGATCCCTTCTTCCTACGACTCTCTGCGGGCCCCGCCGGGATATGCCGGGAGGCGGCCCGTGTGGCTCAGTGTGGTCGCGGGCGCGGGCGCATGCAAGCCCTGATCCGGAGCCGGGGCAGAAATCGGGCCGACCGATCCCCGAATACGTCTCCGGGAGGTCTCACTGATGCACGCTGCTGCCTATGACTCGTCGATGAACGCCCGGGAACCCTATCGAGGGATGGTCCGTCCGCTGAAGGACAAGACGCTGGCGTATCTGCTGCTGCTGGCGTGGTTCTTGGGCGTGGGCGGCGTGCACCGGCTCTACCTGGGCAAGTGGGTGACCGGGATCATCTGGCTGCTGACGCTCGGCCTGTTCGGGATCGGGCAGTTCATCGATCTGTTCCTGACCTCGGGGATGGTGGACCGGGAGAACGCGCGGCGGATCGCGGAGGGGTATTGACCGCCCGCGCACGCCCGCTAGCGTCCCTCGATGACGGACGCGACCGGATCTTCGACCAGCTCAGTTTCTGAACCGATCCTCGGCATCGATCTCGGCACGACGAACTCGCTCGTGGCGTATGCGGATGCGTCGGGGCCGCGGGTGTTGTCGCTGGGTGGCGATGACGGGATCGTCCCGTCGGTGGTGCGGTATCTGGATGACGGGTCGCGGGAGGTCGGCCTCGCTGCTGCGGCGGCGGCGCTGGATCATCCGCTGACGACGATCTCGAGCGTGAAGCGGCTCATGGGGCGGTCGCTCGCCGATGCGGCGGGGGATGCGCGGTACCTGAGCTACCGGGTGGTCGAGGGGGAGCACGACACGGCACGGGTGGCGCTGCCGATCCCGTCGATGGAATCGCCCACGGTTCTCAGCCCGCAGGAGGTCTCGGCGGCGATTCTTTCGGCGCTGCGGGTGCGGGCGGAGCAGGCGCTCGGGCAGCCGGTCTCGAAGGCGGTCGTGACGGTGCCGGCGTATTTCGATGATGCGCAGCGGCAGGCGACACGGGATGCGGGGCGGATCGCGGGGCTCGATGTCGTGCGGATCGTGAACGAGCCGACGGCGGCGGCGCTGGCGTACGGGCTTGGTCTCGCGCGCGATTCGGAGCGCAGTCTCAAGTCGCGAAACGTGGTGGTCTACGACCTAGGCGGCGGTACGTTCGATGTCTCGGTGCTGCGGATCACGCCCGGCGAAGACGCGGACGAGCCGGCGTACTTCGAGGTGCTCTCGACCGCGGGCGACACACGGCTCGGCGGGGACGACGTGGATCACGCGCTGGTCGAGCTGTTCGCGCGGGAGATCCGGGACGCCTCGGGGCTTGCGATCGAGACCGCGGCGGATCTGCCGCCCCAGACGCGGAAGGCGCTGGTGCAGTTCGCGCGGGCGGTGAAGCACGAGCTCTCGAACAAGGACCGCGCGCAGGTGCGGATCGGCGTGAACGCGGACTTCACCTACGACCGCGTGCTCGAGCGGGCGGAGTTCGATGAGCTGATCGCGCCGATGGTCGAGACCTCGCTCGCGGCGTGCCGTCGGGCGCTCGATGATGCACGGGACGATCTCGGCGGCGAGGAGATCGACGCGGTGATCCTGGTGGGCGGCTCGACACGGATCCCGCTGGTGCGGGCGCGGGTCGCGGAGTTGTTCGGGGTGGAGCCCTACACGGCGCTCGATCCGGATCGCGTGGTCGCGCTCGGGGCGGCGGTGCAGGCGTCGGTGCTCGCGGGGACGCAGACGGGGGCGCTCTTGCTTGATGTCATCCCGCTCTCGCTGGGGATCGAGACGCAGGGCGGGGCGGTCGCGAAGCTGATTGTGCGGAACTCGACGGTGCCCGCACGGGCGACAGAGATGTTCTCGACGTCGGTGGACGGGCAGGTCTCGATCAAGCTCAATGTGGTGCAGGGCGAGCGGGAGATGGTCGAGGACTGCCGATCGCTGGGGGAGTTTCACCTCGCGGGTCTGCCGCCGATGCCGGCGGGGATCCCGCAGCTGGAGGTCGAGTTCCTTGTGGATGCGAACGGCGTGCTGAAGGTTTCTGCGCACGAGCGGCGGTCGGGCAAGCGGGCGGAGCTGCAGGTGGTGCCGAACCACGGGCTGACGTCGGACGAGGTCGATCGGATCGAGGCGGAGAGCTTCGAGCACGCAAAGGAGGACATGGCGCGGCACCGGATCGCGGACCTGATCACCAACGGCAAGCTCGATCTGAAGTGGATCGGCGAGCGATACCGGAAGTTCGAGTCGGTGCTCGAGCCCGAGTACCGCGAGAGCCTCGGGGCGAAGATTCAATCGCTGCAGCAGATGATCGGCATGGCTGAAACCGATTGGCGGTCGGTGGACGCGGACGCGTTCTACACCCTCAAGCAGGATCTGGACGAGGCGAGCGTGCGGCTGCAGGAAGTCTCGATCGCGGCGAGCCTGAAAGAGGACTGACGCAACCGCGGGCGTGATTTCCAAGTAACGTCGTCCGGGCATGCCGCGTTTGATGCTCAGAACGCTGTTGGTGATCACGCCGATCGAGATCGGGATGCTGGCGCTGTGCGCGGGCTTGTTCATTAACTGGGCCCCGCCCGAGTCGTGCGACCCGTCCGGCCCGGCGGCGGCGGAGCCGGAGAACGTTCTTGAGTTCGCGCCGGGTGTGCTTTCCGGGGCGATGCCGCACAAGGACGAGGGCTTTGATGCGCTGCGCGGTATGGGCGTCGTGACCGTGATCTCGGTGGACGGGGCCCGGCCCGATGTCGAGCGGGCGAGCGAGCGCGGGATGCGGTATGTGCATCTGCCGATCGGGTACGACGGGATCACGGGCGAGCGGGTCGCGGAGCTTGCTCGTGCGATCCGTGACGGGCGCGAGCGCGGGGTGGTGTACGTGCACTGCCATCACGGGACGCACCGCGGGCCCGCGGCGGCCGCGGCGGCGTTGGTGGCGCTCTGGGCGTGCTCGGTCGATGACGGGCTGGCGATGCTGGATCGCGCGGGGACTTCGGCGGCATACTCGGGTTTGTTTGAAGCGGTGCGCGCGGCGGTGCGCGTGACGCCCGACGAGATCGAGGCTGTGGACGCGGACTTCCCGGAGATCGCGACGGTCTCGGGGTTGGTTGCCGGGATGGCCGCGATCGATCGGCACTGGGACCATCTCGAGGCGCTCAGGGTCAACGGGTGGCGGGCGCCGGCGGATCATCCGGATCTGGTCGCGGTCGCGGAGGCGGGGATCGTGGCGGATTACCTGCGCACTTTGAGCGAGCAGGCCCATGAAGAGGCCCGCGAAGAGGCTGATGACGAAGCCGATGCGTGGCACGGTGAAGCTTTCGGCGCGGAGCTCACCGCGGCGCGGGTGAACGCCGAGATGCTGGAAGCGGTGCTGGAGCGCGGCGATATCCGGAAGGCCGACGCGCACTTCGGGTCGCTTGCTTCGCGTTGTGATGCGTGCCACGCGGCGTACCGCGATGGGCGTTGACCGGAGCTACGCGCCCACGCTCATCAGCACCTTGATGCCCTCGCCCGAGATCATGGTCTTGAAGGCGTCCTGGTAGTCGTCGATGCCGAAGTCCTCGTGGGTGACGATGTCGCGGAGCTGGACGCGGCCCGACAGCACGAGCTCTTCCATCTGGTACCAGGTCTCCCACATGCGGCGGCCGTTGATACCAAGCACGGTGCAGCCCTTGAAGATCACGTGCTTGTTGAAGTCGAAGGTGGGCGACTTGGCGAGCAGGCCCAGCAGCGCCGCGCGGCCGCCGTTGCGGAGGGCGTCGAAGCCCGTCGAGAGGCCCGCGTCGGAGCCCGACATCTCGAGGAGGACGTCCACGCCCTCGCCCCGGGTTGCCTTCTTGACCTCGTCGATCCAGCCCGTGCCCTCGCGGGCGTCGAAGGCTTCGACCGCGCCGAGCTTCCTGGCGAGTTCGAGGCGGCGAGGATCGATATCGGTGCAGAAGATGCGGGCCGCGCCGGCTGCTCGGGCGACGGTGACCGCCATGAGCCCGATGATGCCGACGCCCGAGATGAGGACGCTCTTGGCGGCGACGCCCGCTTCCATGACGGTGTGGACGGCGTTGCCGAGCGGGTCGAAGGTCGCGGCGACCCAGTCGGGGATCTCCGGGTGGATGGGCCAGACGTTGTCCTCGGGGACGGAGACGTACTCGGCGAAGACGCCGTCGCGGTCCACGCCCAGGATCCTGGTGTCGCTGGCGATGTGGGCCTGGCCGATCCGAGAAAGGAAGTCGTCGCCCGCGGTGATGTGGCCCTCGGCGGAGACGCGCTGGCCCTCGCTGACGCGGGTGACGGCGTCGCCCACCTTCGCGACGACGCCCGCGAACTCGTGACCGGTGACGATGCCGACGGGGATGCGTCCGGCGGCCCAGTCGTCCCACTCCCAGATGTGCCGGTCGGTGCCGCAGATGCCGGCCTTGTTGACGCGGATGAGGACGTCGCGCGGGCCGACCTCGGGGACAGGGCGGTCGGTGTCGAGGGTGAGCCCCTCGCCCGCCTGGGACTTGACGAGGGCCCGCATCGTGGAGGGGATGGTGGTCATGCGGGCGATGCTAGACATGCACGGGGTGCGATCTGGGTGCTCGGACGTCTGTACCCAGGGAGTGGACTCCCTAAGCTTTGGTGTTTGGGGATCGTCAATGGCTTGCTTCCAGAAGGACCGTCAGTCGTCCGTTGAGATCGACTTCGGGCCCTCTTTGCCCGCGACGCGTTCCATGTAGCCGTCGCCCTTTTTCTCGTACTTGGTGAAGCCGAGGCGTTCGAGGTTGTCGTTGGAGAGGCTGCTCTTGGCCTTCATGTCCGACCACTTACCGGCGATGTTGGGGGCCTGCGGGACACGGTGGACGGGGCGGCCCTCGTGCTCGGTCAGGGCGTCTTCCTTGATGGACTGGACGAGCTCGAAGTGCTCGCCCGTGCCCTTTCCGTCGTCATCCAGGTACTCGTAGACGTAGGTCGGCATGGGGGATTGTTGGCTCTGGATCAACACCGGGCACACACAGGCGGGACGCCTGTGCCACCTCTCTTTAGCCGAACATCTGGCCCGTTTCGACGTCCTGCATGCGCCAGCCGGCGGAGCGGCAGAGGCGGATCAGGACCGGGGCGGCGAGGTCGGGGTCGTAGCAGTCGATCAGGACCTGGTTCACGATCGCGTTCCCGATCGGGACGTCCACGTACATGCCGGGGCCGAAGAGGCGGCGGGTGTAGCCGCCCTCTTTCTCGGGGGCGCCGTCCACAGCGGTGTTGAACTTCGCGAGGTGGTGCGTGACGTCCTCGACCGAGCCGAGCGGGCGGTCGGAGTTGGGGTCGTCTCCCTCGCGGTTGATGAGGACGAGTTGCTTGCGCTTGCCCACGGGAGCCGGTCCTTACTCGTCTTCGTCCTGGTCGTCGTCGCCGTCATCATCGATGTCGTCGTCGTCCGCGTCTTCGAGGTCCTCGTCGAGCTCGCCCGACTCGATGCGCTCTTTCATGATGTCGGCGAGCAGCTCGGCGATGAGCGAGATGAGGTGGCCGATCGGGACGGGCTTGATGAGGTAGCCGTCCACGCCCATCTGCTCGGCGTACTGCTGGTGGCGCTTGCCCTCGTTGGCGGTGCACATCACGACGTAGGGCGAGTCATCGCGGCCCTTGATCTCTTCCAAGGCAAAGAAGCCCGAGCGGCCCGGCAGCATCATGTCGAGCACGACGAGGTCGGGCTGTTTCTCGATGCACAGCGCGACCGCGGCGTTGCCGTCGGCGGCGGTGATGGTGCGGGCGCCCTCTGCCTGGAGCGCGACGTTGAAGGACTGGAGCACGTCGCGGTCGTCATCGACGATCAGGACGCGGGCGCCGGCGAGCCGGCCGAGTTGATGCTGCGCCATGTCGAGGGCCTTTCTGCGGGCGGGACTTTAGGGCAGGCGGTCCTTGCCGTTCTCTTTGAGCCAGGCCCGGTCGCGGTCGGAGCGGTCCACGATCGCCTCGACATCGGCATCGGTCATCCAGGGCAGCTCGGCGAGCTTGCGGCGGAGGCTGTCGGGGAAGGGCTTGTTGTCGCGTTCGTGCTTCGGGCGGCTCTTCCAGATGCGGTGCATCCACAGGTACTGCTCGGGGTGGCGCTTCACGGACATCTCGAGCGCGCGGCGGTAGCGGGCGGTGAGGTAGAAGAGCGGGTCGGGGGCCGCCATGTACTCCTCGGGCGTGATGGCGTCTTCCATCGTGAGGTGGAACCGGGCGCCGCCCGCGAGGTTGCCGAGCGAGCGGCCGTCCTCGTCGTGGGCGTTGTCGTCCCAGCCGATGCGGTGCGCGGAGGACACGATCACATCGGCCTGCTGCTGCATGGCGACGAGGCCGATCGACTTGTAGCTGGACGCGAGGCGACCGAAGTAGGGCGTGAAGAGTCCGCGGTCGCCCGCGTTCTGATCGGCGACGAACGCGGGGCGTCCGCCGGCGGCCATGAGCTTGGGGACCTCGGCGGCGGCGCGGTTCTTATCGAGCAGTTCGAGCCCGCGCTCGCGGCGGACACGGCGGACCCAGGTGTCGAGCGGCGGCAGGTCGAGGGGCCGGTAGATCGCGGTGGTCGGGACGCCGATGACGCCGACGGAGGTGCCGAGGATCTCCCAGTTGCCCATATGCCCGGTGACGAAGACGGTGGGCTTGCCCTTGTAGAGCGAGCGGAGCAGGTCGCCGATCTCACCGAGCTCGACGTACCGCGACCACGTCGTGCGGTTGATCATGCGGGGCGCCATCGCGATCTCGACGGCGAGCATCGCGAGGTGCTCGTAGCTGCGGAGGACGAGCTCGTGCGCGCCGTCCTGGTCGAGTTCGGGGAAGGCCTGCATCACGCGCTCCGCGCCGCGCGTGACGCGCTTGCGGTTGATCGAGGACCCGCCGAACGCGCGGCCCACGATGCGCGCGGTCTCGAGCGAGGGCTGGAGCCCCGCGACGAGCGGCAGGGTCAGCCCCGCGCGGATGCCGACGTAGGCGGCGCGATGCTGGATCTGCTTGAGCAGTGATGGTGAGGCGACGGCGGTCACGGGGAGAGGGTATGCGAATCAAAAAAGAACCCCCAGCTTGCGCTGGGGGCTCGTTGAATCCAAGTCATCCGGAGAGACCTTCTCAATCCGGGAAGTCGCCCACCAGTGTGCGGAGGCGGTTCTCGCTCAGGACCGGGAGGGAGGTCGCCTGGGCCTTGCGGAGCAGCTCGTCGTAGCGCTCGATCTCCTGGCGGAGGCGGACGTACTCGAGCACGACCTCGCGCGGGGAGTCGGGCGAGGGCGCGACCGGAAGCTCCGGGCGGGCGCCGAGGACGAGGAAGTCGGTGTCGCCCGCGATGTCCTGCTGGACGACGCCGCCCCAGCGGTTGATGAGGTTCTCGACGTCGCCGCGCTCAAGGGCGGAGCGGATGCCGTCGCCGTTGATGTCGAAGGTGCCGTAGACGACCATGCGGTAGACCTTGTTGGGGTCGTAGAGCGGGTTGGCGATCTTGTCGCCGCGGACGATGGGGTTGCCCGCCGAGGAGCGGAGGATGCGGGCGCGGGCGCTGTTCTGGCTGATCTGGATGACCTCGATCGAGCCCTTGCCGGGGGCGTAGACGCCGGTCTGGGGGTCGGGGAGGATGTCGCCCGCGAGGGAGTAGACGCTGAAGGTCTGGCCGATCTGGACCTTCTGGCGGCGGCCCAGATCGATGATCACGACGTTCTGGACGGGGTCGATCTCAACGACCTCGCCGTCGATGAGCGCGAACTCATCGGGCGGGCTGATCGAGTTGCCGCCGCCCTCGCCGCGGGCTCGGGTGAGCTGGTCGCGGAGGACGAGGACGGTCTGGTTGAGGTTGGAGATGGTGTCGTCGCGGGTGTCGATCTGCGATTCGTAGGAGCTGCGGAGCTCGTCGCGGGCCGAGGCGAAGCCCAAGGTGGCTGCTTCGATATCGGCGTCGTACTCATCGACGCGGTCCTCGATCGAGCCCACACGGGTGCGCTCCTGCTGGACGGACTGGTCGAAGTCGGAGCGGATCTGCCCGACGCGGTTGGCCTCGGCCTCGGCGTTGGCGATCGCGGTCTGGGCGCGGCGGGTCGCGGCGTCCACCTCGCTGTTGAGGCGGGCGATGGTCGCGTTGTTGGACGCGATCTGGCCCGCGAGCGGGCCCTCGACGCCGCCCGTGCGGTCGGCGACGAGCGTCTTGAGCGATTCCATGTCGGCGTCGCCCGAGCCGATGATCATGGTCTTGAGCTCGGCGTTCTCGCGGAGCAGGAAGTCCACGAGCGAGCTGCGGCCCGCACGCTCGAGGTTGGTGCGAACGCGGTCAGCGGTCAGCTCGGTGGCGCGGATGATGCCGTCGTACTCGGCCTTTAGGCGGTCGTACTCGCGGGTCTTCTCCGACGCGGCGGAGAACTCGGCGACCGCGACGACGAAGAACCCGACCATCAGCATCGCGAGGATGATGGTCGAGATGACGAGCGCCATGTTTCCGCTGCCTCGAGCTGCCATGTGTTGCTCCGGTTGCTGCGGGCGGCTCGCCCCGCGGTGCTGATGCCCCGCCGTCCCGGTGGTCGCGGCGTGGTCGTGGTTCGTGCTGCATGAATCGTGAACTGGACGCCGCGGCCGTGCGTGCGGTCCTCTCAGACTCGTTCGCCCGCCGCGGCCCCCCGGTTCCGCTTCGGACGCCGCCTGCGCGGCGAGGGCAGAGTATCTGCGCTGGCGCGGCCCGCGTCAACGCGACGACGTGGTTCTGGGTCCGTACGAAATCCGATCAGGACTCGGCGTTCGCCGCCTTGGCCAGCATCGCCGCCCCGACCACGCCCGCGTCGTCCTCGAGCTTCGAGGCGACCACCTCGATCCCCTTCATCGACGACGGGAAGACCTCGCGGCGGACGGTCTCCTTCACGCGGCTCACGAAGGGCTCGCCGATCGCCTCGGTCAGCCCGCCCCCCATGACGATCAGGTCGAGGCCCATGACCGTCGCGTGGGCGGCGATCGCGCAGCCGAGCCCCTCTGCCGCGTCGTGGATGAGGTTCATCACGAGCGCGTCCTTCGCGGCGTAGGCCTTGCCGAGCACCTTGGACTTGATCTTCTCGAGATCGCCCCCGGTCAGCTCGGTGATCACGCTCTCGGCGTCGGCCCGGATCATCGCCCGGGCTCGGTTGCACAGGGCGGTCCGGGAGTAGAGCTGCTCGACCGACCGCAGGCCCGGCGGGTTGCGCGGGAGGGCGGGCGTGTGACCGATCTCGCCCGCTGACCCGGTGCGGCCCGAGCGGAGCTTGCCATCAAGCACGAGCCCGCCGCCCACGCCGGTGCCGACCCAGACGCCCATGACGTCGGTCGCGCCCTTGGCAGCGCCGGCGGTCACCTCGCCCCAGATCGCGACGTTGACATCGTTCTCGACGGTGACGGGCTTGCCGAGCTTGGTGCTCAGGAGGTCCTTGAGCGGGACGCCTTTCCAGCGGAGGTTGGGCGCCTCGATGACGATGCCCCCGGGCTGCTCGATCGGGCCCGGGGCGCCGATGCCGACGCAGGCGACATCGGCGAGCTTGACCGAGGCAGCCTCGCAGGCTTCCTCAACGCCGCCCGCGATGCAGTCCACGATGCCCTCGGGCCCGTCGGCGACGGGCGTCTTGCGCTTGGATCTGCTGAGGACGTTGCCGTCGCTGTCGGTGACGCCGATCTGGACGTTGGTTCCGCCGAGGTCGATGCCGACGATAGGGTCTGCCGCCATGTGCCTGCTCCCTGCCTGTACGCCGGTTCTGAACGTCCCGGAGCGTGCGTGACTGTCTGTAGCGCTCTAGATGAGCGTGGTCATGATGACGCGCGTGTCCACCGCGGCGTCCTGGATTGCCTTGGTGCGGGCCTCGATGCCCTCGTCGCCCCCGCCCACGACGAACAGCGTGCTGCCCGAGCCCGAGACGTGGACGTGCACGCCGCCCAGCACCTCGCGGATGGACGCGTGCAGATCCTTGAGCTCGGGGCGGACGCGGAAGGCCGCGTCCTCGAGCTCGTTGAAAAGGTAGCTGTTGTTGATGGTCTTGAGCTTGGCGGTCTCCTCGACCATCCCGGCGCGGAGGCCGCGGGTCGGGGCGTCGTCGAACGCGCGGTAGACCTCGGCGGTCGGGCAGCCAAAGGGTGGGCAGATCAAGATCAGCTCGGCCTGCGAGCGCTCGACGCGGCGGATGCGGCGGCCCAGCTCATCGACGACGCCGGGCCGTGCGGCGCCGCCCGGCTCGATGGTCTCGGTCGTGCCCTCGTTGGTGGGCTCGGAGCCGTCGTCGATGAAGAAGGGGATATCGGAGCCCAGCTCTGCCGCGATCGCGCGGAGCTTGTCCTGCCCGAGGTTCATCTCGAAGAGTGCGTCGATGCCCCGGATGACGGCGGCGGCGTCCGCCGACCCGCCCCCGAGCCCGCCGCCCGCGGGGATGCGCTTGCGGACGGTGATCGACACGGGCAGGTTCGTGCCCGCCTCCTGCTCCATAAGCCGGACGGCCCGGAGCGTGAGGTCGTTGGCGACGAGCCAGTTGATCTGCATGCCCTCGCCGACGACCTCGACCCGTGCTTCTGATGGGGCGTCTGCGCCCTCGGCCGTCCGCTCGATCTCGATGGTGTCGTAGACGTCCACGCAGGACATGAACGTGGAGATCGGGTGCATGCCGGCGTCGGGGCCGGCGTCGGGACCATCCGGGATCGCGGGCCCGACGGAGAGCGCGAGGTTCACCTTCGCGTAGGCGTGGAGGGTGAGGCGAGGCATGAGGGCCATCGTAACGAGCCCTCGGCGCGAGCCGGGGGTTGGCAGGCAGAAGACCCCTCGCTCGCGCGATGGGCTCGTTGTCGAGGTGTTGCGTATCTTGGCAGCGTGTCGCCGAAGACCCGGTTTTGCGTGTGGATGGTGGCGGTGGGGTTGCCGCTGGTGGGGGCGCCGCTGGCGCTGGTCGATGGATGCGCGGGGGTGGTTGTGCCTTCGGTGCTCGCCGCGGCCGGGTTGCTGATGCAGCTTTGGTTGCTGGTGACAACGCCGGTGGATGCGATCAAGCTGCGCTATTCCGTGAGCGTTATCGCGATCGCGGCCGGAACCTTCTGGGTTCAGAGCTTCGCGACTGCGAGGCTTTGGAGTGACCCGGAGCAAGCAGAGGCCGCCGGCTACGCGTCGCCCGTAGTGCTCGTTCTGCTTCTCTGCTTCCCGGTCGTTACGACGCGGTTCCGTTGCGTCGGGCTCGTCGCGATCCGGACCCCGCCGAGTCCTTGGTGGATGGCCCTGCCCCTCTGGTGGCCGTCCGTGACGTACAACGCTTTCGGGTTGACGTACGTCTTCGGCTTCCTGCTCGCGTTGTCGATGGTCGCTCGCGTGATATCGCGGGTATCGCCTCGACTCGTCCTTGCGGCGACGCTCGGGTTTGTTGCAATTGCGGCGGTGCTGCTCGGTGTCGCGTTGTCCTGTTCAGAAGCGGCGGTGAACTAGACTGTCAGTATGCCCCCCACCGTCGCCGATCTTGCCGCTGTTCTGAACGACATCGCCCCGCTCGACGGCGCGGAGCCCTGGGACAAGGTCGGGCTGCACGTCGGCGACGAGTCGGCCCAGCTTTCGGGCCCGGCGCTGCTCACGATCGACCTCACCGAGCCCGTCGTCGATGAAGCGATCAACATGCGGGCCTCGGCGATCGTCGCGTACCACCCGCCGATCTGGGAGCCGATCGAGCGGCTTACCGGCTCGACGCGGACCGCACGGATCGTCGCGAAGGCGATCGCGCACGGGATCGCGATCCACTCGCCGCACACGGCCCTCGACAACGCCGAGGGGGGCGTGACGGACTGGCTCTGCGAGGGGCTCGCGGGGCTTGCGGAGGGCGAGTCGCCCGGCGGGCGGATTCAGGGGGACGTCCGCGGGCTCGAGCCCCACCCGGTGCACAAGGCGTCGCAGGAGGTCAAGATCGTGACCTTTGTGCCCGATTCGGCCGTCGAGCAGGTCCGCAACGCGCTCGCGACCGCGGGCGCGGGCCGTATCGGAGACTACGAGGTCTGCTCGTTCAGCCTGGTCGGCAAGGGGACGTTCTTTGCGGGCGGCAGCACGAACCCCGCTGTTGGCTCGAAGCACAAGCTCGAGACGGTGGACGAGCACCGGCTCGAGATGGTCTGTTCGAAATCGGGCCTGCCGCTCGCGATCGAGACGCTGCGGCAGTTCCATCCCTACGAGGAACCCGCGTACGACATTTATGAGCTCATCCCCGAGCCCCGCCGATCGACCGGCGCGGGGCGTCGGCTCGTTCTCGATCAGCCCGCGACGCTGGCCGAGCTGGGCCGGCGGCTGCGGACGCACCTCGGCCGGGCCCGCATCAAGCTCGCGCTGGTCGAGCCCGACAACGACAAGCCGATCACGCACCTGGGCGTATGCCCCGGCGCGGGGTCGTCGCTCGTCGAGCTCGCGACGCGCGAGGGCTGCGAGGCGTTCGTCACGGGCGAGATGAAGCACCACGAGATCCTCGCCTCGCTCGACCGCGGCACGAGCCTGCTCCTCGCGGGCCACACCAACACCGAGCGCGGCTACCTGCCGCGGTTGGCATCGAAAGTCTCGGCCCAACTGCCCGCGCTGACGATCGCGATCTCGAACGCGGACCGGGACCCGCTGACGGTGCTGACGGACTGACCAGATCGATCTCTACCGAGTTTACGCGGGTTTACTATGATTTGATAAATCAAGGTAAACTCGGTATACTTGGGTCATGGACCCGAGGCACAATCCGTATGTCCCGAGTGCCGGCAGTCCGCCGGCGGAGCTCGCGGGGCGCGAGATGCTGATCGAGGCGGTGGACGTCGTGCTGCACCGCGTGCTCGCGGGGCGATCGACCAAGAGCCACATGCTCATCGGGCTCCGCGGCGTGGGGAAGACGGTGCTGCTCGCCGAGTTCCGGAAGCTCGCGGAGGGCATCCAGGCGCAGGGGCGTCCGCTCCAGACGGTTCGGATCGAGGCGCCAGAGAAGAAGTCGCTCCCGGCGATGCTGCTCCCGGACCTGCGGCGCGTGCTGCTCAAGCTCTCGCTCTCGGAGCGGAGCAAGGAGCTCGCAAAGAGGGGGCTGCGCGCTCTGGCGAGCTTCGCGAAGCTCAAGACCAAGTACGACGACATCGTGATCGAGCTCGATCTTGCGCCGGAGCTTGGTCTTGCCGATTCGGGCGACCTGGAGACCGATCTCATCGACGTCATCGAGATCACGGGGATGGCGGCTCAGAAGGCCGGCGGCGGCGTCGCGATGTTCATCGACGAGCTGCAATATGTCGAGGAGAACCAGCTCGCGGCGCTTATCACCGCGCTGCACCGCTGCTCGCAATCGCAGCTCCCGGTGGTGCTCTTCGGCGCAGGACTCCCGCAGCTGCGGGGCCAGATGGGCAAGGCGAAGTCGTACGCGGAGCGGCTCTTCGAGTTCGCTGAGATCACAGAGCTGAACCGGGCGGACGCGAGGCGGGCGATCACAAAGCCCGCAGAAGAAGAGCGGGTGGTGTTCGAGGATGCCGCGCTCGATGAGATCGTGCGGGCGACGCAGGGCTACCCGTACTTCCTTCAGGAGTGGGGCAAGCACGCCTGGGACACCGCGGACGCGTCGCCGATCACGCTTGCGGATGTCACGAACGCGACGAAAATCGCGATCGCCGAGCTCGACAAGAGCTTCTTCAGCGTGCGGTTCGATCGCCTGACGCCCTCTGAGAAGGTCTACCTCAGGGCGATGGCCGAGCTCGGGCCGGGCCCGCACCGATCGGGCGATATCGCGGAACTGCTCGGCAAGACGTCTCAGACCGTGGCTCCGACACGGGCCCGGCTGATCGAGAAAGGCATGGCCTATAGCCCCGGCCACGGCGACACGGCGTTCACGGTGCCGCTTTTCGATGAGTTCATGAAGCGGACGATGCCGGGGGAGGAATGGCGGGCGGGGTGAGGGGGTCGGGCTGGGCGTCAGGGGAGGTCGTAGCCTCGGACGCCGTCTTTGGTGGTTTGGCCGGGTGTCCAAAGCGACAACCCCACTCGGGATCCGGACGCCGTCGTGACACCTCCACCGAGGCCGGGATAGAGCTCTTCGTTTGTCGCCGAGTCCGCGCTGCCATCCGCCAGACTGAACGATCCGCGGTGTGTGCGAGAGGGCCACGTATGGTCTGTTCCGTCGTAGGACCAGTTTGAGTGGAGCACCTTACGAGACGGGAAGACAACTTCATCCGGTCGGGTGGCTCCGTAAGCGAGATTCGACGGATTTCGGGTTTTGAGGCTCCAGAACTCCGGCCGGAAGATGAACGATGCCGAATATTCGTAGAGCGACACTTCTCCTGAACGGACCCGCGGGACATCAAAGGCTGGATGATACTTGCTTCCGCCGTAATAGTCGCCCGCAAGACTCCCGCCCCATGAGTACACCTGAGACTGGTACGCGAGAAGCGGATCGGCGTTCGATGCCGAGCGATCGTGAGGTATCTGCCCAAGCTGAGGAAAGTATCCGCCGTTGTCGTTGGCATACGCGTGAAAGACCGACGCGTGAGTACGGAGGTTGGCCTGCACGACGAGTTCGTCTGCGCGATCTCTGGTTACTCGTACAACCGGCAACAGGATCGCAAGGAGTACGCCGATCACTGTGATGACAACGACCGTTTCCAAGAGCGTGAACGCGGGGACCCTCGTCGCTGACCCATGACTGCGATCCACCCCGTGATGACCAAGACGACCGCAAGCCTTGCAACGCCACGCTGACGGTGCCGCAAGAATTGTCATGAGAAGAAGACCGCCGTTGCGAGCAATCACAGCGAGACCGCTTTCACGGAACGCGATCCACGCGCTGAGCTTTCCAAAGCACCCGCAGTCGGGAGCGGCACCGCGGGTCAGTTCTATCGCATATCCAACTGTCAATGCGGACAGGAGCATCGCCACGAGACAGATGACCCATCGACGCGTCGGAGACAGAAAGTACGCAAGCCCGGCGGCGAGCTCAGTGCCAGGGAGCGACGTTGAAATGAGCCCTACGGACCAAGCGGGGATCGTTTGCCACCCTCGAAGCGTTGCCGCAAAGCTCGCGACGTCGCTGAGCTTCAACAAGCCAGCAACGATCAGCGACACGGCGACGAAAGCACCGCACAAGTAGCTGATCCGAAAGAGCCATTTCATTCCGGCTGCGAATCACATGGGTCGTTGGGATCCACAAGCGGGTCTGGCTCAGTGACCTCCTCGTCCGGATCGCAAGGATCACTCCCACCGCCGCCGCCGCCGCTCGTATCGTCGCAGGCGCCGGTACCGAGAACACTTGTCCGCGAAATCTGACTCACTCCCTGTCCGGGCGTTCCGGGGATCGGCTTCCACATGTACTCGAGCTCATCCAGATCGAATTCGCATCGGTATTTTTGCCACAGGCACTCGAAGGCGGGGTTAACACTCACCGGAGGCCCTTTATAGATTCCATCAGGATCTTGCACCGCGTGAAAGACCGTCAGCTGGATTGGTGTCAGCGGTGTAAAAGGATGGGCTACGCCGGCGCACTGGCCCCTTGTTGCCGCGGGGTTCGGGACTTGGCCCGGCACCGCGCAGACATATGGATATGTCTGCCTGTAGCACTCGGTCACCGCCATAGCCGAGAGCCCGGCAATAGCAAGAGCTACGGCACACGTTTCTTGAAATCGAAGCTGTCCCATATCTGATACCCCTATCCGAGTCATGATCTTCTGGCTCGCAGGAAGGCTGCGACACCAACAACCGCAGCGATCGCTCCGCCGCCAAACACGAGCGCGAGCGTGTTCTGTCGTTCCTCAGCTCGTTTGGTTGGCATGAGGGGCGCATCGACGACACCAACCGTTGTTTCGAGGTCCGTCGAAAGCAGCTTGCCGGTTCGCCCGTCGGACCCTCGGAAGTCAGCGACCGAGTCAACATTGATCGGTCCGTGCAGAAGGTCTTCGGCGTTCCTTGGCGGCTCCAGCAGCGCGAGCAGCCGCTTAGGCTCGATCCTCCGAGCCTCAAGCAGTTCGTAGCCAATCGCCGTTTGCGGCGTATCGGAACTGGTCACATCTCCGCTCGCTCGACTGAGAGACCAATCGACGCGGCGGTACGCGCGAATCAGGTCGTTTCCGAGTTCGTGTCCCAGACCATCCGAGAGGCCGCGATCAGTGACAAGACTCTCGGAGGGCGGGATGCGCCCCTCCCTCCCCATGAAACGACTCCTGTCGAGCAGTGGGGCACCGCGCGCACTGAAACCTCCGCCGAATCGGAACCGACGCAGCCACGGATCGTCCTCCTCCGTCGCTCCCGGCGCCGGGATGGCAACTGTCGCCGCCCATCTGTCGTTCTCAACAAGACCAATATCGAGGATTCTGACGCCGTTGAGCGGACGACGGGGCGCGAAGATTCCCGCCCGAAATGTTCGGACACCACGAAGGGCTGTTCGCAGCGAGCCGTGGATGTCAAATCCAGCTGGAACGGCTTCTTCTGGTCCGACCAGCGTGAGACCATCGACCGAGCCAGATGGATCGCGCACCAATCGCCAGCTGACATCTTCGCCCACAGCGTGATCTACACCGAGGGTTTTGGGCGACGACCGCGCGACCCGCCCCGACCCGTCTTCGCCGATCCAAAGTGAGTATTCTGACCAAGACTCGTCAGGGGTCCGGGCGGCCCGCTCCATTTGATAGAGGGGCTGTTCTGGGTGCTCTGGTCGGTTGCTGACTCGTCGCTCGAGCGCTTGGAATTGTTCATCCGTCATGACCGGCAGGATGGTCTCCCGCCACCGCCACATCGTGTTGGTCAGGTCGAACTCGCGGGGCTCGGTCAGGCGTTCCATGAGCCAGGCTCGGACGCGCTCTTCGAGTTCCGCTTCGGTCGGCTGCGATGACCCGCTCGGCTGCGCTGCCGCCAAACCCTGCGGCACCAGCAGCATGAGTCCCGCGATAAGTCCGATTAATCCCCTTGATCCGCCGTTCATTTCCCCAGCATAAACACCCCTCCCTAGTCCACAAAGCGAATTCGACCGATCGATCCAAAATCCTCGGATCTGAGGGACGAGGCGCCTGCCTATCGCTGCCGCCTTGTCTCGGTCCCAGCCCCCGCTACCATTACGGTCCCGAATCCGTCTTCGGCGGATCCGAACCCGAAACCCTGCCGTCTGGACCGCCTTTGGCTTTCCTGTCGGCCCGCCCCGCCCGGTAGGCGGCGTATCGAAGCACCCGAGCGTGGGGCACCGGCCTCGCGTCTCTGCACGCAGGAGTCCGTCATGTCCAAGGGACACGCCACGCACCTTCGCCGTCAGACCTGGATGGCGACCAACCCGGGGCAGGTCAACCGCATCTGGCGTCACGTCGATGCGACCGACGTGCCGCTGGGCCGTCTTGCCTCTGAGATCGCGATCGTGCTGATGGGCAAGCACCGCCCGGAGTACACGCCGCACGTGGACACGGGCGATTTCGTCATCGTGACCAACGCGAGCTCGGTCGGGCTGACCGGCAAGAAGGCCGAGCAGTCGATGGTCAAGCGGTACTCGGGCTACCCGGGCGGCCTGAAGCTCGAGTCGTTCGGCTCGGTGCGTGAGCGCAAGCCGGAGCGTCTGATCGAGCTGGCGGTCCGCCGCATGCTCCCGAAGAACCGTCTTGGGCGTCAGATGCTCAAGAAGCTGAAGGTCTACCCCGGTGCCGAGCACCCGCACGACGCCAACAACCCCGTTCCCCTCAAGGGCTAATCCAGAACCGAACCACGGAGACAGCCCTCAAGAAAGGGGCGATTGAACCATGTCCGAAACAGGCTTCCAGACGACGATCACCAACCCCGACCTCGCCGGCGAGAACCTCATGCCCGAGGCCGCCCCGGAGCAGGAGGTCCGCGCTGTTCCCGACCCGATCCCGGCCGACAAGCACGGCTGGTGGTGGGGCGTGGGTCGCCGCAAGTCCGCGGTTGCCCGCGTGCGTCTGCGTCCGGCGAAGGAGGGCGAGGGCAAGGGCGTCGTGCACGTCCAGATCACCCGCAAGAAGTTCAAGACCATCGAGGAGTACCTGTCGGGTCCGCGTGACCGCACCGATGCGTACGCCCCGCTCGAGCTGACCGGGCTCAAGGGCGACCTCGATGTGTTCATCCGCTGCACCGGCGGCGGCACGACGGGCCAGGCTCAGGCGATCCGCCTCGGCATCGCCCGCGCTCTGGTCGGCTTCGACCCGAACCACGAGAAGGCGCTCCGCGACGCGGGCTTCCTGAGCCGCGACGCCCGCAAGGTCGAGCGGAAGAAGTACGGTCAGCCCGGTGCTCGCCGTCGCTTCCAGTTCTCGAAGCGCTAACTCGCCGGATTGCTCTGCATCCATGCCACGCCGCACGGCCCGCTCAGGCGGGCCGTGCTGTTTTTTGGTGCGCGGGCAAACCAAAGACGACCGCGGTTACTGCTTCGGGGACCGGACGAGGCGGCGGACCTCGTCGAGCGAGGGCTGGACAGCAGCGACGCGGCCCTGGGGATCGATGAGGTACTTCGTCGGGTAGCCCGAGACGAGGTAGGTGTCGCTCGGGGCGCGGCCTTCCATCAGCGCATGCGTCCATCGTGCGCGGTGGGTTCTCGCGGCTTCGAGGGCCTGCTCGCGGGAGCCGGTGACGAGGTATCCGACGATCTCGAACTCGTCGCGATCGAACGACTCCGACAGCGCGACGAGCTTGGGCATCTCGGCGATGCAGGGCACGCACCACTCGCCCCAGAAATCGACCAGGACCCACTTGCCGCGCTTCGAGTCGATCGAGAACTCGCCGCCTCGGAGCGTCTTGAGTTGTTCGACGGGAAAGGGCTCGCCCACGTCGAGGCTCGTCGAATCGACCGTCGCGTTCGCGGCGGGCGTGAAGGTCACGGTCGAGCCGTCGGGCGCGATCGCGACGCGGTAGATCGTGTTGTTGACGGCGACGCCGCGGGGAGCGCGGTTGGTCTCGCGGCTCGAGATCTCGTGGTTGAGCTCGCCGTCGAGGTCGAGATCGATCATGAGCAGGTCCTCGGGCCCGTTGAAGATGCCGTCGTGCTCCCAGTCGAAGATGCCGACGCGGTGGACCTGGCCACCGAAGTTCACCGAGTTCTCGCGGAAGCCGTAGCGGTTGTCCCAGATGAGCGTGTCGAGGCTGCCCTCGGCGCCCTCGCGTTGGAGGAGGACCTCCTGGATCCGCGGGAGGGGCTCGCGCTGGAAAAGCTCGTACCTCACGTCGGCGCCGTCCGCGCCCTTCACGGTGATGGGCGCGGCGAACCGGTCGCCGTCCTCGATCAGCGTGACGGGCTCTTCATCGGAGAGATCGGCATCCCGGTCGGCATCGACATACGCGAGCCGCTCGCCCTCGTGGATCTCGAAGCCGATCCAGAGCGCGGTGTCGGGTCCGCCGATGTAGATCTTGCAGACCGAGCCCTCACCCGACCGGAACGCGGGCGGCGTGAGCTCGGGGAAGGCACTCGGGGCCTTCAGCAGCCTCGGGAGCGAGATCGCGTCGGGGAACAGGCGGCTGTGTGCGCCCATCTCGACGATCAGCGGCGCGGCTTTGGCTTTCTGCGCGTCCGGCTGATTCGCGTTGGTCTTGAACTGTCCGAGTGCGGAGACGGCCGACCACGCGAGGGTGATGAGGGCGACACATCGTGAGGCGTGCTTGATCATGCACGCTCAGAGTACGGACCGGGTCGATCCCGTCGCGGTCACGGCAAGATTTCGTACGGAGCGCTCTCGGCGGCCGCCGAGCGAGACGGTGGAGACCGGTTCAAAGGTCAGTCCGAAGCCGTCGAGGATGGAGATCGGGTCGCGCTGCGGTGCGACGCGGAGCAGCGACTCGAAGGAGGACAGCGCGTCGATCTCGAGCAGGGCGCGCTCGCAGGTGCGGGCGACCTCGGCGGACGGCAGCGGCTCGGCGCGGAGGCGATCGAAGAAGCTGACCGAGCCGACGAGGGCCTGGTCGTGCTGCGGACGGGCCGCGGTCCGGTAACTCGTGACGCTCAGGATGGAGCCCGGCATCATCTGGCCCGAGGACCACACGCGGCTCGGGATGAGCGGGTTGGTCATGGGCGTCTCGCGGAGCGGCGCGGCCGTGGGCTGGCCGACCGATTCGCTGATTCTCACGGGCTGAGCGAGCGCCGACGCCGCGGTGAGCAGCGTTGTTGCGGTTGTCAGGCGAGCGAACACAGGCATCGTCGAACCCCTTGGAACAGATCGCCGACATAACGCGTGTCGGCGGCGGGGCGATTGAAACACGCTTCGCACCCGAAGACAACAGCGGCGCGCGGAGATGAACGAGACTTTGACGTCCCGCGCGCACTTCTGGGGATTCCCGAATCGATGGAGTTTCGTCAGCCGCGGGCTTCGCGCTTGAGCTCGGTGCGGAGCGCGTCGGCCAGCAACTCGAACTGCGGCGGGGTGTTGTGCAGGTGCGCGCTCACGCGCATGACGCGGGTCCACACCGGGTCGAAGCCCCAGACGGGGACCTGGATCGCGTGGTTGGCGTAGATCGCATCCCAGAGCGTTTCTTCAAATTCGCACTCGGTCATGGGCCTCGGCGACGGGTTGGCGGGGAGCAGCAGCGAGTACATCGTGCCGACCATGTCGTCGGGGCAGGTCTGCGGGAGCCCGCACGTCTCGCGGATGGCGCGGGCGCCGGCGACCGCGACGTCGTGGTTGCGGCGGTAGAGCTCGTCCCACCCGCCCGGGAGCTGCGCGCCCAGATGCTCGATCGCGTGGTGGACGACGAGGTTGCCCGTGTAGTCGCCCGTGCCGACGTAGTCGAAGTCGGCGAGGAAGTGGCTGCGGTCGGGGCGGTTGTGATGGACCCGGCAGGACTCGGCCGCGGGGCGGACGTGGGCTTGGCGCTCGGGCGTGCAGTAGACGAACCCGGTGCCCTTGGGCGTGCAGAGCCACTTGTGGCAGCTCGCGACGTAGAAGGTTGGGTCGAGGGCGGCGATATCGAGCGGGATCTGGCCCGGCGTGTGAGCGCCATCGATGATGGTGCCGATCCCACGCGCCTTGCAGGACTCGACGATGCGCTCGACGGGGAAGATCAGCGACGACGCGCTCGTGATGTGGCTGATGACGACGAACCTCGTGCGATCGGTCAGCAGCTCCTCGACCGCCTCGGCGACGACGTGCGGGCCGCAGACCGGGAGCGGGACGCGGGCCGTCTTGACGACCGCGCCGGTGCGTGCGCACAGGCGGGTCAGCTCGTTGAAGGTTGCCTTGTACTCGTGATCGGTGACGACGATCTCGTCGCCCGGCTCGAGCTCTGGTTCGTAGCTGCGGATTGCGGCCGCCACGGCGTAGGTGCCGTTGCCGACGAAGGTCAGGTCCTTGGGCGGACAGTTGACGAACGCGGCGAGAGCCTGGCGGGCGGTGTCGGCGAGGCGTTCGAGCTCGACGACGAAGAACCGGGGCGGGTCGCGGTCGAGCACGTCGCGGAGCTCGTCCTGGCGCGCGCGGACGTACTCGGGGGTGACGCCGTAGCTGCCGTGGTTGAGCAGCGTGACGTTGTCGCCGACGGGCCAGACGGCTTGCTGGAGCGGGCCCTCGGCGAGGATCTCGTGTGCCTGCCTGCCGGAGCGCCCGAGGCGTGGGCCGGCCTGGACTTGGACGGGGGTGCGGAGAGCGGTATCTGGAGCTGAGTTGGGCATGCGCATCGTGACTGTATCGGCGGCACCTCGCGCCGCCGTGCAGGCGCGGGGACAAGTTCGTGCGCACGAACCGGGAGGTCGGTTAGGCGTTTTGGAGTTCGGTCTGTTCGCGTTCGAGTTCGGTCCGCAGCGCGTCCGCGAGGTATCGATATTGATCGATGGTGTTGTACCGCTGGGCGGAGAGGCGGATGAAGCGGCGGCCGTCGAAGGCGCCGCCTCCGAGCATCGAGCCGGCGCGCCAGATCGGGACCTGAGTCTTGTGGCGCTCGAGCAGGGCGTCCTGCAGGGGGTCGGCGAACTGGGTCGGACGTTTGGCGTAGGCCGCGGCGAGATCAGGCGGGAGATCGGGGAGCGGGAGCATCGCGAGAGGCCCGATGAGTTCGGGATCGATCTGGGGTCGGAGGCCCAGCGATTCGGCGAGCAGGGCGCGGGCTTCGAGCACGAGATCGCGGTTGGCGGCGATGATCCCGGGCCAGTTCGTGCCGGTGAGCTCGGGCAGGCCGTGGATCGCGTCGGCGACGGCGAGCTTGGCGGTGGGGTCGTCGGTGCCGACGTAGTCGAACTCGAGGTTGAAGTGGCTGCGTTTCTTGCGGCCCGCGGTGGTGGTTGCGTCGTTGGAGAGGACCAGCGGGCGGAAGCGGTCGTGCAGGTCGGGCCTGACCCAGAGCACGCCCGCGCCCTTGGGGGCGCCGAACCACTTGTGGGCGTTGAAGGTGTAGAAGGGCGCGCCGAGGGCCGGGATCTGGAAATCGGTCGCGCCGGGGCCGTGGGCGCCGTCCACGATGACGGCGACGCCGCGCTCGGCGAGCGGGCCTGTCAGGCGGTCGATCGGGATGACGACGCCCGACGGGCTGGTGATGTGGCTGACGAGGACGAGGCGGGTGGTGTCCGACACGGCTGCGAGCAGATACTCGACGAGCGCATCGGCGGCCAGGGGCGGCTCGCCCGGCGGCGGGACCGGGAAGGGCTCGGTTCGGACCGTGCAGCCTCGGCGCTCGGCGAGGCGGTGGAGGTTGTGCATGCACGCGGGGTATTCGTGGCTGAAGGTCAGCAGCTCGTCTCCGGGCCGGAGCGGGCGGCTGGCGGGCGTGCCGACACCCTCGGCGGCGTTCTCGAGCATGGTCGCGACGCCCTCGGTGGCGTTGCGGCAGAAGACGTAGTCGGCGGGGTCGCCCCCCATCACCTCGGCGACGGCGGCGCGGGCGTGGTCGAGACGCTCCCAGAGCGTGATGTTGAAAAAGCGGACGGGCTCGCGTTCGATCTCGGCTCGGTAGCGCGACTGGGCCTCAAGGACGGTGCGGAGGCAGCCTCCGAACGACCCGTGGTTAAGGAAGACGATCTCGGGGTCGAGCGTCCAGGCGTGGGCGAGGTCGGAGCGTGGGGGGAGGGTGGTCACGCGGTCATTGTGGCGGGGTACGGGCTACGCCGCGAGGTCGAGGGTTCGACCCAGGTTGGCGAGCTGCTCGCGCGGGGTGACGGGGTGGGAGCCGCGGAAGGCGTAGGTGGCGGGGCCCAGCGGAGTTCGGTCCGGCTCTGGCTCCGGTGTCGGGAAGGGCTTCGGCGGCTCGGGCTGGTTTGTGAGAGCGCCGTAGGCCGCGCGGATTCTGCCGGGGAGGCTCGGCGCGGGCGGGGTGTGGTCGAGGGTGAAGGGGGAAGTCGTCATGGCGGGCGTCTCCGACGCGGGTGAACGGATGCGGGCGTCCTGCCCGCTGTCCGGGGCATCGGGCGGTTGGCGTGGCGTCGGTGAGCGGTAGGCTTGGTGATGAGCACATACGCCCGCGTCGCGCAGCGGCTGCGTCGCGCGGGCGCAGGATCGAGCCGGTGAGGTCGCGATGGAACTGCCCAGCTTTCTCAGCAAGCACAAGAACCACCACCAGCACACGAGCTACCTGACGTTCATCAAGGGCGGGCTCGGGCTGATGGCCAACCCGGAGCACACGGCCTCGGTGTTCGACATGGAGGACGGGCTGCGGGGCTCGGGGGCGGAGGAGCAGTTCTTCGAGTTCACGAGCCAGGACCCGGCGGTGCAGGAGATCATCAAGGAGCGGTACCTGCAGTCGGTGCCCGACACCGAAAGGCTCGCGGACCTGCCCGAGGGCTCGCTCGGCAAGACCTACGTCACGCACCTGAGCACGATGGGCTTCGACCCCGACTACTACCGCAAGATCGATGTCCGAACGGACGTGGACTACGTGCTCATGCGGATCCGTCAGACGCACGACATCTGGCACGTCGTGACGGGGTTCGACACGCACCCCCTCGGTGAGATCTGCGTGAAGGCGTGCGAGCTCGCGCAGACACACCGTCCGATGGCGGGGGCGATCTGCGCGGGCGGGCTGTACCGGTATCTCTTCAAGCAGCCGGGCGAGTTCAACCACTTTCTCGAGTCGGTCGCGGCGGGGTACCGGCTCGGGATCCGGGCGAAGCCGCTGCTGGCGCAGAAGTGGGAGGAGCAGTGGGACCGGCCGGTGGATGAGATCCGCAAGGAGTTGAAGGTGACGCCGCTGGGACCCCGGGGCGGGCAGCTTGATCTCTCGACGGCGGACGCGCGGGAGATCATGCGGGCGTTCACGATGGGCGATGGGGGACCCATGGAGGAAGCGGTGGAGGCTCGGCTGGAAGCCGAGCGGGGACCGGGGACCGGGGACCGGGCACCAGGGGGAGACGGGGGCGGGGAAATGGGATCTGGGACTGGGGAGCGGGGGGGGGGGCCTGAGAAGAAGAGGGAGGGGACGTAGAAGACTGGAGCCCTCACCCCGGCCCTCTCCCAAGGGGAGAGGGAGGTGGGATCCGGGATCAGGGTTGTGATCCGGATGCCAGTGTGATGACCGTGGCGATGGCTGCGAGGATCGCGATCAGGATGGCGGCGATGAGGAGCTTGGGTGGGCCTTTCTTGAGGCCGACGGCTTTGAGTGCTGCTTTGGAGCGGCGTTTGAACTGGTCCTTGTCATCGATTCTGTTGTAGTCGTCCTCGTGGACGAGCTTGTTGCGGATCGTCGCGATGTAGCGGAGGTGGCGCACGGATGTCTCGTCGAGCTTGCGCTCGATAGAGGAGATCTTTTCGTGGAGGCCCTTGCCCGAGGCGCCGTGGCGGCGTTCGAGGTGGGACTCGATCTGTTTCGAGAGCCGGATGATGCGGTCGATGTCGGACACAACGCGAGGGTACCGGGTCGGGCTACCTGCGGGACGCGCGCTTCCTGCCGCCCGCGAGCAGGCCCGCAGCGCCTAGCATGATCGCCGCGGATGGGGCCGGGATCTCGTTGGATTCGATGAGGAAGTTGTCCAGCGACGCGTAGCCGCCCGCGGTGAGGTCGAAGAGGAGCGTGACCTGCCCATCGGTGGAGCCGGTCGCGTCGAAGAAGAACTGCTGGCGTGTCCAGTCGAACTCGAACCGCGGCGAGGCGGTGCCGGTCGCGACGCCGGAATCGAGCTCCGCGAACGAGCCCGGGGCGTTGATGTTGAAGACGCCGCCGGGCGTGTCGAGCAGGGCGACGGAGAGCTCGGGCACGCTCGTGTTGTCCTGCGTGAAGGGGCCGCCGAACCCAACGAGGTCGATGCTTGAGAGGTCGAAGAAGACGTTGACGAAGTCGCGGTCAGCGGCGTCGAAGGTGATCGCGAAGAGGTCGTTCTGCGCGTCGGACAGCAGCCCGATCGCGTAGTTGCCGCCGACGCCCGAGGGGTCGCTGAAGGTTCCGGAAGGACCGTTGATCGCGAGCGTTTCGACGGTGAAGGTCTGGTTGAACGGCGCTCCGAACAGCGCGTTGACGGTTTGCTGCGAGACGTCCTGGGACGCGAGCGACAGACCGACAGGGTTCTCGAAGTCCTCTTGGAAGACGGTCACGACGGGCTGAGCGAGCGCCGTCACGGCCGAGACGACCATAACGGCCGACGTACCTATCAATGCTCTCATGTGTCTCTCCGTGCTCGATGGCGCGCCGAGTCGCTGATTCCCTCGGTACGCATCGATGTGCGTTGGCCCGAGTTACTCGTTGATGGCTCGCGGCGTCACCCAGTCGTCCGTCGCCTCGACGCCGCTATCGACATCGATCCAGCGGATGACCCGAGGGAGGATCTCAATGACGTCGTCGTGTGTGAACCTGCCCGGGCGGAGCGTGGTTGTGGTGGTCCGGATGCTGGCGATGGTCGCCTCGGTGAGCTCGATGGTGTAGTAGTGCTGCTCGTTGCCCTGGCCGTCGGTGCGGAAGAACAGGAGCGCGCCCTCGACCGTGGCGTTCTTGGAGAATGAGTCCGCCAGCAGCGGGCTGGACGCATCGATGCGCTTGCGGATCCGAATCGGCTCGTAGGTGCGGCGGCCCGTCGGCAGGCCTGTCGAGGCGTCCCGGGGCGAGACGCCGAGGAAATCGACCTCGAAGATGTCGATCGAGCCGTCCGCATTCGAGCCGCGGATCTCGCCCGAGGCGTTGCTGGTGAGGAACAGCGCGACGCGGCCCGCGGTCGGTGTCGCGACCGGCGGGATCGCGGCGAGGTCGTTGAGCGCGGGGCCGGTATCGCGGACGGCGCCCTCGGGCGGGTTCAACGGGCCGAGCTGGCTGGCGACGGCGATGCCGATCCCAGCGACGCCGAGGGTGGCGACAGTGACAAGGCGGGCGGTCCGGTTCATGGTGTTCCTCTCGAGTTGAGCTGCGAACGCAGCGGTGATCCCCGTTGGGTGACAGCGTACTGGCGGCGGTCGAGATCACGGAACGGTGGAACTTCTTGTTTGGCGGGATTTTCCGTGAGACAGGTGGACGCCCGGGGGATCGCGGGCACGTTTTGGGTGATCGGGCGTGGGGGTGTCCGTTTCAACATGGATCGAGAGGGGTTCCTGATGGCATTGGCGAAGAATGTGGTGGCGGCGGCGGCTCTGGCGGCGGTTTCGGGGACGGCGGCCGGGCAGAGCCTGCAGGCGTTTGTCAGCGTGCCGACCGATACGTCCGACGTGCGCGAGAACAGCGCCTCGGCGGGGCAGCGCGCGATCGCGGCGGCGAGCTACAGCGACGACTCCTCGACAAACCTGATCGAGCGTGTGGAGAACGGCGGCGGCGATGCGCAGGTCGAGTTCGGGCGTGGGTTCGTCGCGGTCGGCGTGCAGCAGCGGCAGGTGCCGATCACGCCGCAGGGCGAATCGTTCGTCGGGAACCGGACTCTGCAGGGCAACGGCCGCGCGGGGTTCAGCGATTCGGTGACGATCGACTACCTCGATCGTCCGGGCTCGATGGATCTGATCCTCGTGACGCTGCACATGGAGATCATCGACCTGGCGTCGGGCGCGCAGGCGAGCGCACGGCAGAACACGACGTTCGGGACGCAGTTCCCGGAGCGCGTCGATCAGTTCTCGATGCAGACGAGCTCGTCGAGCGTGCCGCAGGGGCAGGACAGCTTCGCGATCGGCACGCTCGGCTTTAACGCGGGGATCGACGGGATCGACTTCGGTACGCAGACGATCACGCTCGAGGTGCTCCCGGGCGCGAGCATCTTCTTCAACGCGCTGGTCGGCGTGAACCCCGCGAACCGGACGGGCCGTCAGATCGGCTTCGTCGGCAACGACTTCCGCGGGATCGCGTTCCGGACGTGGATCACGGCGGAGCCGTCGGCGGCCGGGCTTTTCGAGAGCACGTCGAGCGTGGGCGTCATCGGCGACGGCGCGGACGCGATCACCGTGACGTCGAACTCGGGGTATGACTACACGCAGATCCCGGACTTCCTGACGCCCGCCCCGGGCGGGGCGCTGGCGTTCGCGGGGGCGGGGCTGGTTGCGTGCCGTCGGCGGCGTTGATCACTCGCAGCCCGGGAAGTGGTAGCAGAACTTAGAGCCTGTGATCTTGCCGTCTTCGACGGTGTAGACGCAGGCTTCTTTCATGTCCATGCGCTGGCCAGCCATCGGGCCTGCCTTGGGGGTGCAGTCGAGGGACATGTAGCAGATGAACTGGTTGTCGCCGTGGGGGAAGGGGCCCTCGGTGTTGCCGCCGTGAATCTCGTTCATGGCGAAGAAGGCGTCGGAACCCTTGAGGAGCTGGTCTTTGGTCTGCTTGCCGTTGGGGTACATGCCCTCGGGCAGCTCGGGCATCCTGGCGGGGTCCATCGCCTCGTGGACGTCCACGACGTCGGCGTAGAGCTCCTCGATGGCTTGCTTGTGCTGACCGTGCTTGCAGAGTTCGACGAGGCGGTTGCCGACGGTGATGAGGTCCATGGCGTTCTCCCTTGTGTGGTGCGTTGAAACGGGCCCTTTCGGGTCTGAGCTTAGTGGGAGAACGGGCGGATTCGGCGCGCTGAGTTGAGTGACTTTCGGTTTTATTTTGGTATCGGGACTTCCGTGGGCTGCTCAGCGTGTGGAGCCCTGGAATTCGATGCCGGAGTCGTCGTCTCTGATGATGACATCCTCGAACGCGAGCGTGATCCGCTGGTAGGTCGAGAGCGAACTCGACGCACCCTGGATGGTGCCACTGAGCCACTCATGCTCGGCGATGACGGCGTTGACGAGCTCGATGGTCATGAATCGGACCGTCTCGCCGCTGACCACATCGGAACGAGCGATGATCAGCTCGACATCGAGCGGCTCGTTCCGCGCCTGGGCGTCGAAGAGCCGCGGCGTGGAGCGGCCGACGGAGGTGATGATCTCGAGTTGGTCGAAGAACGCGCGGCCCGAGCGGAGTGGGTCGGAGCGGTCGGTGTTGAGCGAGAAGCGGTGGGCAAAGACGCGGTCGAAGACCCCTGCTTGGAAGACGTTGGTATTGAGTACGTCGCCGTTGCCCGTGAGGTCGGCGCTGTTGGTGCGGATGCGGACGCCGGCCTCGGTGATGGGGACGCCGAAGCCGGGTCCAATCGACTGCGTGAGGGCGGCCGGCTCCTCGGGCTCGGGGATCGTGGGGATGTTGATCGACTGGACGGCGGAGAAGATCTCCTGGTTGGTCCTGCCGGTCTCGCTGACCTGGCCCGCGGGCGGGTCGAGCTTGGTCTGGGCGAGGGCGGGCAGGGCGGTGATCGCGATCGTGACGGCGGCGGCGAAACGGTTCATGGGGCGCTCCTCTCGGTTGAGTCTCTCCGGACGCGTAGTTGAACACGTTTAGCCGACGGGGTCGAGGGGAAAGTTTTGGGTTCGTTGATCGCGGACCCAAGGTGCCGGCGACGCGATCGCCGGGGGCACCCTTGGCTTTGGGGGCACTGGCGGGCGAGCCGCCAGTGGCGCGCCGAGCGCTCGGACTTGCGGACGCGGTTGATTTGTCTCGCTCGCTTACGCGAGCGGCTCGTTGGTGCGCTAGTCCTCGTCCCCATGCCCCGCGAACGCCGCGACGACCTCTGACTGCACATGGGGCGGGCAGGGTTCGTCGTGGCTGTAGTCCATGGTGAAGCTTCCCGCGCCGCCCGTGATGGACTTGAGTTCGGTGGTGAAGCCCTGGAGCTCGCCCGCGGGGGCGGTGGCGGAGATCACGCAGAGATCGGCGCCGGTCATCACGGTGTCGGTGACGCGTCCGCGCTTGGTCGCGAGGTCGCCGTTGATGTCGCCCATCGAGGACTGCGGGATGGTGATCTCGAGATCGACGAAGGGCTCGAGCAGCGCGGGCTTGGCCTTGCTGACGGCGGCGATGAAGGCCTTCTTGCCCGCGGTGATGAAGGCGATCTCTTTCGAGTCCACGGCGTGGAACTTGCCGTCGAAGACCTCGACCTTGATGCCGGTCATCGGATAGCCCGCGACAGCGCCGGACTCCAGGACCTGCCTGATGCCCTTCTCGATCGCGGGCATGAACTGGCGGGGGATCGAGCCGCCGACGGTGGCGTTGACGAACTCAAAGCCGGTCTCGTGGTCCTCGGGGAGGGGCTCGACGCGGAGGTGGACCTCGCCGAACTGGCCGGCGCCGCCGGTCTGCTTCTTGTGTCTGTGGTGGCCCTCTGCTTTGGCGCGGATGGTTTCCTTGTACGCGACCTTGGGCGGGCTGGTCAGCAGCTCGATGTTGTACTCGTCCTTGAGCTTCTCGAGCGTGACGCGGAGGTGCATCTCGCCGAGGCCGCGGAGGACGGTCTGCTTGGTGGCGGCGATGCGTTCGAGCTGGAGGCTCGGGTCTTCTGCCTGGAGCTTGTGGATGGCGGCGCCGAACTTGGTCTCGTCGGCGTGGTTCTTGAGCTCGATCGCGAGGCCGAACATGGGTTTGGGCAGGGGGAGCGGCCGGAGGTGGACCGAGTCCATGTCGTGGTCCTGGTGGAGGACGGCGTCGAAGTGCAGCTCGTCGATCTTGGAGATCGCACCGATGTCGCCGGGCCCGATCGCCTCGACCTCGACCTGGTCCTTGCCCTGCCGTTTGAAGACGTGGTTGATGCGGATGGGCTTCTTGTGGTCGTCGAGGATGAGCTCGGACTTCGCGGTCAGCGTGCCCTGGTGGACGCGGAAGACGCCGAGCTTGCCGACGTGCTTGTCGGACGTCACCTTGAAGACGTGCGCGAGGACGGGCTTGGACGGGTCGGCCTCGGCGTGGAACTCGACCTCGTCGGACGTGCCCTCGGGCGTGCGGAGGAAGGGGCGCGGGTTGCCCTCGAGCGGGCTCGGGAGCAGCGAGGCGAAGACGTGGAGCAGGTGCTCGATGCCGGCGCCGGTTTTGGCGCTGCAGTAGCAGATCGGGACGAGGTGGGCATCGCGGAGGGCCGCTTCGAAGGCGTCGTGGACGGCTTGCTTGTCGAGGTTGGCGTCGTCGCCGTCCTCGAGGTACTGCGTCATCAGGTCGTCCTGCATCTCGACGATCTGCTCGATGATCCGTTGGTGTGATTCTTCTTCGCTGCTGAAGAGCGGGTCGCCGTCGGACTCGGTGTCGAAGACCTTGATGACGCCCGAGCGGTCGGCGCTGGCCAGGTTCACGGCGAGGCACTCGGGGCCGAATTCTTCTCGGATCTGGCCCGTGAGCTCGGCGAGGTCGGCGGTGGTCTCGTCGATCTTGTTGACGATGATCATCCGCGGGAGCTTGCGGGCCTTCGCGGCCGCCATCATGCGGCGGGTGACCGGGGAGATGCCGTCGTGGGCGTCGATGACGACGGCGACGGTCTCGACCGCAGGGAAGCACGCGATGGTGTGGCCCAGGAAGTCGGAGAGGCCCGGGGCATCGATCAGGTTGACCTCGTGGCCCTCGTGATCGAAGTGCATGACGGTGGTGTGGAGCGAGTGCTTGTGGTGGCGCTCGGCGTCGCGCCAGTCGCTGGTGGTGTTGCCCTCTTCGACCGAGCCCATTCGGGTGATGGTCTTGGTCTCGAAGAGGAGGCGCTCGGCAAGAGTTGTCTTCCCGCTGCCCGACTGTCCTGCGAGGAGGACGTTGCGGATATCAGCGGGATCGCGTCGTACATCTTCTGCCATGGTGCACCTCCTTCGGATCCGCCGAGCGCGGAGCGGGGTGGATCCGGCATCGAGTTGTCGAGGCGCCTCGGCGAGCCCACACGACGGGATCGCGCGGGGAGCCTTCACGGCAGCTTAACGAACCGGGTGCATCTCAATCCAGACCTTTATGGCGTGTACCGGTGGACCACGCTTCCCCGAAACGGCGCAAGGTTTTTATAGGAAACGGGTTGCGGAGGTCTTGTTTGTGCGCCCACTGAATGTGGACGGAGCACCACTTCAAGAAGGGGGATCATCATGAAGATTCGGATCACCGCGGCGGCGGTCATTCTCGCGACGGGCATGGCGGCGGCTCAGTCGGCGGCGCCGCTGGACGTTGCCACCACGACGAACGGCAATCTCGTCGAGCTATCGTCGATTACAATCGACCGGGGCTTCGGGCAGGAGTCCATCGATGCGGCCGACTTGATCAACATCGAGGTGCTGTCGATCTCGACGTCCGAAGCGCCGTTCGAGGGCACACTCGCGGCGACGCCCGCCGGCAGCGGGACACCGGTGTCCGGGCAGCGGGCGGCGCTACTCGAGGACCTCGGGCTGAACACCGCGCTGCAGAACCCGAACGGGACGAGCGGGCTCGGGTTCAGGTTTGTGAACGACTCGGGCGAGTCTGCCTCAGTCTTCAACGGCGTTGGCGCTGATCTCGTGATCTTCGACATCGGGCTCGCCGAGGGTGCGCCGGTGCCGGGCCCGGTCGGGACGATGAACTTCTCGCAGGGGTTCGATCCGTTCAGCCTTGCCGGCGTCGGCTCGTTCTCGGGGAACAGCGCAGACTTCCTGACACCCGAGTTCCTGACCGTGAACGGCCCCGGGGCGTTCGGCGGGATCACTGACTTCTTCAACGCGCCGGGCCTGACGCCGCTTTCGAGTCTCTCGGAGCTCGAGAACGTGCAGCTGAGCCAGATCCCGTTCCCGCAGACGCCGCCGATCACGGTGTTCGCGACCACCATCGACCTGAGCGATCTCGGTTTCGCGTACGGCGAGGAGGTCTCGGAGCTGACGCTGCTCAAGCTCGGCGACCTGTTCGCGGTTGATCCGGCGCTGATCGCGGGCCTGCCGCCCGTGCCGGCACCGGGCGGGGCGCTCGTGCTCGTTGCCGGCGGTGCGCTCGCGGCGCGTCGTCGTCGGTGAGCACCGGTTATGCCCGGAACTACCCTCCGGGTATGACTTCCGATCAGACGCCCGCGATCACCCGCTTCGCCCCCTCCCCCACCGGTCACCTGCATATCGGCGGGGCCCGGACCGCGCTGTTTTGCTGGGCGTACGCCCGGCGAACGGGCGGGCGGTTCATCCTGCGGATCGAGGACACGGATCGGGCTCGGTCGAGCGAGGACGCGGCGCGGGGGATCCTTGAGGATCTCGCGTGGCTCGGGATCGGCTGGGATGATGGGCCCGAGTTCGGCGGCTTTGGTGGGGACGAGCGCGGTGTCGGGCCCTTCCATCAGTCGCGGCGGCTTGAGCTGTACAACGCGCGGTTCGAGGAGCTGATCGAGCAAGGTATCGCCTACCCGGCGTTCGAGACGCCCGATGAGCTCAACGCGATGCGGGCGGAGGCCGAGGCGGCGAAGCGGACGTTCGTCTATCGGCAGCGCGCGGAGTATGACCACGCGGCCGCGGTCGAGCGGGCGAAGACCGAGGAGCACGTGCTCCGGTTCAGGATGCCCGAGCGCGACGTGACGGTGCACGACGAGGTGCTGGGCGATGTCGTCTTCCCGTACGCGGAGCTCGATGATCTGGTCATCCGCAAGCGCGACGGCTTCCCGACGTATCACTTCGCGGTGTGCGTCGATGACGGGCTGATGGGCGTGACGCACGTCCTGCGCGGGCAGGAGCACCTGAACAACACGCCCAAGCACGTGCGGATCTTCGAGGCGCTCGGGTTCGGCGTGCCGGCGTTTGCGCACATGCCGCTGATCTTCAACACCGACGGCTCGAAGATGTCGAAGCGCGACAAGGACAAGGCCGCGAAGAAGGCGGCACGCGACGCGAAGCTCGAGGACCATCCTTCGCCCGGCGTGACGGCCGACGGGTTCCTGACTTGGCTCGGCGACAAGCAGGCGCAGCTCGGCCGCGATGCGCTGTCGGAGCTCGCCGACGCGATGGGGCTCGCGCTGCCCGAGATCGATGTCGAAGATTTCCGCTCGGCGGGCTACCTGCCGACGGTCGTCAATAACTTCATCGCGCTGCTCGGCTGGAACCCGGGCGTGCGCGACGTAGACGGCAACGAGATCGACCGCTTCGACGAGGCGTTTCTTGCCGAGCACTTTGATCTCGGGCGGATCGGCAAGTCGAACGCGAAGTTTGACCGCGAGAAGCTGCTGGCGTTCAACGCGGACACGATCCAGCACGGGATGAACGACGCGGCGTTCGCGGAGACGTGGCTCGCGTGGGCGGAGCGGTTCGATGCGGAACTGGCCATGTGGGCGAAGGCGGACGCGGCCCGCTGGGCGATCGCGGCGACGGCGGCGCGGCCGCGCGCCAAGACGCTGAAAGATGCGCGCGAGGCGATCGAGTTCGCGATGATCGCGGACGACGCGATCGCTTATGTCTTCGAGGGCAAGGCGACGAAGAAGGCGATGCTCAAGGGTGAGCCGACGGGGCTTGAGACGCTGCGTGAGTTCGCGCCGTCACTCGGGACGATCGACGACTGGACGCCCGCGGGGATCGAGGGAGCGATCCAGGCGTTCACCGACGCGAAGGGCCTGAACATGGGCAAGATCGCGCAGCCGCTACGGGTGGCGATCACCGGGACGACCGTGAGCCCGCCGCTCGGGGAGACGCTGGTGCTGGTCGGGCGGGAGTCGGCGGTGGCGCGGGTGGGACGGTGTTTGGAAGCGGGCGCGGAGGTCAAGAACGAGCCCTCGCCGTGAGGCGAGGGTCTTGCGACAGAGACCCTCGCCTCACGGCGAGGGCTTGTGATGGAGCCGACACATCGAGTTGCCCGCCTACTTTCTGACCTGGACGACTTATGGAACGTGGCTTCATGGCGATCCGCGGGGATCTTTCGAGGACGAATCAAGGACTCGGCGGGCACTCCGTGTCCTGCCCGACCAAGATCGACAGCTCAGGCAATCGAAGCGGTTGGAAGAATCAGCTTTCCGGCTGACCCAGCAGGAGCGTGCGTTGGTCGAGGATTCCATCAGAGACGTCTCTGCCCGAAGAAGCTGGCGCCTCTTTGCGGTGAGTGTTCGGTCGAATCACGTTCACGTTGTACTCGCTGCGGGGACAAAGAAGCCCGAAGTCGTCATGGGCCAGCTCAAATCATGGGCAACACGGAATCTGAGCTCGGCTCACTTGCTTGGTGGTCGAACGCGCGTTTGGACCAAGAAAGGGAGTACGCGGTGGCTGAATGACGAGGCGTCGCTAACTGCCGCCGTGGATTATGTGTTGAATCATCAGGATCGGTGTGCCGATGGTCCGTGAGGTGTCTCGCTGGCTTACGCCAGCGGCTCGTTCTGGCGTGCTTAGTCGATGATCGTCTGCTCGATCCACGCCGCGATCTCGCCGACCGATGTCGCCATCACCTCGTCGCCGTAGTTGCCCATCTTGTCGTCGGTGGTCTCGACGGCGCCCATGACGCCGATGAGGCGCCAGGTGCCGCGCTGCTTCGCGAGCACGGGGCCGCCGCTGTCGCCGACGTACGCGCCGATCTCGTGGTCGGTGGCGGTCGGGTCGTCGGGGGCGCTGAAGCTGATGACGAGTTCGTTGCGTGAGGTATCGACGCGGTCAACGGTGTTCGTGCCGGCGTGCTTGATGCCGCGGGGCAGGCCCATTGCCTGGCGTGGGTTGAGACCGTTCGCGGCGTCGGCGATGAACGCGCCGACGCCGACGAGGGTGATTTCTTCATCGTCGTCGTACTCCCCAAGCGGCATGGGCTCGATGCCATCGACCGGCTCGGCGAGGCGCAGCAGCGCGACATCGCCCGGCGTGTACTTCGCGCCGCCGCGGACGGCCGCCATCTGCTGCTCGAGCGGTGTCCAGTCAGGATGGACGACGACCTCCTCGACGGCGTACGTCTTGCCGTTGATCTCGAACTCGATCGGGCTGACGCGGCGCATGCGGAAGAAGTCGGCGACGTGGGCCGCGGTGAGGACCCAGTCCTCGGCGATGAGCGTGCCAGTGCCCATGCCGCTGAGCTGGCCGACGGCGTCGAAGGGTTCGGCGAGGCGCTCATGCTCGCGCTGGTCGAGGGCCGGGTCCTCGGAAGCGAGCGTGACGGAAGAGACAGCGAGAACGATCGCGGCAGCGGCGCGCATGGTGATTCCTCTCGGGGAGTTGTGCGAGATCGACGCCGCGAGGGACGTGTGCACGGAGGCTCATTGCGAGATCTGGTCGCGAGCGTTGGTCGTGAGGATTGGTCTTTGGGACTCTGGCTCGCCCGATTTCATGGGGCGCTACCGTTCCAAACAGTCGCCGTCCGTTCGAGGCGTGTCCCAATGTCGAACGGAGATCCCATGGCTCACAGCTTCCCCACGCTTTTCTCGCCGGTCACGATCGGCGATCTGTCTCTCGCGCACCGTGTCACGATAGCGCCGCTCACGCGGTCGCGGTCGGCGCAGCCGGGCGATGTGCCGCAGGACATGAACGTCACGTACTACCGCCAACGCGGCAACCCCGAGACGGGCGCGAGCCTGATCGTCTCGGAGGCGACGCAGGTGTCGCCCCAGGGCAAGGGGTACGCCTTCACGCCGGGCATCCATTCCGATGAGCAGGTCGCGGGCTGGAAGAAGGTCACCGACGCGGTGCACGCCGAGGGCGGGAAGATCTTCCTGCAGCTCTGGCACGTCGGGCGGATCAGCCATGTCGATCTGCAACCCGACGGGCAGAAGCCGGTGTCCTCGACGGACAAGCGCGCGGAGCACTCGAAGACGTATGTCTCGAAGGACTCGGGGATGGTGCCGGTCTCGGAGCCCCGGCGGCTCGAGACATCCGAGATCCCGGGACTGATCGCGGAGTTCAAGGCGGGCGCGCAGCGTTCGAAGGACGCGGGCTTTGACGGCGTCGAGGTGCACGGCGCGAACGGGTACATCATCGACCAGTTCACACGCGACGGCGTCAACGACCGCGAGGACGCGTACGGCGGCACCGCGGACAACCGCACGCGGCTCGGCTTCGAGATCGCGCAGGCGGCGTGCGAGGTCTTCGGCGCGGGCCGTGTGGGCTACCGCATCAGCCCGACGGGCACGTTCAGCGACATGTCGGACTCTGACCCGATGAACACGTTCACGACGCTCGCGAGCCGGCTGGGCTCGCTCGGGCTCGCGTACCTGCATGTGGTCGAGGAGTTCGGCGGCGTCGAGCGCGACGCAAAGACGGAAGACCTGTTCGCGTCGATCAAGGACGCGTTCAAAACGACCGGCGGCGACGCGTACATCGGGAACGGCGGCTACACGGCCGAACTGGGCGAGGAGCGGATCAAGGCCGGCAAGTGCGACGCGGTGGCGTACGGCAAGCTCTTCATCTCCAACCCCGATCTGAAGGCGCGGATGGCGCAGGACGGGCCGTACAACGAGTGGGACGACTCGAGCTTCTACGGCGGCACGGAGAAGGGGTACATCGATTACCCGACACTCTCGGAGGTGTAGCTTGGATCGCCTGGCACAAACCGGTATCTTGTGGGCCACTCTGTACCCGCCTCGAGAAAGGAGACCGGCCGTGCCCAGCGACTCGAACTATGAGCGTCCCGACTACCCGAAGATTCTGACCAAGAAGAACTGGGATAAGGAGAAGGGTGTCTGGGCGAAGATGCACGGCAAGACCGGCATCGGGGCCCAGCTCGAGAAACTCGAGACCTCCTACAAGGCGATCGACTGGGACGCGGTCGAGATGGTCAAGAACCGCGGCCCGCTCAACAAGTTCAAACTGAGCGAGTGGGACGCCAAGCGGAAGGCGGCAGAGAAAGAGGTCAAGGGCAACATGAAGAAGTTCAGCGAGACGTGCTACAAGACGCGCGATCTCGCGGACGGTGTCGCGAAGGAGTTCAAGAAGTCGAAGACGATCCCCAAGTCGGCGACCAAGCTCGCCACCGACATCGCGAAGCAGGCCGACTTCATGGGTGTGGGCGCGAACATGAACTCGATGGGGTCGCGCATCATCAAGATGTACGACTTCGGGCGCGCGCCGCTCGACACGCTGCGGGACGTCGTAATCAAGAAGCTGCCCGGGCTGACGGACAAGGCGATCAAGATCGTCGGCGAGGCGAAGAAGACGCCAACGAAGGACAAGTACAACGACCTCAGCGTGCGCGATGCCGTCCGCGACGTCACACAGAACGTGGGCAACATGCCCAAGCTTGTCACCGCGGGCTACCCCGTCGGTGGGATCGACGCCGCGACGTGCAAGAAGCTGACCAAGACGCTGGCGCTGTTCGGCGACTCGCAGGGTCAGTGCCCGGACAGCTGGGGCGACGACCCATCAGAGACCACGATCAAGAAGGACCTGACCAAGCTCGAGGCCACGCTCAAGGCGGTCAAGGTCATGTGCGACAACATCAAGAAGTCCTGACGGGCGTCCCGACGCGTGCTCACCGGCCGTCGGCGAAGAGACCCCGGTCTGGCGCGAGCGCGCCCTCATGCTCGAGGAGCGTGCGCTTGCGGTCGAGCCCGCCGCCGTAGCCGGTGAGCGAGCCGTCCGCGCCGATCACGCGGTGACACGGAACGACGATCGCCAGGCGGTTCTTGCCATTCGCGACGCCCACCGCGCGCGACGCGCCGGGCGAGCCGAGCGATTCGGCGAGCTCGCCGTAGCTCGTGGTCTCGCCGAACGGGATCTCGCGGAGCGCCTGCCAAACACGGACCTCGAAGGACGAGCCGAACAGCTCCAGCGGCAGATCGAACGTCGTGAGATCGCCCGCGAAGTACGCGGCGAGTTGGCGCTCGGTCTCGTCGAGGATGCCGTGCTCATCGGGCTCGGGACTGACTGCCCGGATCGCCTTCGCCGCCCTCGGGCCCGCGAACTCGAGCGCCGCGAGGCCCTCGAGGCCGCACGCCGCGATCATCGGGCCGACCGGTGTCTTGATGGTGCGGGTGTGCTCCATGGACTGGGGTCAGCGTACCGCGTTCCGTAGACTGGCCGCATGATCCGCACGCTCGCCGTTTCGCTCGCTCTCGGGCCGATGCTCGCCTCGGCGCAGAACGCCTCTTCGCCCCGGCCCCGGCCGCTGTCGCCGGATGCGGTGACGTCGGACTGGCCGACCTTCCTCGGGCCCACGCGCGACAGCCGCACGCCCGAGACAGGTCTGCGCGCAGATCTCGAAGCCGATCCGCCGGACTTGCTGTGGGAGTACGAGATCGGCACGGGCTACGCGCCGCCCGCGATCGTGGGCGATCGGCTCGTCTGCACGCACCGCGTCGGCGATGAGATCCACATCGACTGCCTCGATCCCCTCACGGGCGAGCGGCGCTGGCGGCACTCGTACGACACCGACTATCAGGGCGAGTGGATCCGCGACTCGGGGCCGCGCTCGTCGCCCGTGATCGAGGGCAACCGCGTGTACATCCACGGCGTGGACGGGGTCTTGCTGTGTCTCGAGCTCGGGACAGGCGAGGTCGTCTGGCGGCGCGACATCAGCGACGAGTACGGCATCGACGATCAGTTCTTCGGTGTCGTTGCGACTCCCGTGATCTACGGGGGCACGCTCATCCAGAACATCGGCGCGCCGAAGCGCGGCGCGAGCGTCGCGGCGTTTGATCTTGAGACAGGCAAGACCGTCTGGACCGCGGGCGACCGCTGGGGCCCGTCGTGCGCCTCGCCCGTGATCGCGCAGATGCACGGGGAGGATCGGCTGTTCATCGTGACCGGCGGTGAAACGCGCCCGCCCACCGGCGGGCTGATGGTCCTCGATCCAAAGACCGGCAAGGTGCTGCTCGAGCACCCGTTCCGAAGCAGGACCTACACCTCGGTCAACGGCGCGAACCCGATCGTCGCGAGCCCGGACGGCGTCGTGTTTCTTACCGCGGCGTACAACGTCGGCACCGCGCGGCTCGACATCGAACCCGATTTCGGCTTCACAGAAACCTGGCGCAACCGCCGCGTCGGGATCGAGTTCTCGACGCCGCTCGACGTCGGCGGTCATCTCTACATGATTGACGGCCGGGGCGATCGCGTGGGATCGGTCGTGTGTCTTGACTCCGTCACCGGCAAGGAGGTCTCGCGGACCGAGGTGATCTGGGACGAGACCGTGTTCTACAACGGCCGCGAGCTCGAGGTCCCGCTCTCGATCGGCAACGGCACGATGATCCTCGCGCCGGGGATGGGCGATCGCCGCGCGCTGCTGCTCGGCGACCAGGGCGACCTCGCGTGGGTCGAGCTCAAGCCAGAGGGAGCGGAGATCCTGTCGCGCGTCGGGCTGTTCCGGGCGAGCGAGACGTGGACACCGCCCGCGGTGTCACGCGGGCTGGTGTACGTCTGCCAGAACAGCCGCGAGAAGTTCGGCCGCGAGCGGAATCCGCCGAGACTCCTGTGCTACGACCTGCGGGCGGCGAGCAACTGAGAACCGCTACGCGCGGGTCGCCGTGACGATCGGCTCGGGATCGTGCACGACGACCTGCATCGCCTGCGCGCCGTCGCCGCCGAACATCACGCGGACGGCGGCGGAACCCGCGGGCGCGAAGGCGTCGCCGCCCTGGTAGTAGAGCGTGCGCATGTTCTCGCTGGCGATGCCGATACGGAGGTTGCCGCGGGCCTCGCCGACAACAAGCGTGCCGCCGTCGCCCGGCGCGAAGCGGTAGGTGCCGGTGTAGCGCGCGAGACGATCCTCCGGCAAGTCTTTCCTCGGCTCGCGCTCGTTGGCGTCGCCCTTGCTCAGGAGATAGTCCGCGACGCTCGACGCGCGGTCGCCGGCAATTCGGGCGTGCTGCAGAAGCGTGATACCGTGGGGACCGAGCACACGGCGGACCGCGGGCCGCGCATCGACCATCGCGCGGACGGCGTCCACGTCGCCCATCATCGCGAAGGTGAACACGTCGGGTCTCGCGCCGTGGGCGATCAGCACCTCGGCGATGTCCATCCGGCCGACATGCGAGGCGGCGCCGATCGCGGATTCCCAATCGCCGTAGCCCAGGTCATACGACGCGCGGGCGAGCGCGGGCCGGGCCGAGACGAGCCTGGTCACGGTCTCGAGATCGAAGTGGCTCAGGCGGACGACCTGCGTCGCGGCCGCGAGACCCTGCCTGGGGAAGTGATCGGGCAGATCGCCCCCGGGCTTGGGTGCCGCCTCGTTGCCGCCCGCGTAGGGCTGGGCGAGCGCCGATCCGGTTGAGGCGAGGACGAGGCCCGCGGGGACCAGACCGAGAAACCGCCGCCGATCCGTGTTGGTGTGCTGCATCGCCGCCTCCTTCTGGTGCCCTCCAGACTACTGACCGCTTAGCATCCGCCCAAATGGCTTCCAACGATCCCAAGACCAACAACCCGAACGCCAACGACGCCGCCACCGAGACCCCGCAGCGGCACTTCATCCAGCAGATCATCGATGAGCACATCGCCTCCGGGAAGTGGGGCGAGCCGGGCGATCGGTCGGTCGTCCAGACCCGCTTCCCGCCCGAGCCCAACGGCTACCTGCACATCGGGCACGCCAAGTCGATCTGGCTCAACTTCTCGATCGCCGAGGAGTTCGGCGGCTCGTGCAACCTGCGCTTCGACGACACCAACCCCGAGAAGGAATCCGACGAGTACGTCCGCTCCATCATCGATTCGGTGAAGTGGCTCGGCTACGCCTGGCCGGGTATGGACGGGACCGGCGAGAACCACACAGCGGGCGTGTGCTTCGCCTCGGACTACTTCGACCGCTTCTACGGCTGGGCCGTCGAGCTGATCGAGAAGGGCCTCGCCTACGTGGACGAGCAGGACCCCGACGCCATCCGCGCGCAGCGCGGCACGCTCACCGAGCCGGGCACACCGTCGCCATACCGCGACCGCCCGCTCGCGGAATCGCTCGAACTGCTCGAGAAGATGAAGTCGGGCGGGATCGAGGGCGGCAAGATGGTCCTCCGCGCGAAGATCGATATGGCTTCGCCCAACATGAACCTCCGCGACCCCGTGATGTACCGCGTCGCGCGGACGGCGCACCACCGCACGGGCGACGCGTGGTCGATCTACCCGATGTACGACTGGGCACACGGGCTCGAGGACTCGATCGAGGGCATCACGCACTCGCTCTGCACGCTCGAGTTCGAGAACCACCGCCCGCTCTACAACTGGTTCATCGAGGCCATCAACAAGGGCCGCGCAGAACCGATCCACCACCCGCAGCAGATCGAGTTCGCGCGGCTCAACGTGAGCTACGTCGTGACGTCGAAGCGCAAGCTGCTCGAGCTCGTCGAGGGCAGCCATGTCAGCGGCTGGGACGACCCGCGCATGCCGACCATTGCAGGCATCCGCCGCCGCGGCTACACGCCCGAGTCCGTCCGCGCGTTCTGCGCCGAGGGCGGCGTGACGAAGTACGACGCGCTCGTGGACTACACACGGCTCGAGAACGCCGTCCGGCATGACCTCAACAAGCGGGCCCCGCGCCGCATGTGCGTGATCGACCCGATCAGGGTCACTATCACCAACTGGGGCGACCACGGCGACCCCGAACGCCTGGAAGACCTCGACGCGCCGAACAACCCGGAATCGCCAGAGGCGGGCACGCGCACCGTGCCGTTCGGCCGCGAGCTCTACATCGAGCGTGACGACTTCATGGAGAACGCGCCGAAGAAGTTCTTCCGCCTCGCGCCGGGCCGCGAGGTCAGGCTCCGCGCGGGGTACTGGATCACGTGCAACGGGGTCGTGAAGAACGACGCGGGCGAGATCGTCGAGCTCAAGTGCACCTACGACCCCGACACCCGCGGGGGCGAATCACCCCCGCCCGACGCCGAGGGCAAGGTCCGCAAGGTCAAGGGCACGCTGCACTGGGTCGCGGCGAAGACCGCGGTCGATGTGGAGGTCCGGCAGTTCGATCGGCTCTACACCATCGAACGCCCCGGCAAAGCCACCGGTAACCACCTCGACGATCTCAACCCCGAATCGCTCGTTACCCGCACAGGCTGCAAGCTCGAGCCCAACTGGAACGTGGGCCAGACCGAGCGCACAGCAGGGACCGGCGTGTGGTCCGACGGTCTCGACCGCTTCCAGTTCGAACGCATCGGTTACTTCTGTCTCGACGCTTCCGGATCGGCCGATGCTCCGGTGTTCAACCGGACCGTCACGCTCAAGGACAGCTGGGCCAAGGCCGCAGGGAAAGCATGAGACTCGACCTTCTGGGCACGCTGGCGGCGCTGACGGCCGCATCGACATGCCTCGCGCAGCCCGATGACCTCGACCGAGCAGCGGAGCTTGAGCTCTCCCGCGGCGGCTGGGCCCCGGCGGCGCGCGGCGCAGGCGAGACGCCCAGGACATTCCGACCCGCCCCGATCGCGGGCGAGAACGGCGCCTCGCTGCGCGTGACGGGCTTCATCCACTACCGCTGGTTCAACAACTTCAGGCAGCAACAGGACTCCGACAACGACTTCACCACGGGCACCGAGTTCCGCCGCGTCCGCACGGTGTTCCAGGGCCGCCTGAATGACCGCGTCGCATACAAGATCGAGGGCGAGGCCAACAACGGCGTCTCACGGCTCTTCGAGGCGTGGGCGTCGTACAGAATCGACGACAACTGGCGCCTCAAGCTGGGCCAGTTCCGGAACCACTTCAGCCGTGTGCGCCAGACGAGCGCTACGGCGCTGCAGCTCGTCGATCGCGCGATCCTCAACTACGAAGTCCAGCCCCAGATGTTCATCCGCACGCAGGGTGTCGAGCTCCGCTACCGCGACGACGAGCAGCTCTTCGCCGTCATGCTCAACGAGGGCTCCCGAGGCGTGAACACCACGTTCACCGATGACGAGGTCGATTACGCCTTCACCGTCCGCTACGACCGCCGCCTCGCGGGGCCCTTCGATCCCACGAGCCCGCTCAGCTCGCCGCGCGGCTCGGCCTTCGCGGCGATGGTCGGCGCGGGCTTCCACTATCAAGAGGGCGAGGACGCCGTCGGCGAGCGGGCCGCGTGGACCGTGGACGGCAGCGTTCTCGGCGACGGCTGGTCCGTGCACGCCGCGTACGAGGGCCACTCCGCCGAGGACCTCAACGCGATCGGCGAGCCCGAGCTCATCAACGGCTTCTTCGTGCAGGGCGGCGTCTTCGTGACCGACCGCCTCGAGCTCGCCGCCCGCTACGAGCACGCGTGGACCTCCGACGACGACGACACGCTCAGCCTGATCACCCTCGGCTTCAACTACTTCATCTACGGGCAGGCGCTCAAGCTCTCGTCCGATGTGGTCATCGGGCTCGAGCCCGTGAGCGGCACGTTCGCACGGCGGGCCGACGGCATCCTGATCGACGAACCGGGCGAGGACGGCCAGATCGCCTGGCGCACGCAGATCCAGCTCGTGTTCTGAGCACCGGGCGACCGCTCTGCACCAAATGTGGGACGGGCTTCCAGCCCGTCTCATAGGGGAATCAACGCCGCTCGGACGGGCAGGATGCCCGTCCCACTGTCCAGCAGTTCGATCACATGCCAGCCACACGGACTACCCTCCGCCCATGAGCCTGATCGCGACCGGTACCGTTGGCATCGACTCCATCTACACCCCTGACGGCGAGCACCGCGAGGCCGTCATCGGCGGCAGCTGCGCCCACTTCTGCGTCGCCGCTCAGGCGTTCGGGCCCGTGCGGCTCGTAAGTGTTGTCGGCGAAGACTTCCCCGAGGATCTCTACGCCCAGCTCGCCGCCTTTGAGAACATCGACCTCGCCGGCCTCGAACGCCGCGCGGGCTCGAAGACCTTCCGCTGGGGCGGCAAGTACCAGGAGAACATGGACGACCGCGAGACGCTCTTCACCGAGCTGGGTGTCTACGGCGAGGGCGAGGCGCCCATCACCATCCCCGATGCGCACAAGGACTCCAAAACGCTCTTCTGCGGCAACGCCCACCCGGCCGCCCAGATGCACGCGATGGACCAGCTCCCGGACACAACGCTCGTGGTCGCCGACACGATGAACCTCTGGATCGAGATCGCCGCCGAGCCGCTGCGGGAGCTGCTGACGCGCGTGGACGGGCTCGTGCTCAACTACGAGGAAGCCGAGCAGCTCACGGGCGAGCGCGGCGCGGTCCGCGCGGGCAAGGCGATCCTCGAGAAGGGCCCGAAGTTCGTGATCGTCAAGAAGGGCGAACACGGCGCGCTGCTGATCCACCGCGAGGGCCTTGCCGCGCTGCCCGCGTACCCCGCCGACCGCGTTGTCGATCCGACCGGCGCGGGCGACTCCTTCGCGGGCGGGCTGATGGCGCACCTCGCCGAGACGGGCGACGCGAGCTTCGACAACCTCCGCGGCGCGATGGCCAAGGGCACCGTGATCGCGAGCTACAACATCGAGGACTTCAGCTTCGAGCGCATCGCTCGGCTCACCTCGGACGAGCTGCAGAAGCGGTATGCCGACTACGTCTCGATGATCCGTCTCGACTGAATGAGTGTCTCATGGCGAAGGACCGCAGCTACCTGAGGCCCTACGAGGACGCCGTCGAGCAGGGCGGGGCGAAGTGGGAAGCGCTGCTCTGGAAGAGCGAGAAGGCGCAGTACCTCCGCTTCGACGCGCTCACGCGGCTGACGCACCCCAAGAACCTCGTCGTCGCCGACCTGGGCTGCGGGCTCGCCGACTTCGCGAAGTGGCTCGACATGCGCAAGCTCAAGGTGGCCGAGTACATCGGCGTCGAGGGCGTCGAGGAACTCGCCAAGCGCGCCAACCAGACTCTCGCCAAGCTCCCGCTCAAGGCCGACGTCCTCCACCTCGACTTCGTGGGTGACGAGAGCGTCTTCCGCGCCCTCGTTGATATCCGCAAGGCAGGCTGCCTGCTCTTCTCGGGCTCGCTCAACACCCTCAAGCAGAAGGACGCCGAGAAGGTCCTCGACCGCGCCTGGAAAGCCCTCGAGCGCTTCGGCGGCCCCGGCGCGACGCTCGGCTTCAACTTCCTCTCCGACCGCCACCACGGCACCAAGACGGGCCCGACCGGCCCCGCCCACCGCTACGACACCCTCAAAATGATCCGCTGGGCCCTCGACCGCACGCCCATCGTCCGCTTCGACCAGGCCTACCTCGAGGGCCACGACGCCACGATCGCGATGGTCGTCCCGCCCGAGGGGTGAGACCGCCCGAAGCCGCGTACCATCGCGGCACCATGGCCACCATCCTCGTCTGCCAGCACGAACGCATCGAGACCCCCGGACGCCTCGGGATCACCCTCCGCGACCACGGGTTCAAGCTCGATATCCGCCACCTCGACAAGCCCGCGTCCGAGGGCGGGGACACCCTCCCCGCCAACATGGACGACCACGCCGGCATCATCTCGATGGGCGGGCTCGCCAATGTGGGCGACATGACCGAGTGGATGCAGCCCGAGCTCAACCTCATCCGCCAGGCTCACGAGCGCGAGCTGCCGACCATCGGCATCTGCCTCGGCGCCCAGATGATCGCCCGCGCCCTCGGCGGCGAGGTCGGGCAGATGCCGGGCGGCCCTGAAGCCGGCTTCCTCCCGATCAGCGTGCAGCACACCGGACAGACCCACCCGCTACTCGCGGGCATCCGCTGGAACCACCACCAGTTCCACACGCACTACCAGGAAGTCACCACACTCCCCGACGGCGCGCAGCTCCTCGCCTCGAGCGCGGCCTGCAAGAACCAGATGTTCGTCGCCGGCATCCGCACGATCGGAGTCCAGTTCCACTTCGAGTGCGACCGCCCGATGATCGACGCGTTCTACAACCAGCAGCCCCAGCCCTTCGAGGCCGCCGGCATCTCGTCGGACGATCTCGCCAAGCAGTGCGACGATCACTACGCCACCTACGCGCGGCTCTCGGACCGCCTGTGCGTGAACCTCGCGAGCTTCGCGTTCACGTTCGAAGAGCTGCTCGGGGCCTGAGCAAGCCCCACCCTGTCTCCATGCCAGGAACCCGACTCACCTTGAGCCCGCCCGCGGACTTCGACCTCGCGCGCGACGTCTGCAGCTACGGCTACTTCATCCTCGCGCCCAACCACTGGCTCCCCGAGAAACGCGCCCTCACACGCCCGCTCGATCTCCCGGGCGGCCCCGCACTGTGCACCATCACCCAACCCAAGCACACGCTCACCGCGCGCTTCGACCGCACGCTCGACCGCGCCGAGCAAGCCGAGGCCCGAGCTCAGATCACGCGCATGCTGCGACTCGACGAGACCGAAGCCGACCTCCGCGCGTTCCACACTATCGACAGACGCTGGAAACGCTCGGGCCGCGGCAGGCTCTTCCGAAGCCCCACGCTCTTCGAGGACGTCATCAAGACCGTCACCAGCTGCAACGTCGCCTGGCCCAGCACGATCAACATGAACTACCGCCTCTGCGACGTGCTCGGCAGAAAGACCCCCACCGGCACGCCCACCTTTCCGAGCGCGAAGAAAGTCGCCCGCACCCGCGTGGGCACGCTCCGGGCCCGCTGCCGCGTGGGCTACCGCGACCAGCGGATGGTGGACCTCGCCAGGCTCTTTGCCAAGGGCGCGATCGACGAGTCCTGGCTCACCGACCCCGCGACCGACGACACCGACGTCTTCGCCTTCCTCAAGACCCTCCCCGGCATCGGCCCCTACGCCGCCGGCAACATCATGCAGCTGCTCGGCCGCTACAGCTTCCTCGCGCTCGACACCGAATCGGTCCGCCACGGCAAGACCGTCCTCGGCATGACCGGCACCGACCGCGCGATCTTGAAGCAGGTCGCCGACCACTTCGAGCCGTTCGGCGACCACAAGTTCCGGAGCTACTGGTTCGAGCTCTGGCAGTACTACGAAGACAAACGCGGCCCCGCACAAGACTGGGACCGCGAGACGACCGGGCGGACGTTCACGGCTGCGCTGCTCAAAGACTGATCGGCGGATGTCTCAACAAGCATCAGCGGAGCTTCAGTGGGACGGGCATCCTGCCCGTCCGAGCGGCATCGAATGGTTCAGAGAGACGGGCTGGAAGCCCGTCCCACCTTGATCCTTCACGCAAGTTCATAGCGATCTAGAACACCACCGCCCCCACACACCCAAGCACCGCCAGCATCATCAGCCCGATCGGCGTCCACGCGAGCCACAGCGCGAGCGTGTACCGCCAGCGCGGCCACTCCATCGCCTTCTCCGCCTGATCGTCGAGCCACGCCGCGCCCGCGAAGATCACCGCGGGCACGATCCATGGGCCGATGAGCAGCGCCAGCACCACCCACAACGCACCGACCGTCTCGCCCACCAGCACCGGCAGCGAGATCGAGGCAAACGTCGAGAACAAGAGCGAAATCAGACCCGCGACCGAAAGCGCCCCCACCGCCGCCTCGTGCTTGCGCACACGCCGGGGCCTCACATACTCCAGGGGCTTCACGCCGCACTCGGGGCAGCGGTCCTGCGCAAGCCCCGTCAGGTCATACTGACAACTCGGGCAGCGCGAGGGCATCCGGGGGGATCTGGCGCTGAACGATGTCACGCCGCCACCCCGCGAGCAAGGTCACGAATCCGAGCTGGTGTGCGTGCTGCCGCCATGACTCAACGCCACGGTACGCGATCACGGCTCCGCGACGCGTCCTAAGCCGGCTTCGCCTCGATCCGTTCGCCCGACTCGGGCTTCCCGGACTTCTCACTCTTCTCGGGCTTCTCGCCGGCCGGGTACTTGATCCGCCCGTGATAGATCGCCGAGACCGACTTGCTGATCGATTCCACGATCGTCTGCAGCTCGCGGAACGTCAGGTCGCAATCATCGAACTGCCCGTCCGCGAGCCGCTTCGTCGCCAGCTCGCGCACCAGCGCATCGATCCGGCTCGGCGTCGGCTCCGGGATCGACCGCGTCGCCGACTCCACCGCGTCCGCCAGCATCAGGATCGCGACCTCCTTCGTCCGCGGCTTCGGGCCCGGGTACCGGTAGTCGATCTCGTCCGGCTCGCGGATCGGCTCGGCCTTCACCACCTCGGTCTTCACGGGCTCGTGGTTCTGCTCGGCGCCCTCGCCGTCCTTCGCCGCCTGCTGCTTCGCGCGGTGGTAGAAGTACTCGACGAGCGTCGTGCCGTGATGCCCCTCGACAAAGTGATGCAGGGGCTTGGGAAGCCGGTACTCCCGCGCCATCTCAAGGCCGTCCTTGACGTGCCCCACGATCACAAGCAGGCTCATCGCCGGGCTCAGCTTGTCGTGCCGGTTGGGCCCGCCCGAGTGGTTCTCGACGAAGTACTCGGGCTTGGACATCTTCCCGACGTCGTGGTACAGCGCGCCGACGTAGGTCATCAGCGAGTCCGCGCCGATCGCGTCAGCAGCGGCCTCGGAGATACTCGCGACGTTGAGCGAGTGGTTGTACGTGCCCGGCGCCCGCTGCTGCAGCTCGCGGAGCAGTTCGTTCTTCGGGTCGCGCAGCTCGATCAGCGTCATCCCCGTCGCGATCGAGAACACCCGCTCGATCGTGGGCAGCAGGAACAGCGTCATCCCGCCCGCGATCAGCGCCGCCGCGCCCGCGACCGCCGCGGATCCGAGCGTCTCCATGAGCGAGGCCGTCCCGACCGGCAGCAGCACGGGCCACAGGATCAGCCGTGCGCCCGTCAGCGTCGCGCCGGTCCACACGCTCGTCCCGACGAGGCTCCGCCGGTCGCGGATCTCGGGCAGCCGCCAGATCGCCATCCCGATGCCGAGCAGCAGCACGACGTACTCGATCAATTCGCGGTCCGTCGCGAAACACACCAGGACCGCCGCGACCGACCCGACCGCCATCGCCGTCCGCTGGCCGTACGCGATGACCATCATCAGCACCACCAGCAGCACCGGCAGCGTGATCCCGAACACCGCGAACCGCGGCTCCGCGACCGCCACCACGCACGCGATCACCGTCGCCGACGCGATCAGCCCCGCGATCCACGCAACACGCTGCGGCCGCTTCGCGACCTTCGTCACGAACGTCGCGATGTACCCGCCCAGCACACCCGCCAGCACCGCGACCGTCGCGAACGCCCCGCCCCGCTCCGCCCACGTCAGCCAGCCCAGCCCGGTCTCCGCGCGGAACGACCGCGTCTCCTTGAGTTCCTGCGCGAGCATCGCGACGCGGTCCGACTCGACCACGTCGCCCTCGTTGAAGATCACCTGACCCACCGAGCGCTGGTCCACAACCTCCGCGACCTGCGACGCAGCCGCCTGCTGCCGCTCCTCGGTCAGCGCAAGATCCAGCGTCGCCGTCGGCTCCTGATACGTCGCGAGCCACGCCGTCACCGCCTGCGCCCGCTCCGCCTCGAACCCCGCGTTCGCCACGAGCCGGCTCAGCCGCGCCCGCTTTTGCTGCTGATCCTCAAGGTTGATCGCCTGATCCCGCGGGATCAGCGTCGTGACGTTCTCGCCCGACACCAACTCCACCTGCCGGCTTCGCCCGATCTGCGTCGCCGCGACGTAGCTCGCCGGCTCGAGCAGCGGGTTCCGCCGCAGCACGTCCCCGAGCCGATCAACCCGCCGCGACCACGTCGCCGCCTGGGGCTCCGCCGCCGCCGCCTTGAGGGCCGAGAGCCGGGGCTCTGTGAGCTGCGTGCGATCACGGAACGCCCGATCGACATCCTCCAGATTCCCCGCCGCCACCAGCTGGGCCGGCATCGCACGCACCGCGCCCGTGATCGACTGGATCGACGCGTCCGAAAGCCGCAGCACCTGCGGCGTCGCCAGCCGAGCCGCGTCCCGCTCCTGCTCCGTCCGCTGCGCGTTGGGCGCGTCGAACTGCACCCGGACCGTCCGAGTCTCCGGCGCGACCATCCCCGCCGCGATGAGCGGCTGCTCCCGCGTCCACGCCGTCACGACGCCGACCACGGTCACGAACACCACCCCGATCAGGAGCCCCCAGCCGAACGCCGGCGTCGCGAGCATGTCCACCGCCAGCTCCGCCAGCGGGCGCACCCGCCGCCGAGGCACCGTCCGGCGGGGACGGCTGCCCTTGCGCAGCAGCACGTTCCGGTTCTTGCTCGACTTCTCAGCCATGCGGGTTCTTCATCGAGACGCGAGGGCCCCTTCCGAGAGAAAGAGCGTATCCCGACTTGACCCGAAAGGGCCGTGAACCGATCAGAATTCAAACATGAGTCGCCGGCACTGGCTCGGGCTCCGACTCGAGCACGACCTCGACCACTGGCTCCCGCTCCGGTCCGCCCGCATCCGGCAGCCGCCGCCACGCCGCGAGCCCGCCGCCGTAGTACAGCGCCACCAGACCGCCGATCGCCATCGCGTCCTCCGCCCCGGTCCCCGTGGACGCGGCCGAGAAGAGCATCAGCGACAGGATCGCCAGCACCTTGTTCCCGAAGGTATGCCGCAACGCCCGGACCGGGTCCTTCCGCGCGACCATCAGCCCGATGCCCGCGCCGAGGGCCGCGCCGATCAGCGCCCCGCGTCCGATCGAGAGCCGCATCGAGACCGACGCCTGCGCCGCGTCCGCGAGCCCGTAGGCCGCCCCCCACGCCAGCCCGAACGCCGACCAAGACATCGCCATCTCCACCGCCCGGCGGCGCACCCCGCCCGCGAGCGACGGCTTCTCTCTCAGCGTTGCACCCTGCACCCTGACACCATGCCCGAATCGGCGCGGATTGCAAGAGATCAGGACGCCCGAACCACCGTCGACTTCGATGCCGCGTCCGGTAAGGCACCGCACTCGGGGCAAACCCGATCGAGTTTGAGCCCGGTCCGGTCGTAGCCGCACGCCTGACATATGTGATCGGGCAACGCCGGCCACACGTCGGGCAGTGCGAGTGAAATCATCCACGCAACGAAGTACGCGAGCGTCGAAAGCACGTATCCAAAGAGCATGGCGCGGGGCATGTGGTCAGCAAGATCTCCTCGGTAGCCCACAATCCATTGCATCATGCTCAGGAGCCAGCCCAGAACGATGCAACTTGAACCAACAAGGACCGGCACAAAAAGCAAACGGCAGATGACTCGTTCGTGCTCCTTGCGAATCAGGAACCAGCCAAAGAGCATCATGAACACCAGACCCTGAAGGAGGCCGATGATCGAGCCGAAAAACATGCCATAGATCGAGCCGCCGACGCCAACAACGAGACCAATCATGGCGCCCGAGAGCCCGCCGATCAGCAGCAGAGACCCGAATCGCTTCGCCCTCGACAGAATCGGACGATCAAGATGCGGCATCGGGTCGCCGACGACCCGCCGTTCCCAACGAGACAGCCCTCGTCGGTACGCGAACAGCCGCATCAATCCTCCGGCACATCATCACTCGTCACGATCGCACGGAACGCCGCACGCAGCTTCTTCGTCACCGGGCCCTCGGCCTTTACCGACTTGTCCTGGCCGATCACGTGCTCGACGTCATCGCCCGCCGGGTCGGGGGTGATGATGCCCGTCACCGCGATGATCTCCGCGGCAGAACCGGTCAGGAAGATCTCATCGGCCGACAGCAGCTCGGGGAAGCGCATGTCCTTCTCGACGACCTTCACGCCGGCCGCCGGCGCGAGCTCGCGCATCACGAACCGGCGCGTGATCCCCTCGAGGATGCCCGCCTCGACCGGCGGCGTGTACAGGGTGCCGTTCTTGACGACGAAGATGTTGTCGCCCGTGCACTCGCTCACGTTGCCGTCGGTGTTGAGCATGATCGCCTCGAACAGCCCGCGGTCGAGCGCCTCGGTCTTCGCGAGGATGTTGTTCAGGTAGTTCAGGCTCTTGATCCGCGGGTCGAGGCACGCGATCGGGATCCGCGGACGCTCCGCGAGCACCACCGTCATGCCTTGCTCGTAGAGCTCCTGCGGGTAGAGCCGGATCTGGTCCGCGATGCAGATAATCCCGGGCTCGGGGCACGCGTACGGGTTGAGCCCGAGCGTGCCGACGCCGCGCGTGACGATCAGACGGATGTAGCCCTCGGTCAGCTCGTTCGCCTCGATGCAGCGCCGGTTGATCTCGATCATCTCCGCGGGCGAGATCGGGATGTTGAGCTTGATCTTCTCCGCGCACCCGTAGAGCCGGTCCATGTGCTGCTGGGCCTTGAAGATCCGGCCCCGGTAGACGCGGATGCCCTCGAAAATGCCGTCGCCGTAGAGCAGGCCGTGGTCGAACACGCTGACCGCCGCCTCGGACTTGGGCTTCATCTCGCCCTTCGCGCCCTCGCCGATCCAGATGAGCGGGCGATCGTCGGCCGTCGAGACCGGCGAAGGGGCCGTCGTCTGCTGGGTCTGGTCCGAGGTCGTCATGCGTGTATCTCCAATCTCTGTGCAGAATGGCGCCGTCGTCCAAGCGGCCCGGCCGCCCCGCGCCGATGTCGCACACGAGAACCTTCGCTCGCGGCGGTCAGCTGCGTCCCGGCCGATCCGACAGGGGTCCACCACGGCCCGGCTCACCGGGCCCCGACCCATGTACCGCACGGTAGGTGCGATGGTTCAATCAGGCGACTGTGGATAAAGATTTAATCCAGCGGAAACCACGGTGAACCCGCGTTTCTAGCCCCGCAGCTCGGCCCCGAGCCGCTCCTTGGCGGCCGTAACCAGTTGCTGGATCTGAGGATCCACCTCTTCGTGCCGAAGCGTCCGCTCCGGATCGCGGAAGACCAGCCGCAGCGTCACCGACTTCTTTCCTGCCCCCACCTGCTTGCCGCGGAACGCCCCCACGAAGTCGATCGCCACCAGCTTGTCGAGCCCGAGCCCGCCAACGAGCGAGACGATCTCCTCCCACCGCTTCGCCTCATCGAGGATCAGCGAGACATCCCGCTCGATCGCCGGGAAGCTCGGGAGCGGCGCCGCCGAACTCGCCGGCGGGAACCGCGCCACCAGCTCATCGAGCACCAGCTCGAACCCCGCAACGGGTGTCTCCAGATCGAACGCGGTCATCGCCTCGTCCGAGATCAGCCCCATCACGCCCAGGATCGCCGGGTCGTCGCGGTCCGTCACGCCGACCTGCACCCGCGCGCACGCGTCTGCGCGCCACGCCTTCGTCGGCGGATCGATCGGCGTGCACACCAGGCACGCCCCGGGACCCCAGCACGCCCGCACCAGCGACTCGACGGTCGCCCGAGCCGCCCGCACACCCGCCTGCAGATCCTCGGCCGACCGCTTCGCCGAGGTCTCGCTCCCCGGCACGTCGATCAGCCCCGCGAGCGACTGATGCTCAACCGAGTTGCTGTTGTTGTCTTCGGCAAACGCCGACGCGATCTCGTAGAGCCGGATCGTCCCGGGCGGCGCCGACCGCGCGTCCTGATTCTGCTTGCGGCAACCGAGCAGCCCCGCGAGCACGCTGGGCCGCAGCGTCGGCTCGCCGCCCCGCCTCTCGTCATCGACCGACGCCGTGCGCAGACCCGCGTCGATGAACAGCCCGCCCCGCTCGGGCGTCGTGAAGCTGAACGTCACCGTCTCGTCGTACCCCAGGCCCGTCATCACGCGCCCGATCTCGGTGATCGCCCGACGCCGAGGCTGCGGCGGCTTCACCGCCACCGGCATCCGCTCATGCACGGGCACCTCATCGAGCCCCACCGCCCGCGCGACCTCCTCGACCAGATCCACTTCGCGCAGCAGGTCCCGCGACCGCCACGGCGGGATCGTGCACGCCAGCTCGTCCTCCGATGTCTGCTCCACGCCGATCCCGAGCGAGCTCAGCAAGCCGATCTGATCGCCCGCCGGAACGTCGATCCCGATCAGCGTCTTCACGCGGCTCGGCCGCAGCGTCACCACCTGATCGCCCGGCGATTCGGGCCCGGCCTCGAGCACCCCGCCCGCGATCGTGCCGCCCGTCAGCTCCGCGATCATCCTGACTGCCCTCCGCGCGGCGTAATCGATCGTCCGCGGATCGATGCCGCGCTGGAAGCGGTAGCCCGCGTCCGTATTGATCTGCATCCGCCGCGCCGCGGTGCGGACCGTCACCGGGTCCCAGGTCGCCATCTCGAAGACGATCTCGGTCGTCGCCCCGGAGACCTCGCTCTCGCCGCCGCCGATCACGCCCGCGAGGCTCGTCGCGCGGTCCGCGTCGGCGACGACGAGATCCGTCGCCTCGAGCACGCGGTCCTTGTCGTCGAGCGTGCGCAGCTTCTCGCCCTTGCGCGCATACCGGATCTCGAGCGCATGACCCGCGAGCTTCGCACGGTCGAACACATGGCTCGGGTTGCCCAGCTCGAGCGTGATGAAGTTCGTCACGTCCACCGCGTTGTTGATCGACCGCTGCCCGACCGCCTCCAGCCGCTTCACCAGCCAGTCCGGGCTGGGCCCGATCGTGCAGCCCGTGATCACGCGAGCCGTGAAAAGCGGGCAGCCCGCGTACTCGTGGTTCGTGAGCGTGAGCAGCTCATTCACATCGCCCGCTTCGTCGGGCTCCTCGAAGACCGGCATGACCAGCTCGCGCTCGCCCCGCGACATCGCCGCGACCTCGCGCGCACAGCCGACGTGGCTCAGGCAGTCGCCCCGGTTCGAGGTCACCTCAACATCGAGCAGCACGTCGCCGTCATCGAGCGGCGTCGTCCCCTCGATCGGGAACCCCGCCTGCGTCAGAAGCTCGTCCGCCTCCTCCGCGGTGACCGGCTTCGAGAGATACTGGTTGAGCCACGCGAGACTGATATCCATAGGACCGCAGGGTACGGACGCCCGAGCGAGCCGTCAGCATCAGAACCACGCGAAGGGTGCCACTGGCGGTCTCCGCCGCCAGTGTGAGCGTGCAGGAACCGGAACACTGGCGGACAAGCCGCTAGTGCCACCCAATCCAGTACCTTGCCCGGATGCGACTCGCCGTCCTCTGCATGTTCGTCGCCGCCGTCCTCGCCGGCTGCCAGACCACCCCCCAGCCCCCGGCCCAGCGGCCGCCCGATTTCGCGATCGGCGCCACGGTCTTCCCGGGCCCGGGCTCCGAGGGCGAGCGGTACCTCGTCGAGCCCGACGGCATGCTCCGGGCCGAGTTCGGCGGCGGCGTCCGCCCCACCGACCACCCGCCCCGCGTCCGCCAGCTCGCCGCGGGCGAGTTCAACGACCTCTACACCCTCGCCCTGACCACGGGCCTGCTCGACTCGACCCCCAGCGGCCGCGTCAACAGCCCCGAGACCTTCCAGCCCTTCGAGAACAGCGTGCTCGTCTACTACGCCTACGACGGCCTCCGCCGCTACGTCGAGGTCACACCCGAAGACGAACGCTTCGGCCCGCTGCTCGAACGCTGGCGCGGGTGGACGTGGCGGCGTTAGGGAACTCGGGTCTCGACTCCAAGCCCCAGTCCGGACTGGATGACGAATAGCAACACGATCACGACAAGCACAGACGCAACCCAGCGTCGTGACCCGTGCTTGATGCGTCCACGTACTGCGTAAACCGCCAGTCCGAAACCGACCCAAGAAATCGCGAGACCGCTGAGAATCGCCAAGGCGAAGACAAACTCGGCAATGAACCCGACGGTGCTATCCCATGCGAGGAACAACATCGTCCCGGCAACAACAAGTAGTAAGAGGTTCATGACAATCGCGTGACCGGCTACGAAGAAGACAGACGAGCGCTGCTGACTGCCAGCGGCAGGCCATGTCGTCCAACGCTTCCGATCAAGAGAGTCGCCGCACTCCGGACAAGGTTGACCGACAACCCCGCGAGCGTTGTAGCCGCAGACTCCGCAGATCGGGCGTCCGGGCCGATAAGCCAAGCGTCTGCGCCGCTCGCCTTTCTCGCGATCACCCAACAGCACCGGATTGAAACGCTCGCCCAGCTTCGCCACGGGAGAATTATGGCATTTCCGCAGCAGCGACTACACTCTGGACATGACGAAATCGCTCGTCAAGTTCGGCAACGAGGTCGCCGTGGTGCTCGACCCCGAGATCCTCGCCTCGCTCGGCATCGACGAGAACACCAGCGTCGAGATCTCAATCGAAGGTGACTGCATCACGATCACGCCCGCTCGCGATCGCGACGCCCCGCTCGCGGATGCAATCGAACAGGTCAACGACCGATTCGAGGATGACCTGCGACGGCTGGCCGAGTAGTGCCGATCGAGTTCCTCACCTTCGACGACGCCCTCGCGATCCATCACGATCAGGTGACGAGGTACGGCGGCGCCACCGAACTCCGCGATGCGGGGTTGCTGGAATCAGCGCTCGCTCAGCCACGAGCCGGCTTTGGAGATGAGTACGCCCATGCATTCCCGCACGGCATGGCGGCGGCCTACCTGTTCCACATCGTCAGCAACCACCCCTTCGCAGACGGGAACAAACGAGTCGGCGCGGTCTGCGCGCTGGTGTTTCTGATCTTGAACAGGCGTCGTTTCGATGCGGAGCCCGGAGAAGTCTTCGACATCACCATCGGCGTTGCCGACGGGAGCCGATCGAAGACCGACGTTGAGTCCTTCTTCCGTGATCGCGTCAGCTAATCCGCGTCCTCAAACACCCCCACCAACCAATCCCCCATCAGCTCCAGCACCTCCGGCATCATCGTCTGCTCGATCTGCTCGTACTCCAGACCCGACCCCGTCTTCGCTTCTTGGAACAGATGGTTCGCCTTCTCGATCACCTCGACGCGTGAGCCCGCGGGCCAGCCCTCGAGCAGCATCTCGGCCGTCGGCGCGTTGTCGCGCGCGAGGACCTGTGTATCCAACCCACCAAACAGCGCGAGCACCGGCGCGGTTGCCTTCGCCAAGTCGCCGCGCGGGTCGTAGTTCATGAACGCCCGCATCCACGGGTTCACGAACATCGCCGACTGCGGCGTCACCGCGTTCCGGATCACCTCCTCAGTCATCGCGCCCTGCGTCTGCACCATGCCCATCTCGACGAGCACGTCGATGATCTCGTCACGCTCTGCGCCCGCGGCCGCCTTCTCCGTCAGCTTCTCCGCGAGCGGCACAAGCTCATCGGTGATTTCCGCGGGCATCCCCGCCGCTGTCATCCCCGCGATCATCTGACCGCTCAGGATCGTGCTGCCGCGCACGGTCGGGCCCGCGAGCAGCACCGCGGGCCCGTCGAGCTTGCCCTGCCCCATGAGGATCGCCGCGATCGTGCCGCCCTCGGAGTGCCCGATCAGACCGACGCGATCGACCTTCTCGTGTGCACGCAAGCGCGCGAGCGCCCCCTCGGCGTCCTTCGCGAGATCGAAGCTCGTGTCGTTCTGGATCGTTGTGATGTCTTCGACGGCCGACCCCGCGATGCCGCGGTCGTCGTACCGCAGCACGACGATCCCGCGCCGCGTCAGCGTGTCGGCGATGAGCTTGAAGGGTTTGTGACCCAGCAGCGTCTCGTCGCGGTCCTGCCCGCCCGAGCCCGTCACAAGGATCACGCCCGGGAATGGCCCTTCCCCGAACTCCTCGGCATCAGGCACCGTGATCGTCCCGGCAAGCGTGATGCCCTCCTGAGCCGAATCGAAACGGACCTCCTCCCCGGCGTAGGGGAAGGGCGGCTGCGGCTCCTGCGGGCGGTTGGGCTGGGCGGCCGCGAGGGGCGCGACGGCGAGGACCAGCACAGCAAACAGTCGTTGTAACATCGAAATCTCCAGCACTGTGGACAAGTCCGTGACCCATTCGGGTGTAGGGACAACACGCCAGCCGGTTTCGGGAGCATTTGTCAACTTGTGCCCCCTCCGGGGGGTCCGAGAAGTGCAATCAGGGCGACAAACCCCCACTCGACGCCTGCAGTGGTTAGGGTGATGACACCAAGCGAGAGCGGGAGTCGCCGCGAGCCGTGAATCAGCCGTCGCCTTCGAATCAGAAGCACGAGCAGTACCCCAAGCCAGGCGCCGCCGGCCAAGCTCAGGGCGCCGAGCTGGACGATCACGTCGCGGCGCTGCTGGACGACCTCCGGGCGGCCGAGCTCGGCCCAGTCCGTCCCGACCACACCGAGCACGACCAGCACCGCGTGAGCGCCGAGCGTCATCCCGACGTGAGCCAGAAGGACCAGAACCAGCGTCCGGCGGTCGATCGAACCAGCGGCGGGCCAGACGAGCCAGCGGCCGCGGTCGAGGACCTCCCCGCACCCGCCGCACACCGACCCGACCCGGCCACGAGCATCGAGACCGCACCGCGCGCAGACCGGCGATCCGGGCCGGTCCGAACGGGCACCGCCGCCGCCGCCTCGACCCCGGCGTCCCGTGCTCGTGTATCCCCCCGCCATCGCAGGAGCAACATACGCTTGTGCATGCCGTGGACGCTCTGGCGGTACGCCACAGTCGAACTCTGGCGGCTCGTTCTGATCTCGACGCTGGTCTTGGTGCTGGTGATCGCGTTCTCCGCCGCCGTGAAGCCGCTCGCCGACGGCACGCTCGGACCCGCCCAGGCGCTCGCGTTCATGGTCCTCGCGACGGTGCCGATGCTGGCCTACGCCCTGCCGTTCGCGGCCGCCTTCGGGACCGCCCTCGCCTACCACCGGATGGCCCAGGACAACGAGGTCGTCGCCGCCCTCGCGGGTGGTCTGCCCCACCGCACGCTCATCGTGCCGGCGATCGCGTCGGGGATCGTGCTCGCCGGGGCGCTGGGGCTGCTCAACGAGCAGATCATCCCGCGCTTCCTGCAACGCATGGAGCAGATGATCACCCTCGACGCCGTGGACGTGCTCGTGCGCCGGCTCGACCGCGGCGAGTCCGCGGCGCTCGGCAGCCTCGTCGTCCACGCGGGCTCGATCCGCGAAATCGAGGGCCCGCCCGAGGGCGAGATCACCAAGGCGCTGCACCTCCGCGACGTCACCGCGATCGAGGTCACCGACGAGGGCGAGGTCCTTGATGACGCGACCGCCGAGCACGCGTGGGTCTCGCTCTGGCCCGGCGATACCGTCGGCATCGATGACGGCTCGCTCGTCGGTTACATGCGCTTCCAAAAGGCCAGCATGTCCAACGAGGGCACGCTCGGCACCGCGGGCGAGTTCACCACGCCGCTCTTCCGCGTGCCCAACGCTTTCGAGGACGACCCCAAGTTTCTCACCGCGGGCGAGCTGCAAGAGCTCCGCGATCACCCGGAGCGCATGAGCTTTATCCGCTCGCGGCAGTCCAACCTCGCCCGCGAGATGGCGCGGCTCGAGATCGGCGAAGAGCTCCGCAGCACGCTCGCCGCGGGCAAGCCCGTCCGCTTCACCGGGCCCGACGGCGTCTTCTCGATCTCGAGCGCCCGCGCCCGAGGCTTCGGCGACTGGACGCTCGTGCCCCGCGGCGCCGAGACGATCTCGATCGAGATCGACCGCGCCGACACGCTTGGGACCGACATCATCACCGCCGCGGGCGGCGAGCTGATCATCGAAGAAGCCGCCCCGACCAAGGACGTCACCGTCGCCGCGAGCGCCGAGCAGCTGACGCAGCTCTCGCTCTCGCTGGTGCTCCGTGATCTGGTGATCGGCTCCGACGGCTCGCCCGTCACGACGGGCCGCGCCGAGCGCCGCTACACCGGGCTCGTGCTCGCGTCGGACCCGCTCCCGGAGCTCTCAGGCTTGACCGCGCTGGGCCTGCTCGACCGCGCGAACGCCAAGATCGGCTCGGGCGATCTTGCGACGGGCCGCCTCGCCGAGCGCCGCGACGCGCTCTCGGAACGCATCGCCAAGCTGGGCCGCGAGATCACCAGCAAGCAGCACGAACGACTCGCGATGGCGGCCGCTTGCCTCGTGATGGTGCTCTCGGGGGCCGTCACCGCGCTGAAGCTCCGGCACGCGATGCCGCTGGTCGTCTACCTCTGGACCTTCTTCCCCGCACTCGGCGTTGTGCTGCTCATCTCGATCGGCCAAGAATCCGTGCATGACTCCGGAGCGATCGGCATCCCGATCCTCTGGTCGGGCGTGGCGGGACTCGGAGTCGCCGCCACGCTGGGCGTGCTCCGCATCAAGCGGACCGCCTGACACGTACCACCCCCTCCCGTGACCGAGCACAGCTCCACCCTGCCCGCGCCGGGCGGCCCGCGTCCGCTCCGGCTGCCACCGACCTACGCCTCGCTCGTGGGCCTGATCGCCGCGGTCACGCTCGTCCGGCTCGCCTTCATCGCGTGGGGCCCGCTCACGCTCGCCGAGGACGAGGCCCACTACTGGGAATGGTCGCGATATCTCGACTGGTCGTACTACTCCAAGGGGCCCGGCGTCGCGTGGGCGATCTGGCTCTCCGTCTCGATCCTCGGTGACACCGAGCTCGCCGTCCGCCTCCCCGCGCTGCTCGCCTCGGCGATCGGCGCGTACGCCTGCGCGCGGCTCGCGATCGACGCCTTCGGCGGCGTCCGCGCGGGCATCGCCGCCGCCGCGGTGTGGCTCGCCGCGCCCGCGTTCCAGATCGTCAGCGTCTTGATGACCATCGACGGCCCGATGCTCGCCTGCTGGGCCCTCGGCACCTGGGCCGGCTGGCACGCGATCCGCGGCGGACGCACCGCGTGGCTCGCGCTCGGCGCGACACTCGCGATCGGCTTCCTCTTCAAATACACCGCCGTGCTCCTGCTGCCCGGCATCGCGATCGCCGCCATGCTTGATCGCACCGCGAAGATCCGCACACCCTGGATGTTGCTCGGCCTCGCCGTCGCCCTGCTCGGCGTCCTGCCCATCGCGATCTGGAACGCAAGCCACGACTGGGCCACCGTCCGCCACCTGCTCGGCCATCTCGGCGTCGCCGGCGGCGACCAACCAACGACCACGGCAGAGGCCGAGGGCGCGAGCTACTCGCCGCTCTGGACGCTCGAGATGATCGGCTACCTCTTCGCGATCGGAGGCCCCGCCTTCGCCCTCGGCATCACCGGCGCGCTGCATGCACGCCGGAACCTGATGGGTCGCTCGATCGGCGCCGTGACCTACTGCATCGCGACCGCCGCCCCGGTGCTGCTGCTCTACTTCGTCGTCTCGTTCTTCACGCGCATCGAGGCCAACTGGCCCATGGCGGGCCTCGTCGGCTTCGTCCCGATCGCCGGCTGGGCCGCCGTCCGCGCCCTCGCACGCCCCGACATCGGTCTCAAGGTCGCGTGGCGCGCGACCGTGTTCACCGCCCTGCTCGGCATCGGGGCGTTGCTCGCGATCGCCGGCACAGGGCTCACCAAAAGCGACCTCCCGCTCATCCCGCTCCAACGCGCGACCGGCCTCGACACCCTCGCCGAATCCACACAAGCCAAACTCGATGAACTCGAGCAGGAAACCGGCCTCGCCGGCTTCGTCATGGCCATCCACTACGGCCGCGCCAGCCAGCTCAGCTTCGCGCTCGACACTCATCCCACCGTCTTCGGTGTCAGCAGCCACTTCGGCGGCGGCCGCCGCACGCAGTACGATCTCTGGCCCCACACCGACCTCACCCGCCCCGAGGCGAACGAGCCGCTGCTGGGCCGGCCCGCCGTGCTCTTCGACGGCGCGCTGGCCGACTGGCGCCGCGTCTTCGACCGCGTCGTCGAGATCGAATCGCTGCCGGGCGAGTCCAAGCCCCACCGCCAGACCTTCCTCGGATACGGCTTCCGCGGCCTCGCCAACAATCCCGAACCGTGAACCGCTCGCGCGCTCAAACCCGATGGCTCCGCCGCGCGAAGTACGCCGCGCTGGTCACCGCGATCCTTGCGCTCACGCTGCTGCTCGATCAGACCGTGTGGGAACTGCTTGCGACCGACGACAAGCGGGCTCTCGAACGCCGCGATTGGTACCAGGCGCTGCGCCAGGTCGGCTACCTGCCCGCGTGGCTCGTGATCGCCGCTGGTTTCATGCTCGCCGACCGCGCCCGACCGCCGACGCCCGAAGGCCTCTGGGTCGCGCCGACGCGACCCGCCCGCCCCTGGCACCATCGCGGCGGGCTGATCGCCCTTTCCTCGACGCTCTCGGGCCTCGCCGCCGAGGTCGCGAAAATGGTCCTTTCACGCGAACGCCCCAGCCCCGTGACCGGGACGATCGACTACCACACGCTGTTCTCGGGCTTTGCGCAGGGTCCGGCGTTCGAGCACGGTTTGGGCGGCCCCAGCAGCCACGCGGCGACGGCATGGGGTGGAGTCCTGATGGTCGGTTTCCTGATTCCTGCCTCCCGCTGGGCTTTCTTTCCGATTGCCGCGGGTTGTGCATTGACGCGCCTTATGGCGGGAGCACATGCTTTGAGCGGAGTCGCCGCCGGCACGCTGATCGCCGTGGGCATCGCCGGGTGGCTCTGGAGAACGGGCAGGGGCCCCAGACGCGGACCCGCGGACGGCATCACGGGACCCGTGGTCTAAAGAAGCCCGAGAGATCATCGCTCGCGCGAGAGGCATCCGTGAACGCCGACGCACGCGACAACCCGCCCACCGCCGCGCCCGCGAAGCGGTCCACGGTCGGTCCCTACGAGCTCGTGGGCCTCATCGGCGAGGGCGGGTTCGGCGAGGTCTGGCGCGCGACCGCGACTCACACCGGCCCGGTCGCCGTCAAGCTCTTCAAGCCCATCGCGAGCCCCGACGACGTCGTCGCGCGCTTCCGGCGCGAGGCCGAGGCGATCGCCGCGTGCAAGCACCCCTCGATCGTTCGCATCCTCGACGCCCAGCTCACCAAGGTCGGCCAGCCCTACGTCGTCCTTGAGCTTGTGCGGGGCCTGCCGATCACCGACCACTGCGACGCGGAACGCATGCCGATCCCCGAGCGGCTCCGCGTCTTCGCCGACGTCTGCCGCGCGGTCGATCACGCCCACCGCTCGGGCATCATCCACGGCGACCTCAAACCCTCGAACGTTCTCGTCTCGAGCACGCAGCCGGGCCACGTCCCGAAGATCATCGACTTCGGGGTCGCGACCGCGACCGGCGCCGACCCCGACGCGCCCCCGCCCGGCTGGCTCGCGGGCACGCCCGAATACATGTCGCCCGAGCAAGCGGCCGCAAGCGGCGCCGAGGCCGATCCGCAGTGGGACGTCTACAGCCTGGGCTGCCTGCTCTACGAACTCGTGACCGGCAAGCGTCCCTACCACAACGACGGGCTCGACATGCTCAGCGTCTGGTCGCTCACGCGCTACCTCCGCGAGCTCGACCCCGCCGATCCGAGCGCGTGGTACCACCCGGGCGAGCCCGACAGCGAATGCCGCGCCGCGCTGCGCGGCCTCGACGCCCGGCACCTCGCGGCCGTCCTCGAAACCAAAATCGGCAAGCTCGTCGCCAGGTCCATCGCCAAGGACCCCCACCAGCGCTTCCGCACCGCCGCCGACCTGGCCGATGCCGCGACGCGCACCGCACGCAAGATCGAACGCGGCGGCTGGTCGATCGATTCGCTGCTGCAGCTTGTCTAGCCACACGACAGAGCAGGGTGGGACGGGCTTCCAGCCCGTCTCTTGAGTTGCTCAGCGCCGCTCGGACGGGCAAGATGCCCGTCCCACCAGATCGCGAACCGAGCCCTACTCCCCCTCGCTCGCCCGCGTCACCCGCACCCGCGTGACGCGTGTCGGCTCCGCCTCGAGCACCTCGACCAGCAATCCGTCCTGCCGAAGCTCCTCGCCCGCCTCGGGGATCTTGCCCATCGTCGTCACGACAAAGCCGCCGACCGTGTCGTAGTCGTCGTGCTCGGGCAGCTCGAGTCCGATCGATTCGAGCGCATCGTTCGCATCATCGATCTCCGCGCGAGCATCGATCTCCGCAGTGCCCGTCACTTCGTCGATCTGCACGCGGTCGTCGTCGTGCTCCTCACGGTCGTACTCGTCGCGGATCTCGCCGAAGACCTCCTCGACGATGTCCTCGATCGTCACGATGCCCGCGGTGCCGCCGTACTCATCGGTCGCAAACGCGATGTGCACCTTCTGCTCGAGTAGTTCCGCCAGCAGCTCGCGGACGGTCTTCGTCTCGGGCACGAACGTCGCCGGGCGCAGGACCTCCTTGAGCGAGAACGCCTCGCGCTCCGCGCGCTCCGAGACGAGCCACTTCAGCAGGTCCTTCGCGTACA
>JBCDKU010000002.1:0-80832 GCA_038746265.1 Planctomycetota bacterium
GCCCAACGCCGACCCCAACGCGTCTCTCAGAGTTTCATCCAGCACGACCCGGCTCCTTCCGTTGTCCAACTCCACCCGGCACTCTCGAACAGTCCAAAAACGAAAGAAGCCACCGCATCGCGGTGGCTTCCAGCATCACTCGGTCTCGGTCGATCAGGTCTTACCTGCTCGTCGAACCCTCCGCGCGGAAGCCACCGGTCGTTCGCCACATGCAGCGAATCGGCTGCGGGTGGGCAACGAGCGTGAGCATCCAGACTTTGGCGAGGAGATTCATCATCACTTCCACACAAACGTAGCGACAGATCCGCTGCCGTCAATACGCATCAGCCGAGGATTTGTTGCATATCTCGCATAACCTCTTCCGTGGCCCGATCGCAGCGTCCCGAAACAGATCCCGGCACCGGTCCTTCTTCGTCGATCGACCCGCGTGAGATTCGCCGCATGATCGGCGGTTGTCTTGCCGCAGACCGCCGCCGGCTCAGCCGCCGGCTCCGGGGCCTGGACAAGCCCTCCAAGGGCAAGAAACGCCCGCCGCCGCACCGGCGGGAGCAGATTCTCCGCGAGATCGCCGCCCAGGCAGAGCGCTCGATCGCCCTCCGCGAGAAGCGGGCGGCGGCCGTCCCGAAGGTCAGTTATCCGGATGACCTGCCGATCGCGCAGCGGCGGGACGACATCGCGGCCGCGATCCGCGAGCGGCAGGTCGTGGTCGTGTGCGGCGAGACCGGCTCGGGCAAGACGACCCAGCTCCCCAAGATCTGCCTCGAGCTCGGCCGGGGCATCGACGGCGCGATCGGGCACACGCAGCCCCGCCGCCTCGCCGCCCGGTCCGTCGCGGACCGCGTCGCGGAAGAGCTGGGCGTGCAGATGGGCACGGTCGTCGGCAGCAAGGTCCGCTTCGGCGATCAGACCCGCGACGACACGCTCGTCAAGCTCATGACCGACGGCATCCTGCTCGCCGAGACGCAGTCCGACCGCTTCCTCGACCGCTACGACACGATCATTGTGGACGAGGCCCACGAGCGCAGCCTCAACATCGACTTCCTACTGGGCTACCTCGCGACCATCCTGCCGCGGCGGCCCGACCTCAAGCTGATCGTGACGTCGGCCACGATCGATCCTGAACGCTTCGCCGAGCACTTCGCGGATAGCCAGGGCCCCGCACCGATCATCGAGGTCTCGGGCAGGGCGTACCCGGTCGAGGTGCGCTACCGGCCGCTGCTGCGCGATCTCGCCGAGTCCGAATCGTTCCAGCGCGACGAGTCCGACATGATCGGCGGCGTGCTCGACGCAATCGCGGAGCTCGACGGCGAGCCCTACTCGCGCGAGGCGAACGACGTGCTCGTCTTCATGCCGGGCGAGCGCGAGATCCGCGAGACCGCCAACGCGATCCGGCGCAGCTTCGGCAAGCGCGGATCGTCCGGGCAGGATCTCGAGGTCCTGCCGCTCTATGCGCGGCTGTCGTCGGCGGAGCAGCAGCGGATCTTCAAGCCGCACCGGGGCCGCCGGATCGTCATCGCGACGAACGTCGCCGAGACCTCGCTGACCGTCCCGGGCATTAAGTACGTCATCGACCCGGGGACCGCGCGCATCAGCCGCTACTCCGCGCGGTCGAAGGTGCAGGGCCTGCCGATCGAGCCGATCAGTCAGGCGTCGGCCAACCAACGAAAGGGCCGGTGCGGCCGTGTTGCGCCGGGCGTGTGCTTCCGTCTTTACAGCGAGGACGACTTCAACGGCCGCGACGAATTCACCCAGCCGGAGATCCTGCGGACGAGCCTCGCGAACGTCGTTCTCCAGATGGCGGCCTTGCGGCTGGGCTCGCCCGAGGACTTCCCGTTTGTCGAAGCGCCTGACCGCCGTCTCATCCGCGACGGGTACGAGACGCTGCTGGAACTCGGCGCTGTCGATGAAGAACACCAGCTCACCGAGATCGGCAAGCGGCTCGCGCGCTTGCCCGTCGATCCGCGGATCGGCCGCATGATCCTTGCCGCAGACGAGGAGAACTGCCTTGCCGAGGTGCTCGTGATCGCGTCCGGCCTGACGATCCAGGACCCGCGCGAGCGACCGACAGAAAAGCAAGATGAGGCGGACGCCGCTCACGAGCGGTACTACCGCGAGGGCTCGGACTTCCTCAGCTACCTCGAGCTGTGGAAGTTCTACCACGACTCCATCCGACCGCTCTCGCGCTCGAAGCGGGCGAAGGCGTGCCGTCAGAACTTTCTCTCCGACCGCCGCATGCACGAGTGGGCGGAGTTGGTGCGACAGCTGCGTGACGTCTGCTCCGATCTCGGCATCAAGCAGGGCCGCACCGACGCCCCGCCTGATGCGATCCACCGGAGCCTGCTCACGGGCCTGCTCACAAGTGTGGGCCGCAAGTCCGAGACACACGAATACGAGGGTGTCCGCGGCACCAAGTTCGCGGTTCACCCTAGCAGCCAGCTGTTCAAGGAGAAGCCGCAGTGGCTCATGGCGGCCGAGCTGGTCCGCACCACCAAGCTCTACGCCCGCTGCTGCGCGCGCATCCAGCCGCAGTGGATCGAGTCCATCGGCGCACACCTGCTCAAGCGGACGTACTCCGAGCCTAGGTATGTCGCGAAGGGCGCAAAGGTCCTCGCCGACGAGAAGGTCACGCTGCTCGGCCTCGAGGTTATCGGCAAGAAGACGGTCAACTTCGGGCCGATTGATCCCGCGGCTGCCCGGCGGACCTTCATCCACCACGCGCTGGTCGAGCAGGAGCACGAGGCCCCGGTTCTTGCGCGCGCCGAGTGTCTCAAACACAACGCCCAGCTGATCGAGTCCGTCCGCAAGCTCGAGGACAAGGCCCGCCGCCGCGACCTGCTCGCCGAGACCGAGGCGATCCACGACTTCTACGACGGGCGTCTGCCAGCGGACGTCTACTCCGCGGACAAGTTCGAGAAAGCGCGCAAAAAGCTGGAGTCCAAGGACCGCCGCGCGCTCTTCATGTCCACGGCCGATGTGCTCGCGGGCGACCCCGAAGGTATCCGAGAGGACCAGTTCCCCGAGCGCGTCCTGATCGGCGAGTCCGAGGCGGCGCTCGCCTACCGCTTTGATCCAGAAGCCACCGACGACGGCGTCACGCTCGAGCTCCCCCCCGAGCTTGTCGCCCGCATCGATCCGCGCGAAGCCGAGCGGTTGGTGCCGGGCTGGCTGCCCGGGACGATTGAGGCACTCGTGCGCACGCTGCCGAAGTCCGCGCGCCGGCGGCTCGATATCCCCGACGTCGCGGCACGGCTCGCACCGAAGGTCATCGCGAGCGATCGACCCATGCTCGTGCTGCTCGCCGACGAGGTCGCGGCGCTCGCCGGTGTGCGTGTGACCAAGGACGACTTCCGGCCGAGTGATCTGCCGAATCACCTCAAGATCAACTACCGCGCGATCGACGCGGACGGGGAGGTCATCGCCGAGTCGCGCGAGATCGAAACGGTGCAGGCCGAGGTCCGCAAGCTGGGCAAGGCGGGCGCAGGACCGATCCGCGGCGCACAGGACGCGTGGTCCCGCGACGGGCTGATCGATTGGGACTTCGACGAGCTGCCCGAGACAGTCGAGATCAGGAAAGCCGGGCGAACGGTCGTCGCGTTCCCGGGGCTCGTGGACGAGGGAGCGTCGGTATCGCTGCACACGTTCGAGACCCCCGAGCAGGCGGACCGCGCGACACGGCTCGGGCTCGCGCGGCTGTTCGCGATGCGGATCCGGCGTGACTTCAAGTGGAACCCGAAGCGCGAGCCGGGCTTCGAGAAGCTGATTCTCCTGTTCAGCCCGCTGGGCGACGCCAAGACGCTGGAATCGCACCTCACTTCGCTCGTGGCACGGGAGCTGTGCGTCGAGGACCGAGAACTCGTACGCGACTCGACCGAGTTCGATTCTTGCCTGGACAGCGCATGGGATCGGCTCGCGGGCGCGGTGTCGGAACTCTTCGGGTTGGCCCAGCAATGCCTGTCCGGCGCACACACCGTGCTCGGTCGGCTCGAGCAGCCGGCTCCGGAGTCGTGGAATCCTGCGCGGGCGGACGTGAACGATCAGCTCGGCCGGCTCATGCATCCGGAGTTTCTGAAGACCACACCGATCCGGTGGCTCCGGTGTTATCCGAGATTCCTGAAAGCTGCGGAGCAGCGGCTCGAGCGGCTGCGCGGCGGCGATGTGACGCGCGACCGGCAAGCGCACGCGGAGATCCGCGGCTGGCTCCAGCGATTCGACGAGCGCGTCCAGTCAGCCGAGAACCGGGGTGTCATCGATCCCGCGCTCGACGAGTTCGGGTGGCTGCTGCAGGAGTACCGCGTGGCGCTGTTTGCGCAGAACCTGCGAACATCGGTGCCCGTGTCCTCCAAGCGGCTTGATCGGGCATGGGAAGCCTTACGGGCATGACCACGCCCCGCCCCGCAATGGTGGGGCGGCCGCGAAGTCTGCGCGGGGAACAGACAAGAAAGTGCGTTTGCTGAATCCGAGCCGTCATCGGGTCGATGCAGCCTTGCCGCCGGGGGGAATCCTCGTGCGGCGGGAATGGAGCTGTACGCATACCCGCGAAGATCATCGAAGCCCTGAAGAACTTTGACCTCGACGAGGTCAAGCGGGAGCTCGAGGAGAGCGACGCGGGCACGCAGCCACAGCTCGACGAGAATCTCGTGTGGCTCGATGAGCAGCGGAAACACCTGATCTTTGTCTTCGAGCAGGTGGATAGCCCGGAAGACCGGGACATGCTGCTGGCCATCAACTTCATCGAGCTCAAAAGCCGGTGGATCGCGTTCAACACTGAGCTGAATTACCAGGTGTTCAAGAAGGGCGCGCCCGACGTCGCGACGCAGCAGCGGGCCTTCGGGACGTCGCTGCTGCTGGCGACGGTCGAGCCGCTCTTGTCATCGGGTGATGTGGATCAGATCACTCAGTTCCTGGCCGAGCCCGTCAATCGCGCGGCGTGAGCCTTCGGCGTTAGAGAAGCCCTCGAAACAAAGGAGACCGCAGGCATGAGCGCCGACACGACACTTGAGAGCATGGAGCAGCAGCTTCGCTCGATCTACGAGGAGCGCGAGTTCCTCGACCAGCAGATCGGCACCTCGACCGCCGATGGCATCATCGACATGATCCGCAGCCTCGAGGCCCAGCTCGCGGACATGTACAACAAGCATGGGCACAAGACCAACGACGACGCGCCCGATTTCCAAGGCATGCTCAAGCAGGTGCGCGAGCTCTCGTCGGAACTGGATTCGGAGTACAGCAAGCGATCCATCGTGCTCACCGTCGAGCACGACAAGCCGGTCCTGAAGGCCGTCTGGGAAGAGTCCGCAGCGCAAGGAGACTGCTGAAATGAGCATGATGAACCAGATGAACGCGGGCCCGGCGACGGGCGGAACCTTCGTCCCCAACGAGGTGCTCGGCATGCTCGGCAACTTCGGCCGTGCCGATGCCGACGCGTGCGATTTCGGTGTCGTCAAGGTTGACGACACCGGCAAGATCGTGATGTACAACCGCTACCAGTCGGAGCTCGGCGGCGTCGCGCCGTCGCACGCCGAGGGCAAGGTGTTCTTCACGCAGATCGCACCCTGCACCAACAACAGCCTCTTCTTCGGCAACTTCAAGAAGGGTGTCGCGGCGAACAACCTCAACGTGGTGTTCCCGTACACGTTCACCTTCAAGATGAAGCCGACCAATGTCCGCGTGCACATGTACCGCGACCCGAACAGCCAGACCAACTGGGTGTTCGTCGCCCGCGCGTGATGTGAACAGACTCCCGGCCCGCGGCCCGACAGGGCCGTTGGCCGTTTTTACAGTTCCCACGACGCTGACGCCCGCGGGGCCCGACACACCGACGAGACACGGAGCGTTTCGTTGCCGAGAACCGTTGATTCCACGACCGCCCCGGCCGCCGCGATCGATGTGACACCGTCGCTCGGGCCCGATCGGCGGCTTGACTGCGCTTTGCTTGAGCACCTCGCGTTGCAGCGGACCTGCCCCGTGGGCTTCTCGGATGAAGCCGTGAACGCGATGGAATCGGCCCGCGTCTCACTACAACGCGCCGTCGATCGCGGCGATGAGATCTATGGCGTGACGACGGGCTTCGGCCCGCTTGTGTCGTTCGAGGCGTCGTCGGAATCCTGCATCCAGGCGAGCGGGCTTCTGAACCATCTGACCGCGGGTTGGGGCCCGTTGGCGCCGCGCGAGGTTGTCCGCGCGTCGATGCTGATCCGCGCGCAATCCGTCGCGCAGGGGACATCCGGCATCACGGCTTCTGCGGCCGAGGCGTGGCTCGACCTGCTCTGCCGCGGTGTGACGCCCTGCATCCCCGAGATCGGCTCCGTCGGCGCTTCCGGCGACCTGATCCCGCTCGCTCATGCTGCTCGTGTACTCCGCGGCGAGGGGCGCGCGGAGACCGAGGGCATGACGCTCAACGCTGCGGAGGCGCTCGAGGCCGCGGGGCTTGCCCCGATCGACCTCGCTGCGCGCGACGCCCTGTCGCTCGTCAACGGCACGAGCTTCATGGCGGGCTACCTCGCGATCGCGATCGCGCGGGCCGAACGACTCATGGGATGGTCCGAGCGGATCACGGGCTGGCTCTACCGCTTGCTCGGCGCTCGGCCGCAGGCGATCGACGCGCGGCTGCACGCCGCACGTGGACACGATGCCCAGCAGCTCTCGGCGACACAGATCCGCTCTGAGGCGACGCGGCTCGGTGACGACTGGCTCGATGACTCGCGGCCGCTGCAGGAGGTCTACTCGATCCGCTGCGCACCGCAGATCCTCGGCGCGTGCCGTGCGAACATCGAGCACGCCCGCCGACTCACCGAGGCGGAGATCAACGGCGTCTCGGACAACCCGGTCGTCACGCCCGAGGCTGTGCTGCACGGTGGGAACTTCCAGGGCCAGCAGATCGCGTTCGCGGCCGATGCGCTGAACGCGGCCCTAGTGCAGATCGGCGTGTTGATGGAGCGGCAGCTCGATGTGCTGCTCAACCCCGATCTCAACAACGGCGCGCCGCTGCTGCTCGCGTGGCAGCCGGGCCGCGACGCGGGCATGGCTGGTGCGCAGATCACGGCGTCGGCGCTCGTCGCCGAGATGCGCCATCACGGCGGGCCCGCGGCGACGAGCTCGATCCCGACCAACGGCCGCAACCAGGACATCGTCTCGATGGGCACGCTCGCGGCCCGCGCGGCATACGGGCAGACGGATCGTCTTTCCGCGATCGGCGCGATCCTGTCGCTCGGGGCGTGGCGGCTCGATGATCTTCGATCGAAGGACCGCGCCGAGGGCCGGACGGCCGAGCCGCCGATCGGGCTGTTCGATGATGCGCCGGAGTCGTTCACGCACGACCGGCCGCTGCACGCGGATATCGATCGGCTCTCGCAGCGTTTGCTTCGGGCGGCTTAGGCGAGCGACGGGCAGAAGCTGTACGCGGGCCACGGGCCGGTGAGCGTGAGCAGCAAGCCGTGGTTGCGACGGGTGGCCTGCTCGTCGGCGATCGCGTTCTCGAAGGCCTCGCGTCCATCGTCGGCGACGAGAAACGCCCAGTTCGCCAGCATCATGTGGCCCTCGTCCGTCTCAGCCCGGACGATCTTCCGGGCGACCGCGTCGAGCGCGAGCGGGCGGAGGGTGGCGGCGATCGTCGAGGTCGCGTCCGCGAGCGGCGAGCGCTGCGGCTCGTCCCGCTTGAGTTTGGAGCGGAGGTAGTCGGCGCCGCTCGCGGCGGTTCGCTTTGGCTGCTCGGCAGCACGGACGGCCTCAGGTGTCGCGGCGAGTGTGAGGGCGAACTCCGCGGCGGCGTCGATCTTGTCGAGGAAGCGCGTGATCGCGTCCGCGTTCCGTGTGAGACGCTCGGTGACGCTCTCGGGCGAGCTGAACACGCTCCCGAACGCGACGGGCATGACCGGTCCAAGGTCGGTCGCGGCGGCGAGGATCTCATCGTGGCGGACGACGCGCGGCGTGAGCCAGGAGATATCGCCCAGATTCCGCTCGCCGCGGTCGCCGGTCATGCCGGCGGGATCGATGGTCGTACAGATCGCGGCGAGGTCGTTCGCGCGGATTATCTCGAGGCGCGAGTCGTCGGTGTAGCCGCCGGTCTTGGTCATCGCGGCGAGGTTGGTTCCGCGGGTGATGCCAACGAGGGCGTAGGCGGTGGTGGTGGTCTCTGTGGTCACGCGGGAGTCATCGGGATTCGCCGCGGCTGCGCTGCAACTCAACACACAGCGCCTCGTTGATGTCGGCTGCGGTGATGCGGACGGCGTCGGCTCGCGGCTCGCGGCTCATATGCACGACACGCCGGACAGCGGCGAGCGCAGCGTTTGCGCACGCCGCGGCGATCTGAGCACCGTTGGCGTTCTGCGACTCGACAGCGAGTTGGTGCGGGTCGATGCCGTCCTCGATCGGGCGGTCCGCGAGATGCACGCGGAAGATCTCCGCGCGGGCCTCGGCGTGGGGCAAGCCCAGCTCGATGATCTCGTCGAAGCGGCCCGGCCGCAGGACAGCGGGGTCGAGTCGGTCAAGCTGGTTGGTCGCGCCGAGGATCAACACGCCGCGGAGTTCCTCGACGCCGTCGAGCTCCGAAAGGAACTGGCTGAGCACGCGGTCACCGACGGGGTCACCGCGGTCGCCCGCGGTGCGCTTGGGGAGCAGCGCGTCGATCTCGTCGAAGAAGACGATGCAGGGCGAGGCCTGCCGAGCCTTGCGGAAGATCTCGCGGAGGCCCTTCTCGCTCTCGCCGACGAACTTCGAGATGAGCTCGGGGCCCTTGACGGAGATGAAGTTGGCCTGCGACTCGGTTGCGACCGCCTTGGCGATCATGGTCTTGCCGACGCCGGGCGGGCCGGCGAGCAGGACGCCCTTCGGCGGCTTCACCGCGGCGGACCTGAACAGCTCGGCGTGCTGCAGCGGCCATTCGACGGCCTCGACGAGCGTGCGTTTGATGTCGGTGAGACCGCCGATGTCGTCCCAGCGGACATCGGGCACCTCGACAAACACCTCGCGCGTCGCGCTGGGCTGGATCTCCGCGAGCGCGGAGAGGAAGTGCTCGTTGGTGATCTCGAGCTTCTTGAGCTGGTCATACGGAACCGCCGCCTGGGCGAAATCAATCTCACCCATGATCGTGCGGAGGCTCGCCATCGCGGCCTCGCGGCAGAGCGATTCGAGATCGGCGCCGACGCACCCGTGCGTGATCGCGGCGAGATGGTCGAGATCCACCGACTTGCCGGCACCCGTTGCCAGCGGCATGCCGCGGGAGTGGATGTCGAGGATGTGGCGGCGGCCGTTGCGGTCCGGGATCGGGATCTCGATCTCGCGATCGAAGCGGCCCGGCCGGCGCAACGCGGGGTCGATGTTGTTCGGCAGATTCGTCGCGGCAATCACCATCACGCCCGCGCGTTTCTTGAGTCCGTCCATGAGCGCGAGCAGCTGCGCGACCACGCGCTTCTCGACCTCGCCCTGCGTGTTCTCACGGTTGGGCGCGATCGAGTCGAGCTCATCGATGAAGATCACGGCCGGCGCTTTCTTCGTCGCCTCGTCCCAGATCTTGCGGAGCGCCGCTTCGGATTCGCCGTAAAACTTGTGGATCACCTCAGGCCCGGAGACCGTGTAGAACGCCGCGTCTACCTCGTGCGCGATGGCGCGGGCGATGAGCGTCTTGCCGGTGCCGGGCGGGCCGTAGAGCAGGACGCCCTTGGGCGCGTCGATGCCGAGCCGGTCGAAGACCTCGGGGAACCGCAGCGGCAGCTCGATCGTCTCGCGGATGCGGCGGAGCTGAGGCTTGAGCCCGCCGACGTCCTCGTAGCTCACGCGGCCCGTGCCGTCGCGTTTGGGCGACGCCTTGCCCTTGGGCTCGTTGACGCAGAGATCGGTTGTCGGGTTGATCTGCACGGGGCCCGCGGGCGTCGCGGTCTTGACGACAAAGTCGGCGTGCTTGCTGCCGAAGAGTGTGCAGCGGATGCGATCACCCGGCAGCACCGTGAGCCCGTCGAGCAGCCCGCTCACGTAGTCCATGTCCTTGGGCGTGAGCCGATGCTCGAGCGGCTCAATCGTCAGTGTTTCAGCGGGTGTGCAGACGGTTGGCGTGATCTTGACCGATTCGTCGAGCCCGGTCTGCGCGTTGTCGCGTGTGAGACCGTCGAGCTGCACGACGCCCGTCCCGCGTTGCTCTTTTTTCTCGGCATCACACGGCAGGGCGTCGAGCTGTGGCCCTCGATCAGCACGGTCTCGCCGACACGCAGCCCGAGTTCCGTGATCGTCTCGGGATCGAGCCGCGCGAACCCGCGGCCGACATCGCGGCTCTCCGCCTCGGCGACCTTGCGGGTGATGGTCTTGTCTTGTGTCTTCACGCGCGCACTCTCCGAGAGTGGGACGGGCTTCCAGCCCGTCGGGTCCTGGTCGTCGAGACGGGCTGGAAGCCCGTCCCACAGGCAGTCATCTAGCCGTCGATCTGGATCTCGAAGACGCCGTTGCGGCCCGCGATCGCGATGGGCGTCTCGTCGCCCTCGGGCTCGCGGGGCAGCACGATCTCGGCGTGGTACCGCTTGGTCTCGCTCGTGGCGGTCAGCGTCAGGATGTCGCCCTCGATCTCGACCGCGATGTGCTCCTCGGCGATGCCCGGCATCTCGGCGATCAGCAAGATGCCGTCCCCTTCGTCGAAGATCTCGACCTCGGGCTCGCGCGCCTCGGAGACATCGGCGCGGCCGACCTTGGTCGGTCCGGTCTTGCGGAAGGGTTCGGGCGTCGTCGGCCCGCCGCCGTGACCGGCCTGCTTGGCGCGGTCTTCGAGCGTGCCGAACTTGAAGCTCGAACGCACGGTGACGTCGCGGCCCTTGGAGTCCTGCAGGTTCTTGAGATGTTCGAGCTGCTCGCCCTTCTCGGCGAGATCACCGAGCGAGCCCAGCAGGCTGCTCAGGCCCTCGAGGATGCCGCCCAGATTGCTGCGGTCGTCGTTGCCCGATCGGCGGGTGTTGCGGTCGGTCATGGCGTGCCTCGGCTGGTCGGGCCGCCGGACGAAGGGGCGTCAGGCGGCGTGGCTCTGCGGGTCGAGCGGTGTGCGGACCTCGATGTCATCGGCCAGAAACGCCTGGACGTTGTGCAGCATCCCGATAAACAGCACGCCCACTTCGCTCTCGCGCAGCGTGGCGTCGATCCGTTCCGCGATGAACCGGTCCCGGCGTTCGAGCAGGTCGGTGTCCGGCGCGGTCTGCGTCTCGCCGGCCTCCACGGCGGCCTTGACCGCGCGGTACTCCTCGAGCAAAAGATCGGGCGACTCGGTCCCCTCGATCTCGGCTCCCTGCTCGACGAGCTCCAGCAGCAGCTTGTGGTTGCGGCTGCGCTGACCCGCAAGATCGCGGACAAGCTCCAGCTCGCGGCCGCAGACCGGCAGCCCGTCCTGATAGAGCCTCACGCCCTCCAGCGAGCCGCCGAGCTTCTCGGGGAGGCCCCGGGCGTAGGTCTCGATGCGGTCCCAGATCGAGGCGATGGTCTCGCGGGCGCGGTTCCACTCCTCTTCGCCGCCGCGCTCGATCGCGATCGACTTCACGCGGTCCGCGAGCCGGCCGAGGTCGGCCTCGGTGTGGATGATCGGGATGATGTCGAGTCGTCGTGATGGCATCGCGCGGCCGCACGGCACGGAACTACATGCCGGGCGGTGGCGTGGGGATCGGGCTGAACCGGCGTGGTTCTTGAGGCTTGGCCTCCGCTTCGACCTCCGCGAGCTTGGCCTGGAGCGCCTGCACCTGCTGCTCGAGCTCGGTGGTCCGAGAAGTCTCCTCGTCCAGCGCCTTCTGATCGCGGTCGCCCTGGAAGACCGAGCTGTTGGCCCACCAGTCCATCCCCATTTCCTTGGCCTTGTCGATCGAGCAGATCACGAGCCGCAGCTGGATCGTCAGCAGCTCGATATCAACGAGCTTCACCTTCACGTCGCCCGCGATCACGATGCCCTTATCGAGCACGCGCTGAGCAGGTCGGCGATGTTGGTGCCGTTGGTACTGGTTGTGGGTGTGGCGTTGACGCGGGCCATTACAGCACCTTTCCGAGGGGGCCCAGGTCGAGGTTGAGGTCCTCGGGGTCGAGGCCGAAGTGCTCGCGGAGTTCGTCGATCTCGTCGGCCTGCAGCATGAGCGTGCGTCCAACGGCCTCGATCTCGGCTTCGGTCAGCGTGCCGGCCTCGGCGCGGCGGAGGGCCTGACGCTCCATGAGTTCGTGCAGCAGCTTGACGACGGTGAGCACGAGTTGTCCGAGCCCGCGCCTCACGTTCTCGGGGTCAATCTCGATCTTCGGACCGTCGCCCGACTTGACCGTCCGCGCTTGCTGCTCGCGTAGCGCCCGGTCAAGGTCGCTCTCGAGGATCTCCTCGGTCGTCATGCTGTCAAGGTCGGAGATCATGCCGCTGCTGTGCTTTCAAGAGGTTCGGATCCGGCCTCGCGCGGCTCAGTCACGCGATCGACCGACGCGAGAAGAGCGCCGAGCCCGAGATAGATGAGATCGACGCCCGCAACCGAGATCGTCAGGTCACCTCGCGCGACGATGCCGGTCGCGAGGATCCGGTCCAGCGCCTCGCACAGCGACTGCGTGCCGTGCTGGGCTTTCGGTGCGACGTCCTCGGGCGCGTCGCCCTCAATCACTCGGTCGAGCGGGACCGGGCGGTCGGCGCTCTGCGCGAGATCCAGCTTCGAGATGGCGGCGGCGTCGGGCATGGTGTTCGGTTATGCGGCGAACGGAAGATCGTCATCGCCCAGGAGCGTGACGCTTGATGCCGTCGTCGTCGTCATCCTCTTCGTCGTCGTCCGCGTCCTCGGCGCCATCGAGCATCTGTTCGATTTCTTCGAGCCGATCGAGCAGCTCGTCCTCCTGCTCGTCGAACTCGGCTTCGGTGATCTCGCCGGCTTCGAGCTGCTGGTAGAGCGACTGCAGCCTCTGCGTGATCTGCTGGGCCTCTCCTGCGAGCGAGCCGTGGGCGGCTTCCTGGATCTCCTTCGCGATCATGAGGAAGCCCTTGAGCGGGCTGAGCAGGATGTCGTCGAGGATGAACACGCAGACTCCTTTCCGGTGAGAGCCTGTTACGCGGCGAGCTCCGACCCAACGCCGTTCGCGAACGAGTGGGGGGGGAGCGGACCCGAGTAGTCAAGCAGGAACTCGTCGCCCAGCTGCTCGGCGACCGCGAAGATCGCGTTCTCGAACGCTTTGACACCACCACGATCGATCAGGAACGCGATGTTGACCGCTTCGTCGTCGGTGCGCGGCGCGTTGTCGGTCATGTCCTCGCACTTGCCGCGGGTACCGTCGGTGATCACCGCGGCGTGCTCGGTGCGCTCGGCTTCGAGGATCTTTGCGAACAGCTCGCCGACCACGATCATCGTCTCGCGGTCATCGCCCGCCTCGACGAGTTCGCCGCGGGCGGCCTTGAGCTCAACGTGCTGCTCGACCATGAACTCGAAGACGTTCTCGACGTCCCACTTGAGCCGCACGGCCATCTCGACGCGGTTGTGCAAACGCTCGGCCGTCTCTCCGAGGGCCTCGGCGTGCTCGGCGAGCCAGCTCTCGACCGACTGTGCATCGTCGGCGATCATCCCGAAGCTCATGGGCATGACCGTGCGAGCCTTCTTCGCAAGCTCGCTGACCACGCGGTGGTGCGCGGACAGGTGCTTGCGGCTCGGGCGGATCTTGCCGGTGGGCGCAGTGCTGATCGCGGCCGCGACGGTCTCGCCGCGCACGATCATCACGGGCTGGTCGTCGAGGCCGGCAGCCTCGATCGCGCTCACCGAGCCGGCATCGATCACCGCGTACACGTAGGCCTTCTGGTCGTCGCTCACCGCTGACGCTCCTTCCCGCCTACGCGGCGCGCTGGTCCGATCCGAAGATCACGCCCGCGGCGGTCGCCGGGCTCGTGTTGACAGGGCCGGGCGTCGCGGCGGTCGGCGTGGTGCCGAAGCGCACGGCTCTGACGCCCCCGTCCTCGGTTTTGATATCGAGCAATCCCGCGCACGTCGAGCACTTCACGAGGCCCTCGTAGTCGTCGTACGCCTTGCCAAGGTCGAACTTGTGTCTACAGTGAAGGCAGTTGATCTGCATCGGAACGGCTCCATCGTTCGGGTCAGTACTTGATCTTGATGGGGTCCACGGCGGACGATCGGCGCGGGCCGGCCTGCTTGGTCAGCTGCGCTTTGATCTCGGGCAGCATCGCCGACGGGAAACGCCGACGGATCTCGCCGAGGATCTGATCGATGTTGGATTGGATCTGGTTCGAGCGCTCGCGGCAGCGGTCCATCGCCTGCTGTGCCTGGTTGAACTGCCGCATCACGTGGTGCCGGTTGGCCTCGAGCACGAAGAGCTGCCGGTAGCACTCTTGCAGGGGCTTTGAGCCCTTCCGCTGCCCCGCGACAGTCTTCAGATTCGAGGCGCTCTTGACCTTTCGTTGATCCGATCCCTGGGGTGGCATGGCCGGCTCCGATCCTGTCTTCTGTTTGCCGCATCGTCGTTTTTTCTACACCGCGTCCGACGGCTTCTTCTGCTGGATTCTGCGGGGTCTGGGTGTCCGAGGCGTGACCGATGCCGTGACCGGCGCGGTGACCGCGATGATCTCGCGGATCGCCTCGACGCTCGACGCCTCGGCGCTGCCGTCGCGCGCCAGGTCGGTACCGAGCAGGTCGCGGGCCAGCATCATGAAGTTCGAATCGTCCGCGTCCACATCGCAGTCGCAGGCGGCGACGACACGCGCCAGCGCGATCACCGTGCGGATCGTGGGGCGTGCCCCGCCCTTGGTCCGCTCGCGGACCGCCCGGCACATCGAGACGAGCCGGCCCGCACGCTCGGCATCGATGCCGCTCTTTGCGGTCGCGATGTTCACCTCGGTCTGCGCGTCGTAGTGATCGCAGCGGATCGTGACAAGCCGGTCGAGCAGCGCGTCCTGCGTCTGGTGCATGCCCGCGTACTCGACCGGGTTGCTGGTGAGGACACAGCGGAAGCTCGGGTGGACCTCTAGGAAGCCGCCGCCCGTCTTGGGAAGGTTCAGAACGCCTTCTTCAAGGATCGAGAGCAGGATGTTGTTCGCCTCGGGCCGCGTGCGGTTGAACTCGTTGTAGATCAGCGTGTGCCCCTGCTGGGCGGCGAGTGTCAGGCGGTTGTCGGTCCACTTGACCGACAGATCCTCCTTCGTCTTGAGCACGCTTGAGATGTAGTTGTCCACGATGCTGGTCTTGGTGTAGCCCGAGTCCTTGCCGATCAGATCGCCCGTGCCGAACTCGTCGTTGCCGTGGATGAGCGAGACGGGGTTCCCGAGCTGCGCGACGATGTGGAAGGCGAGCGTCGTCTTCCCCGTGCCCGCGGGCCCGGCGAGATGGACCGGATAACCCAGCCCCAAGTAGAGCATCGCCCGCTCGGTGATGGACTGGACACGCTCCGACGCGACGAACGACTCGCTCGGCGTCGCGACAAGCTCGTCGCTCGGCTGCGAGCCGCCATGCCGCGGACCGGCCTCAACATACTGCGCGGCGTCTGATGGAGCGCTGGACATACCGGCGATATCGGTGGTGCGGGCTGTCCGGTTGAGTCCGCTTGATCCTTCAGGGCAAGAGACTCAAGTTTCCGGGGGACCCTTTTAGGCGCCGTCCGACGACGGATCGACGCGGCGGAAGCGCACCTGCATCTCGCTCGCCGGGGCCGCCTTGGACTTCCGCTTCGTCGTCCGCTTCTTGCGGATCTTGCGGGGCGGCGCATCGCGGCCGAGCAGCTCTGTAATGGATGCTCGGATCTCATCGAGCGCCGCCGTCCGCTGGGCTGCGCCGTCGGCGCACCGCTCGCGGAAATCATCCACCCAGCCCCGGAGCTCGTCGGCGAACCGGAACCGCGCCGCGCGCGACTCGTCGGCCGATGCCCGCATCTGGGACCGGAACGAGACCATGGTCTCGCGGAAGTCGGCGAGCATCGTCTCGGTCTCGCGCCGGATCTCATCGAGCCGGTCGCGGTTTGCCTGATGGTCGTAATAGCTAACGCTGGCCATCATCGTCCTCCTCGCGCGGGCCGCGCGCTGATCGATCGATCGGGTCGCCTATCAGGCGGTCGGCGCCGCCGCGGTGGCGGTCAGGCCGATCGCCTCGGCGTACTTCAGGTAGGTCTCCACCGAAGCAACGACCACGCGGGCCTCGACGGCCAGCAGCTCGATACCAACAAGCGAGACCTTCGCGAAGGCATCGATCACGATGCCCTTCTCAAGGATGCGGTCCACGACCTCGGCCAGGCTGGCCGAATCCGTGCTCTTCTGAACCTTCGCCATAGCTAACTCCTTCGCATGCGATACAGCACGGCGGCGGGCACACGCCGTCGCACGTCCTCGTTTTCGGATGCAACGGTGCGGAACTGCACGACTTCGGCCGGTCCGGGCGCGGCGAGGCCGTTTCGCGCGTGGGTTGAGTCGGAGTCCCCCCCGTCTGCGTGCTGAAGCTGTGCCGCGTGTGACGGATTCGCCGTCGAATCTGAGCCCCCGTTGCAACCGCATCAAGATGAGCGAATCGGAATCCGATGTCCGAGATATCGAGCCGCCGCCGCGAAGGCGTTTGGTGTGATGCATCCCGCGACGACAGGCGAAGGAGCCAGCTCGTGCAGAGTCTCCCCGAGAACAACAGCGCTCACCTGATCGAGCGGCTTTCCGAGACGCTCTCGGGCTGGATCGCCGCGGCACCGACACGACCGGACGCAGCAGATGTCGAAGCAGCGCTCAGCGAGGTCGGGTCGAACACATTCATCGAAGAAATCGATGCGGCTATCCGCTCGCTCCGCGAAACGCTCGGCACAGACGACGATCCGTTCGACGCGCTCTGCAACCTCTTTAACGCCATCGAAGCCACCCGTGGAAACGCATCGGTCACGACAACGGACACCGACATCGAACAGCCGAGCGATGATGCTGTTGAGTGCGAACAGAACACCACAGAGATCGCGCCGCCGACGCTGATCGCGCCATCCGACATCAACAGTGCTGCGGAGCAGCCTTCGAACGACGACACGCAGATCCAGCCGCCCACGCTGATCGCGCCATCGGATCTTGCCGCGATCCCGGATGAGCCTGGGACGCAAGAGGACCCCGGGGTCGAGTCGTCAGCGCCTACGGATGCTCCGGCGAACAACGTCGACGAGTCCATCGAGGAAGTAACAGATCTCGAGTCCGCCACGTTCGATCCGGACGCGATCGTCGCCGAGGGGCGCGATGCGCACGAGGAAGCCGAGGGCGTCAACGACATCGACGGCTTCAGCAAAGCGCTCGCACGGCTCGCGGATGACTTTGACCGACTCGAGCAGGAGCTGATCGAAGAAGCGGCCGCAACGCTGCCCGACGACATCGCAGCAGACGAAGCCGCTGCGGATGCCGCGGTCATCGAACCCGATGCCGCACCGATCGATGAGCCAGGCGTTGCCGAAGCCGAGGATGAAACAGAGCCGACCTCGGACGATGAGTCAGTGACTGACGCCGCGGATCCAGCACCACCCGCCGAGGCTGCCGAAGCCGAAGCGTCCACCCCGACGGAACTCGATCCTGTGGACTTTGGCGAGTCAGCACCCGCGGCTCCGACGGAACTGGACCCTGCGGACTTCGGCGAGTCCGCGCCCGCGGCTCCGACGGAACTCGACCCCGCGGACTTCGGTGAGTCAGCACCCGCGGCTCCGACGGAACTCGACCCCGCGGACTTTGGTGAGTCAGCACCCGCGGCTCCGACGGAACTCGACCCCGCGGACTTTGGTGAGTCGGCGCCCGCGGCGCCGATGGAGCTCGACCCCGCGAGCTTCGAAGAGGGTGAGTCGGGCGACGCATTCGAACCCACCATGGTCGATGACGAGACGATCTCGGATATCTCGACCGACGAGGAGTGGGGCAGCAAGCCGATCCACCTCGAAGAAGACCAGATCGAGTCGCTGCAGTTCGCGGTGACAGAGATCATCGAGGCCAACGAGCAGCTCAAGTCGTTTGCCGACGACTTCCGGCAGGTCCTCGGCAGCTCCGAAGCCGCGGACCAGCTCCACTCGCTGGGCGAGAAGATGGTCCAAGTGCTGGAGCCCTACGGGTTCAGCTGCCTCCAGCGTGTGTGCAGGCTCGTGCTGCTGACCTCGAAGGGCGCGACGAAGGCCACGCCCGCGATGACGCCCGAGCTCTCGGTCCGCTTCCGCGCGATCGTCTCGCTCGTCGAACAAATGGCGGTCGGCATCCAATGCGGCATGGAGATGATCTGGCCGCTCCGCAAGTTCGAGCGGCGGTTTGGCATCCTCTGCTACGGCCTCACGCTCCAGCCCGAACTCGTCGGCTGGCATGACGACGAGCCGGACAAGGTCCTCGAGCTCGACGGCGTCATGGATTCGGCAGACGACGTCCCGCAGGTTGACGGCTACGACGCCGTCGAAGGCGACGAGGCATTCAGCGCCGCGGCGAACGAAGCGGAACAGGAAGCCGCAGAAGAAGACGTCGCCAACCAGAACCAGGCCGGCGGCTACGTCCGCGTCGCGAGCCGCCAGATCCTCGACATCGTCAGCGTCGGCCGCAACCTCGTCATGGGCAAGAACAGGCTCATCGGAGCCCGCGACACGATCGCGCACGGCGACAAGTCCGCCGGCCTCGAGCAGCTCGACAGCATCTGCGTCGAGCTCGACCGCCTGACGGGTGAGCTCCAGACCGCCCTGATGTCGCTGCACACAACCAACGTCGGCTCGCTCTTCCAGAAGTACGACCGCACCGTCCGTGACATTGCGCGCCTCAAGGACAAGGAAGCGACGCTCGTCGTCTCCACACCGGAAGTCGAGATCGACCGCGGGGCGGGCGATCGCCTCGCCGACCTGATCAACCTCGTCCTGCGCTACTTCGTCGGCTCACTCATCCAGACCCCCGCCGAGCGCGAGGCGTCGGGCTTGCCGTCCAGCGCCACCGTCGAGATCGCGGCTGAGCACCAGGGCACGCAGATCGCGATCTCGCTCACCTGCGACAGCCCCGCGCCCGAGCCGGTCGAGATCCGCCTGCAGGCCCCCGACGTCCCAGGCATTGAGCAGATGCACGAGGACGAGCTCATCCAGCTGCTCATCGACCCAGCCTCAAATCTTGGCGCGCTCGGCGGCCTGCAGGAAGCCGCCGACATCGCGGGCGTCTCCTGCGGCATCCGCGTGAACGACCGCCGACAGCTCGAGGTGTCCGTCACGATCCCCGTCGAGTCCGCGGTCGTCCGCGCGATGATGGTCGAGCTCGGCAGCGAGCGCTACCTCCTCCCGCTCGGCGCGATCGTCGAGGTCGTTAAGCAGTCCGAGTCGCTCGAGAGTTCGATCAACGGCGAACCCGTCGTCCGCATCCGCGACAACGTCCTCGGCATGCTCGATCTCCGCCAAGCCCTTGGGACGCACGAGCCGATGGCCTCGGCGGACGGTGAATCCGAGCCCCGCCGCGGCGTCGCCGTCGTCGTCACGTCCGGTGCCCGGACTGCGGCCGTTGCCGTGGACCGCGTTCTGGGCCAGCGAGACGTCGTCGTCGAGCGGCTCGATGTCGAGAGCCAGGCCCGCGGCCTGTTCAGCGGGGCGAGCATCCGGGACGACGGCGGGGTCAGCCTGATCCTCGACGTCGGTGCCGTTCTGGACCGTGCGAGCGCTTAATCTCAAATAAATATTTGAATAGCGGAACAACATTCAGATTCCGTGGTATCATCGCCGCGTGAGTCAACAAAAACGCCGCGAACTGATCCGTCGAATCCTCGCCGAGGGCCCCGTGGAAAGCCAGGAGCGGCTGCGCGAACGCCTCGCGCAGTTCGGTGTTGCCTCCACGCAGGCAACCCTCTCCCGCGATATCCGCGCCATCGGTGTCTTTAAGGGTCCCGACGGCTACCACCTCCCGGGCGTCACGCCCGAACCCGAAAACCGCGTCCACGCGACCTTCGGCGCGGGTGACGGCGCGGTCGGGGCCTACGCGATTGATGTTGTCCCCGCGGGCACGCTCGTAATCGTGCACACCGCCCCGGGTCACGCGCAGGTCGTCGCGCTCGAACTCGACCGCTACCGCGAGCCGCCCGTGATCGGCACCGTCGGCGGCGACGACACGGTCTTCGTCGCGACACCCTCCGTCGAGAAGGCCCTCGAGGTCGCGGAGATCCTGCGCAAGAAGGCCGGCCTCGAGCCGCTCACCGAAGAACACCTCGGGGCGACCGCGAAGTGACGGCCCGGGTCGCCATCGTCGGCGTCGGCGGGTACACGGGCCAGGAGCTGTTCAGGATCCTCCGGCAGCACCCGGGCACGGAGATCGTGGGCCTTTTGGGCTCTGCTGAGCGCGACGAGACACGCCAGCTTCACGATGTCGTCCCGGCCCTTGCCGATTCATCCACGCTCGATGTCGTGCCCGGAACGCCCGAGGCGATCCTCGAGACATCACCCGACGCGGTGTTCCTGGCAACGCCTCACGAAGCCAGCGCGCACCTCGTGCCCAAGCTCGTCAACGAAACGATCGTGCTCGACCTTTCCGGCGGCTTCCGGCTCGATGCAGAGCACTACCCAAAGCACTACGGCTTCGATCACCCCGCGAAGGACGTCCTCGCGAACGCGATCTACGGACTCGTTGAGCGGGCACGCGATGCCCTCGCATCTGCCGACCTGATCGCGGTGCCGGGCTGCTACCCGACGGCTTCGATCCTCCCGCTCGCGCCGCTCGTTGACGCGGGCCTGCTCGACTCTTCGATGCCGCCGATCATCGACGCCATCAGCGGCGTCAGCGGTGCCGGACGCAAAGCCAACCTCAAGACAAGCTTCTGCGAGGTCTCCGCGCGGCCCTACGGCGTGCTCACGCACCGCCACCAACCCGAAATCGCGAAGCACACCGGCACGCGCGTCCGGTTCGTCGCGCACCTCGGGCCCTGGCACCGCGGCATCCTCGCGACGACGCACGCCCAACTCGCCGATGGCAAGACGCTCGCCGACGCACGCGACGCGCTCGAATCGGCGTACGACCACGAGCCGTTCGTCCGCGTGCTCCCCGATGGAGCGTGGCCCGAGATCGCGTCGGTCGAGCGGACAAACCTCTGCGAGATCGGCATCACCGCCGACGCCGAGGGCCACCTTGTTCTCGCCTCGGCGATCGACAACCTCACCAAGGGCGCCGCCGGCCAAGCCGTCCAGTGCTTCAACATCCGCTTCGGCTTCGACGAGACAGCCGCCCTCGGGCTCACGGCCGCCGCCGCGACGGAGGCCGCCCGTGGCTAATGGTTTCAGCGTCATCAAGCTCGGCGGCGCGATGACCACCGACCGCGGGGTGCTCGACGCGATCGCGTCGGCTTGCGACGCCGGCATGGTCATCGTCCACGGCGGCGGGGGCCTGATCAGCCAGCGCCTCGCCGAGCGCGGCCTCGACATCCCCAAGATCGACGGCATCCGCCCGACGCACGCCGAGCAGCTGCCGGTCGTCGTGGGCGTGCTCGCGGGCGAGGTCAACACACAGCTCGTCGCGGATCTCGTCTCACGCGGCGTCAACGCCGTCGGGCTCACGCTTGCTGATGGGCCGCTCGTCACGATCGAGCCGTCCGATCCGGCATTGGGCTTCGTTGGCACGGTCTCGGGCGGTGATGCGAAAGCCGTCCGCGCGCTGGTCGATGCCGGCTTTTTGCCGGTTGTCGGCTCCATCGGCGTCGATGCACAAGGGCAGCTCCGAAACGTCAACGCCGACGACGCCGCGGCCGGACTCGCGGCCGCGCTGAACGCCGAGTCGCTCACGTTTGTCAGCGATACCGCGGGCGTTCTCGATGCCGACCGGAACACGATCGCGTCCATCGCGGTTGATGAGGTCGAGCGGCTCATCACGGACGGCATCGCGACCGACGGGATGGCCGCGAAACTCCGCGCCGCGGCGACGGCCGCAAGCAACCACGGCATCCCGGTGACCATCGGCGGCATCAACGCCGACCCCGCACAGACCACCACGATCCACGCCCGAGCCCTCGCGAAGGACGCGACAACATGACTGCCCTGAACACCGAGATCGAGCCGAAGCCGATGACAACCGACACCAAACCGCGATCCTTCCTCTCGATCACCGACCTGACGGCGGACGAGCTGCTGCACCTCTTCGATCTCGGCAAGCGCCTCAAGGCCGACCCGTCGATCGCCGCGGGCAGGCTCGCGGGTAAGCAGATCGCGATGATCTTCGAGAAGCCCTCGCTCCGCACCCGCGTCTCGTTCGACGCCGGCATCAACCGCCTCGGCGGCTACGCGATGTACCTCGACGAATCCCGCGCCAAACTCGGCGAGCGCGAGCCCGTCAAGGACTACGCCCGGAACCTCGAGCGCTACGTGGACGGCATCGTCGCGCGCGTCCACGACCACAACGCCCTCGTCGAGCTCGCCGCCAACTGCTCGATCCCCGTGGTCAACGCCCTGAGCGATCTGGAGCACCCATGCCAGGCGGCCGCCGACTTCATGACGATCGAGGAGCACCTCGGTTCGCTCGACGGCGTCAAGCTCGCTTGGGTCGGTGACGGCAACAACGTCTGTCACTCGCTCATGCTCCTCGCGGCCGTTCTGGGTGTCTCGATGACCGTCGTGACGCCCAAGGGCTTCGAGCCGAGCCACGAGATCCTGCGTTCGGTGCTGAAGTTCGCCGAGCCGACCGGCGCGACGATCACGCTCTCGAACGAGCTGTCCGCCGTCGAGGGCCATCACGCGGTCTACACCGATAAGTGGGTCTCGATGGGCCAGGACCACCAGAAGGGCCTCCGCACCGACGCCTTCGAGAACGTCCGCGTCACCGAAGACCTCATGGAGATCGCTTCGAAGGGCCTCGAACGCCCGGCGCTCTTCATGCACTGCCTGCCCGCCAAGCGGGGCGAGGAAGTCGAGGCCGCGGTCATCGACGGCCCGAACTCGGTCGTTTACGACCAGGCGGAGAACCGCATGCACGCCCAGAACGCGCTGCTGCTGTTCCTCTTCAACGCCGCCGACGTATAACTGCCTCCAACCGTCTCGTAGAGCCGTCCCGCACCCAAGAGCTTGAGAGAAACGCGATGACCCAGAAAGTTGTTCTTGCCTACTCCGGCGGCCTCGATACCTCCGCCATCGTCCCCTGGCTCGTCGAGAACTACGACTGCGAAGTCGTCGCGTTCGTCGCCGACGTGGGACAGGGCGCCGAGGAACTCGAGGGCATCGAGGAGAAAGCCAAGGCCTCCGGCGCCGTCGATTGCAAGATCGTCGATCTCCGCCAGGCTTTCATCGAGGACTACGTCTTCCCGACCATCCTCACCGGCGCGGTCTACGAGGGCCGCTACCTGCTCGGCACGTCGATGGCCCGCCCGGTCATCGCCAAGGCCCAGGTCGAGGTCGCCCGCGCCGTCGGCGCGTCCGCCGTCGCGCACGGCTGCACGGGCAAGGGCAACGATCAGGTCCGCTTCGAGGCCGCCTTCGCCGCGCTCGCGCCCGACCTGCAGATCATCGCCCCGTGGCGCGAGTGGGACATGCGCAGCCGCCAGCAGTTGCTCGACTACCTCCAGGAACGCAACATCCCCACGACCAGCTCGATCGAGAAGATCTACAGCCGCGACCGCAACCTCTGGCACATCAGCCACGAGGGCGGCGCGATCGAGGACCCGTGGTCACCCCCGCCGGAAGACGCGTGGATGATGACCGCGAGCCCGGCCGAAGCACCGGACGAGCCCGAGTCGGTCTCCATCGGGTTCGAGAACGGCCGCCCCATCTCCGTCAACGGCGAGGCGATGGCGGGGCATGACCTCGTCGAGAAGCTCAACGCCATCGCCGGACCGCACGGCGTGGGCCGCGTCGATCTCATCGAGAACCGCTGCGTGGGCATGAAGTCCCGCGGTCTCTACGAGACGCCGGGCGGCACCGTCATCGTTGAGGCCCTCCGCGGCCTCGAAGAACTCTGCCTCGACCGCGACACGCACTACTTCCGCCACGAGCTCGGGCACAAGTTCGCGCGGTTCGTCTACGACGGCCGCTGGTTCACGTTCGTCCGTGAGTCGCTGTCCGCGTGCGCCGAGAAGCTCGTCGAGCGCGTCACGGGCGAGGTTGTCGTGCGGCTCTACAAGGGCTCGTGCACGACCATCCAGCGCAAGAGCCCCTTCAGCCTCTACTCCGAGGATTTCGCGACCTTCGGCGCCGACGAGGTCTACAACCAGAAGCACGCCGAGGGCTTCATCCGCCTGCTCACGCTGCCCGAGCGCATCGCGGGCTTCAACGGGCTCACGCTCGCCTCGACCAAGCCCTCGCTGCTCGCCGAGGGCGGCGGCGCGCCCGTCATCGGCCCCCGCACGGGCCCGGTGCACAAGCCCGCCGATAAGCCCGTGGATGACCCGATCATCAAGGAAGGCAAGGCGGTCTGAACGCATGCCACAACCAGGTCACAAGCTCTGGGGCGGCCGCTTCGAGGATGGCCCCGATCCGCTCTTCCGCGCGATCAACGACTCGCTCCCGGTGGACTGGGTCCTCGCGCGACACGATATCGCGGGCTCCATCGCGTGGGCGGAGGCGATCGCCGGCGCGGGCGTGCTCACCGACGCCGAGCGCGACGATCTCGTCGCCGGTCTCGGGCGCGTCTGGGAGAAAGCCCGCGACATCCACGAGCCGCCCGTCGAGTCAGGCGCCGAGGACATCCACACGTGGGTCGAGGCCGAGCTGACCGCCGATCTGGGCGATCTCGGCAAGAAGCTCCACACCGGACGCAGCCGCAACGACCAGGTCGCGACCGACTTCCGCCTCTGGGCCAAGGAGTCCATCGCCGAGCGCCTCAGCGAACTCAACGCCCTCCGCGGCGCGTTGCAATCGCTCGCCGAGCGGTCGGAGGGCGTCGTCATGCCCGCCTACACCCACCTGCAACCCGCCCAGCCGGTGCTCGCGGGCCACTGGTGCCTCGCGTATGACGCGATGCTCTCGCGCGACGCGAAACGACTCGCGAACTCGCTCGACGGCGCCGACGTCTGCCCGCTCGGGTCGGCTGCGCTCTCGGGCACGACCTTCCCCGTCGATCGCGACGCCATCGCACGCCGGCTCGGCTTCGCCAGAGTCTCGACGAACAGCCTCGACGCCGTCTCCGACCGGGACTTCTGCCTCGACATGCTCTCGGCCGGCGCGTTCATCGGCGTGCACCTGTCCCGCATCTCCGAGGAGCTCGTCGTCTACGCCACGCCCGGCTTCGGGCTCATCGCGCTCGAGGACGCCGTCACCAGCGGCTCCTCGCTCATGCCGCAGAAGAAAAACCCCGACGCCCTCGAGCTCGTCCGCGGCAAGTCGGGCGGGCTGCTCGCCGCCTTCCAGTCGCTCGCGGTCACGCTCAAGGGCCTGCCCCTCGCGTACAACAAGGACCTGCAGGAAGACAAGCCCGTCGTCTTCGCCGCGATGGCAGAACTCTCGCTCTGCCTCCGCGCCGCGACGCGCGTGATTGAGGCCGTCTCGTTCGTCCCCGAGCGATGCCGCGAGGCCGCGCTGCAGGGCGGGTCGGCTGCGACCGAGCTCGCCGACCACCTCGTCGAGCGGGGCGTGCCCTTCCGCGACGCCCATCACATCGTCGGCCGCGTCGTGAAGAACGCCGAGCAGCAAGGCGTCCAGCTCCAGGACCTCACGGCGTCCGACCTCAAAGCGATCGACGGCCACTTCGGCGACAACGCCCCGGACTGCATGAAGCTCGAAGCCATGCTCGCCCGCCGCGATATCCCGGGCGGCACCGCGCCGGCTCAGGTCGCGGCCGCGCTGCAGGCAGCCCGGTCCGAGTGCCGCGCCCTGATCCTGCCCGAAGTTCCCGACATCGTCCGCGACCCGTCCTCGGTCCTCCGGTAAGAGCGAGCACCCGTGCCCGAGATCCGCTCCAGCACCACCGACCCCGACGCGGCCCACCACGCCATCCGGGTCGATGCACGCCGCGGAAGCGTGATCGTCGAGCACGCCACGCCGCGCGATGTGGACGGCATCGCCGCGCTGCTGCAGGACTTTTCCGGCAAGGGCTTCGTGCTGTTCCGCCGCCCTTCAGAAGTCCGCGCGCACCTCGATAGCTTCGTCGTTGTCCGCGATACGGGAGGCTGGGTCACCGCGTGCGGCGCGTACGAGCGCGTCCTGCCCACGCTGGGTGAGATCCGCTCGATCGCCGTCTCGGACTACGAGACGGGTCGCGGCGCGGGCCGCTACGTCGTCGAGCGCCTCATCGCCGAGGCCCGCATCGACGGCTGCCGCCAGCTCGCATTGCTCACACGCATCCCGTCCTTCTTCGTCCGCTGCGGCTTCGAAGACCGCACCGTCGAGACGATGCCGACCGAGTTCATCCAGAAGGTCGTCCTCGACCGCGGCAGAAGCCTCGAGGGCCGAACGCCGATGCTGCTCGATCTTGACTGACCGGTGCGGGTCAGGTCTCCGCATCGTGCGTCTCCGTGGCTGCTGCAGGCGGACCGTCGAGCATCACGGTGCTCTCGAACATCGCGGGAACGAGCGGAACAAAGCAGCCAGGTAGATGGGACGTGTTCCCCCAGTAGCTGCCGTGGAGCGACGCAACTCCGCGGAGCAGGAGCTGAGAGACAAACCCTGCTTCACCGGCTTGAGTCCAGTCACCGGAGCGTAATTCGGTCGCGGGAATGGGGCCCGGTTCTGACTTTCCATTCAGACTCGCTCGATCGCCATCGGCGAGATGGAAACGAGTCGAGATCGGATCGCCGTCGACCGAAACGTTGACCCACCGCCCGCTGATCTTGAGTGGATCGGTCCGGTCGCGAAAGTGGCTCGGCCAGAATACGTTCAGTGGTTCTTGCGGAAAACCGACACTCGCGAACGATCGAACCCGTGTGAGTGCCCCCGGCGGCGTTGCCCTTTCGCGTGGGAAGATCGCGTCGGCACCAAGCACCGATCCAAAGCTGTAGCCGATCACATACACGTTCTGCTCGGTACCTGAAGTCTGCTCTAAATGCTCAATAAGCGCGGCAATCGATCTGGTGTAATTCGTCGTGCTCTCGGCATTATTCATGTAGTCCAGCAGCACGAGCCAACCTTGCGTCGATTCCGCCAGCGCGCGGCGCCAAGTCTCAGGCAGGAATGGGAGCACGAATGAATTGATCACGACAAGAGCCGCGGCCGACCACGGGATCACGTATTCATGCCTTGGGATCCAGGACCAGAGATGATCAAAGTTTTCTGCGAAATGCGGAAGTGCTTCGAGGACCGTGATGGTCACCGCCAATACAAGCAGCAAAAAGTAGAGCACGAGCGACGACATCACCAGGCTCGCCCAGAAAACCGCCCAGGCCTTCCCCGTTCCGTGGGATCGGAACGAGAACAGCTTCCTGAGCTTGGCAAAGGCAACAAGAAGTGTGAAGAGAACCCGGAGCAGCCGTGACCACGGCGGACGGCGAAGAGCCGACTCAACAGAGTCCTTCACGTCCTGGACCACATAAACCACGAGCCTGCTCTGTGCTTCCCCGTTGAGTGATCGGATCACTTCTGCACAATCGGCGCGCCGCTTCGCTCCACTCGAAGGGTCCTCATCAAAGTCGATCGACCCAACGCTGCGCGATCGGAACTGGGCCATCCGGCCAAACTGATCGTCCGTCTTCGACTGTGTGTCGAAGACGCTGGCAAGTTTGGCGGAGATCCCAGCCGCTGACTGATCAATGCCGCACTGAGAAATACCGGGCAGAAAGATAAGCGTGAGTTGTTCCATGAATAGTCTCCGCGCAGAGCGTAATCGGCTTTCTCGTCGCGGATGACATGACGACAACAGCCCACAGAGTTGCGCGAGCGGGGGCTATATCATCCCCGAAATGACACAGAACGATCACCGCCGCACCTTTACCGAATCAGAGCTCCGCGAGCGCCTCACGCCCGAGCAGTACCGCGTCACGCAGGAAGCCGGCACCGAGCGGCCCGGCACGGGCGAGTACAATGACCACTTCGAGCCCGGCAGCTACGCCTGCGTCGTCTGCGGCTATCCGCTCTTCCGCGCCGAGGACAAGTTCAACGCCCACTGCGGCTGGCCCAGCTTCCATTCCGAGAGCGACCCGGGCCACATCGAAGAGGTCGAGGACACCAGCCACGGCATGGTCCGCACCGAGGTCCGCTGCAAGCGCTGCCAGGCCCACCTGGGCCACGTCTTTCCAGACGGCCCCCCGCCGACAGGGCTCCGTTACTGCATCAACTCCGCCTCGATCACCCACGTCCCGCCCAAGGACGACTGACCCCGCCCGCCCGGTTTCTGGACCCGTCTGCTACACTCGCGACGCGGGCGGGGACACGTCTCCACGCCGACGGACGGGCTTCAGGGGAACGAGTCGGATGTATGCCTGAGTCACCCTCGACAGGATCGAGCAACCTGGATCTGGTTAACCGCGCCGTCAACGGCGACGAGGAAGCCCTGTGCGATCTCCTCCGCGAGGTCGGGCCCCAAGTCAAGGAACGCCTCAAGGCCAAAATCGGCCAGCAGTGGAAGTCCGCCCTCGATGAGGACGACGTGATGCAGGTCACGTACCTCGAGGCCTTTCTGCTCATCCACAACTTCCAGCCCCGCGGCGAGAACTCCTTCCTCGCGTGGCTCAGCCAGGTCGCCGAGAACAACCTCCGCGACGCCCTCCGCGGGCTCCAGGCAGCCAAACGCCCCAACCCCAAGAACCGCGTCCAGCCCAAGCCCGGCGCGTCCGACTCCTTTGTGGCGCTCGTCGAGCTGCTCGGCACGACCGAAGCCACGCCGAGCCGCGCCGCCGCCGCGAGCGAAGCCGTCCAGTTCATCGAATCCGCGCTCGCGACGCTCCCGCCGGACTACGAGCGCGTCGTCCGCCTCTACGACCTCGAGGGCCTCAGCGCCACCGAGGTCGGCGCCCGCCTCGGCCGCTCCACCGGCGCGATCTACATGCTCCGCGCCAGCGCCCACGAGCGCCTCAAGACCTCGCTCGGCCGCGAGTCCAAGTTCTTCTCCAACCCCGGCCGCTGAACGCTCCGATAACCACGACGCGCCGCGTGACCGCGCCCGCGCGTGGTACGCTGCCCGGGCATGACCGACGAGTTCGGCCCAATCGACCCGCCGACCGGCGACCTCTTCGAGGAGGGCGTCGATGCCGACATCGATCTCGATGACGACGACGAGCCGAAAACCGCCGCGTTCCAAGCCGACATCCCGACCCCGCCCGAGACCCGCGTCGAGCCCCCGCCACAGCGCCCCGGCGGTGAGTTCGACCTCATCGAAGCCGCCCGCCTCCAGGCGCGGCACCGCTCCGCGCCGTCCATGGGCGGGCTCGGCGCCGCGACCATCCCCGGGTACCAGATCCTCCGCGAGCTGCACCGAGGCGGCCAGGGCGTGGTCTACCTCGCCACGCAGGAAGGCACGCAGCGCACAGTCGCCGTCAAGGTCATGCGCGAGGGACCCTTCGCGGGCCCGCACGACCGCGTCCGCTTCGAGCGCGAGATCCGTGTCCTCGCGCAGCTCAAGAATCCCAACATCGTCACCATCCACGACAGCGGGGCGGCGTCCGGCTGCTTCTTCTACGTCATGGACTACATCGCGGGCCTCGAACTCGACGAGTATGTCACGCAGAACCGCCTGAGCCATCGCCAGATCATCGAGCTGTTCACGATCATCTGCCAGGCGGTCAACGCCGCCCACCTGCGGGGGGTGATCCACCGCGACCTCAAGCCCTCGAACATCCGCGTTACGCCCGAGGGCGCGCCGCACGTTCTCGACTTCGGGCTCGCCAAGGTCTCCGAGAACACCGCGGCCGACCAGTCGCTGCCCACGCAGATGACGATGTCGGGCCAGTTCGTCGGATCGCTCCCGTGGTCGAGCCCGGAGCAGGCGCGGGGCGAGGCGTCCAAGATCGATGTCCGCACCGACGTCTACGCGCTGGGCGTGATGCTCTATCAGATGCTCACGGGCGAGTTCCCGTACCCCGTCGAGGGCGCGATGCGCGAGGTGATGGACCACATCACCTCGACCAGCCCGCAGACGCCGCGCAAGCGAGACAAGTCCATCCCGCGTGAGCTCGAGCTCGTCACGCTCAAGGCGCTCTCCAAGCACCGCGACGACCGCTACCAGACCGCGGGCGAACTCGCCCGCGACCTCGAACGCTTCCTCGCGGGCGAGCCCGTCGAGGCCCGCCGCGACAGCCGCTACGTCGTCCGCAAGCTCATCAAGCAAGCGTGGCCGATCGTCACGGCGCTGCTCGTGTTGCTCATTGTGTCGCTGGTGGGGCTCATCATCGTCTCGGTCCAACTCGCCGAGCGCGCACGAGAACGCCGCGCGTGGGAAGCCGAGCGCACCGAACTCCGCGAACGCCTCGATGATCTCGGTCGCGATCTCGATAACGCCATCGGCGACGCCGCCCGCTACCGCCGCCAGCTCCTCGACAACGGCATCACACCCCAGAGCCCTTAACCACGAAAGCCCGTGACAAAACGAGCCCCTCGCGCAAGCGAGGGGTCGGGTTGACCTACTTCGTGTATTTCTCAAGCTCCGCCGGAAGACGCTTGATCCCGCGCCGCACCGCCTTCGCCACCGCGTACCGCATCGACCGATCCATCCGCTCCCGCACGCGGTCCGTCACCGCGATCCCCTCGGCCTCCATCGCCGCGAGCGCAAACTCCCACGCGCGGAGCTCCTCAAGACACCGGGGCTTGACCGCGCCCACGCCGATCGCGTGATGCCCGATCTCGTGCAGGAACACCGCCGCCGACATCGGCCCCTTGGGCCTGGGTGATTCGATCAGCCTCACCTCGCGCCCGTCGCGCGTCCGCGCGAGCATCGCGACGCCCGACATACTCGTGCGCCACTTGCGAACCCTCACGCCGTAGCGATCGAGCATCTCGCGCGTGACCCGCTCGTAGTTCGCCGCAGCGGGCCCATACGTCCGGGTCGAACGCGCACGCGGAGCAGCCCGCCGCGTCGGAGCCGGCTTGGGCTTGGGCTGCACCAAAGACCACAATGTCTCCGCCAGCTTCACGATTCCGCTCGCTCGGGCACGGGCTGCACCGACACCACCGGATCGCCCTCAACTAGCGCCCGCCCGTTCGCGAGGTCCCGCCACGCCATCATCTTCCCGCCGGCGGGCTGCGCCTCGAGGATCTTCAGCAAGCCCACGCCGCACGACACCAACCCCTCGCCCGCGTCCACAAGCCGTCCCGGCTCGCCGCCGCGACCGATCTCGTCCTGCACACGCCCGAGCTTGAACGTCTGCCCCGCGTGCTCGACCGCGACACCGGGCCAGAGCGTCAGCCCGTGCACGCGCCAGCGGCACTCCTCCGCAGACCGACCGAAGTCGATCCACCCGGTCGCCTTCGACATCTTCGGCGCGATCGTCACACGATCTTCTTCCTGTTTGGCCGCCTCGGTTTCACCCCGCTCATGCCGACCGAGCACATCGAGAACAAGCTCGGGCCCATCGCCCGCGAGCAGATCGTGCACCTCGCCCGCCGTCTGCAGCGGCTCGATCGCCCGCCGCGACTGCCCGAGCACCAGCCCCGCGTCCATCCGGTCGGCAAGCGTGATCACGCTGTTGCCCGTCTCGGTGTCGCCCGCCACGATCGCCGCGTTGATCGGCGCCGCCCCACGCCACCGCGGCAACAGCGACGCGTGCAGGTTGCACGCGAAAATCCCATCGAGCAACGCCTTTCCCAGCTTCTGCCCGAACGCGATCACCACCCACGCATCGGCGTCCAGCGCGCGCACAGACGCGATCATCTCGGGCTCGTTGATGTTCTCGGGCTTGATCAGCGGCACGCTCGCCAACTGCTCCGCCGCCCACGCCCCGATCGGCGTCGGGCTCGTCTTGCCGCCCCGGCCCGACCGCCGGTCGGGCTGCGTCACGACACCGACTACCTCGTGCCGCTCCGCAAGCGCCTTGAGCGTCGGCAGCCCGAACTCGCCCGACCCCAGAAAGACGATCCTCATCGCCGCATCTTCTCGAGGTTCTTCACCTGCGCCGCCGTCCGCTGCTTCGATTCGTCGGTCATCCGATCAAGGATCAGGACGCCATCGAGATGATCGATCTCGTGCTGGATGCACCGACCGAGCAGCCCCGTCGCCGTCAGCTCGAACGGCTCGCTCGCCGCGTTGAGCGCCTTCACGGTCACCGTCGGCTGCCGGAACACATCGCCCGTGATCCCGGGCAGCGAGAGGCACCCCTCGGCGTACCCCTCGACCTCGCCCGTCGCGCTCTCGATCGTCGGGTTGATGAACACCATGGGCCCGTCCGACGCGACCGGCGGATCGTGGGCCGCGGTGTCCTCGGCCGGCACGTCGCACACAAAGATCCGCCACCCGAGCCCGACCTGGGGTCCGGCAAGCCCGATCCCCTGAGCACCCTTCATCAGCTTCAGCATCCGCTGCGCGACCGCCCGGACCTCTTCCGTCGGGTCGATCGGGTCGGCGACCCGCCGCAGGATCTCGGCCGGGTGGATCTGGATTCGCAGAGAAGCAGGATCGATCGTCATACACCCGATGGTACGGCCGCCGCATCCGAACGATCCCCGGACTCGGATAGACACGCCGGAGTCGCGTAGACTCGTCGTCCCGGTGGGCGAACCCCCGGACCGACTTCGATCAAAGACCTCAAGAGGTACGCAGCGCGTGGCATTGTTCGGAAAGAACAAGGGTGGTTCCGGCTCGGATGAGTCCGGGAACGGCAAGGACGCGAGCGGCGAGCAGCAGCCCACCGGCGGCTTCAGCCCGGAGAAGGCCAAGACCTTCTTCCAGCACGCCAAGACCAACCACGACACCTCCAACTACCCCTACGCCATGCAGCTCTGGCTCAACGGCCTGGGCCACGACCCCTCCGACATGGACGCCCTCGACGGGTTCGTCCGCGCCGCCAACGCATACCTCACCGAAGGCGGCAAACGCTCCGAGAAGTCCTCGATCGCCAAGGGCCTGGGCGGCAAGGGCGCCGTCCTCAAGTACCAGAAGGCCTTGCTCGAGTGGGGCTTCAAGCGCGAGGACGCCGCGCTCTCGGTCGGCGTGGTCGAGGCCGCCGCCGATGTCGGCATCGAAGAAGTTGCGCAGAAGATCGGCATGTGGGCGATCGGCCGCGCCAGCGAAGAAAAGAAGCCACGCAAGGATCTGTTCGTCAAGCTGCTCGACGCGGGCGAGAAGGCCGGCGCCTTCAAAATGGCAGTCGAGGCCGGCGACCGCGCCCGCAAGGTCGATCCCTCCGACGGGAACCTCGACCGCCGCGTGAAGGAGATGATGGCCCAGGCCGCCATCGCCGGCGGCGGCTTCAGCGACACCAGCCAGGGCGGCTTCCGCAAGAACATCCGCGACGCCGAGAAGCAGACCCAGCTCGAGTCCGCCGACGCGATCTCCAAGACCGAGGACGTCAAGGACCGCCTTGTCGCCGAGGCAGAGGAGATGTACGCCGCACGCCCGCAGGACATCCCGACCATCGAACGCCTCGGCCGCGTCCTCCTCGAGCGCGGCTCGATGGACGACATGAAGCGCGCCTACCGCGTCTTCGAGCAGGCGTTCAAGGAAACCGAGCAGTTCCGCTTCCGCCAGCGCGCGGGCGAGTCCAAGACCCGGCTCATGAAGCGCCAGATACAGCTCGCCAAGGTCAAGCTCCAGAAGAAGCCCGACCCCGCGCTCGAGAAGAAGATCGCCGCCGCCGAGCAGCAGCTCCGCGAGCACCAGACCACCGAGCTCGAGCTCATGGTCAAGAACTACCCGACCGACCTCCCCCTCAAGTTCGAGCTCGGCAAGATGTACGCCAACGCCGAGCGCCACGAGGAAGCCATCCCGCTCTTCCAGATCGCCGAGGAAGACTCCAAGCACCGCCGCGGCGTGCTCAAGGCCAAAGCCGAGTCCTTCCTCGCCATCGGCGGCTTCGAAGAAGAGGCCGTCAGCAGCTTCCGCCAAGCCCTCGACGGAATCCCCGACGAGACCTCTGACACCGCCCTCGAGCTCAAGTACGGCCTCCTCTGCGCCCTCCACGACCGCGCCAAGACCGCCCGCGAGCTCGACGCCGCCACCGAAGCCGAGAAGCTCGCGAGCCAGATCTCGCTCAAGAAGTTCGGCTACAAGGACGTCAACGAACGCCGCGCCGAGCTCAAGGAGCTCATCGGCGAGCTGAAGGCGTAAGACGTGGCGCGCGCGCCCAAAAGAGCCACCGCGATCATCCCCGCGCGGCTCGCCTCCACCCGCTTCCCCCGCAAGGCCCTCGCCGACGACACCGGCAAGCCGATGGTCGTCCACGTCTGCGAGCAGGCAGCCAAAGCCGAGCGCGTCGAGCGCGTCGTTGTCGCCACCGACGCCGAGGAGATCGCCGAGGCCGTCCGCGCCCACGGCTTCGAGGCCGTGATGACGGGCGAGCACGACAACGGGACGAGCCGGATCGCAGAAGCAGCGGAAACGCTGGAGCTCAAGAAATCGTCGGTCGTCGTGAATGTTCAGGGCGACGAGCCGGAGATCGACCCGGAGTTGATCGAGGCCGCAATCTCAACCTTCTCGGTCCAACTGAACTCATCATGGGAACTTGGTGATCAGCCGCATCATGAGCAGGAGAAGTACGCCTCGGTCGGCACCGTCGCGTGCCCCTTCGAGCCGGGCGAGTCTCCCGACGACCCCAACATTGTGAAGGCGGTGGTCGGGGTCATCGAGCCGGTTGCCGGTGTCGCGCCCGGGCTCTACTTCTCGCGAGCACCGATCCCGTTCGACCGGGACGGCGGCGGCTCACCAGCATTCCTCAAGCACCTCGGGATCTACGCCTACCACGTTCGAGACCTCTTCGGTTTCCTCGGTCTCCCGCCCACGCCCCTCGAACAGACAGAGAAGCTCGAACAGCTCCGATGGCTCGAGCACGGCCTCACCATCGCCGTCGCCATCCGCCGCACCGCCCACCACGGCATCGACACCCCCGAGCAGTACGCCGCCTTCGTCGAACGCCACCGGTCCCGGTCCTGAACGAGCCGCGACCGTGAGGGAGCGGGGGCATGCCCGCGTTCGTCCGCGCCCACACGGTCGCGGCTCGGCGGGTCTGTCAGTTGCCGCCCGCGGATAGAAATTCCGCCGAGAGTCAAGCAAAATCTGCCCCGGACCCGGCCCCGCTCTGATACGATCGGCTATGCCCCAACCGCCGGATTCGACCGGACTCCTCGACCCAACGCACCACAGCAATCGACCCGAATCATCGCAGCTCGAGGCGAAAAACGCCTCCGGGCCGCTCTCCCGCCGCGCCGATCTTGTCGGCGAAGAGGCCGAGAGTCCCGGCATCCTCGCCGCCGCCGGCAAGACCACCACCTCGACCGAGTTCTACTCCCCCATGCCGCCGGGCTACGTCCCGGGACGCCACAAGTACGTGATCGTCATGGGCACGGTCATGTCCGGGCTCGGCAAGGGCATCTTCAGTTCCTCGCTCGCCAAGATGCTCAAGGACAAGGGCCTGGTCATCGCCCCGATCAAGCTCGAGGGCTACCTCAACATCGACGCCGGCACCCTCAACCCCTACCGGCACGGCGAGGTCTTCGTCCTCCAGGACGGCACCGAGTGCGACATGGACCTGGGCACCTACGAGCGCATGCTCGACCAGAACCTCACCCGCCGCAACTTCGCCACCTCGGGCCAGATCTACTCCGAGATCCTCGACCGCGAGCGGCAGGGCGTGTATCTCGGCCGCGACGTCCAGATGATCCCGCACGTCACGGGCGAGGTGAAACGAAAGATCCGCGAGCTCGCCCTCCGCGGTGACGGCGAGAACCCCGCCGACGTCGTCTTTGTCGAGGTCGGCGGCACCGTGGGCGACTACGAGAACGGCTTCTACATCGAGGCTCTCCGCGAGCTCGCCTTCGAGGAAGGCCCCGAGTCCTGCTGCTTCGTCGCGCTCACCTACGTCATCGAGCCCAACGCGCTGGGCGAACAGAAGTCCAAGGCGGCCCAGCTCGGCATGAAGCGGCTCCTTGAGGCGGGCGTCCAGCCCCACCTCATCGGCTGCCGCGCCAACAACCCGGTCCAGGACCAGGTCATGCAGAAGATCGCGATGTTCTCCAATGTCCCGCTGCAGCGCGTCTTCAGCCTCCACGACCGCGAGAGCGTCTACCTCATCCCCGACGACATGCGCGCCCGCGGTCTCGACCGCGAGATCCTCTCCATCCTCGACCTGCACGGCCGCGTCGATGCCCTCGCCGAGGACAAGGCCCGGGAGCAGTGGGCCCGCTTCGCTGGCGCCCTCGTGGGCGACCGCCGCCACAGCGTCTCGGTCGGCATCACCGGCAAGTATGCCGAGCTCAAAGACGCCTACGCTTCGATCGACAAGGCCCTCGAGCACTGCTCCGCGCACCTCTCCGCCGAGATCGACCTGCACTGGATCGACACCACCTCGATGGACGACGCCTCCGCCGACGCCCGCCTCAAGGACCTCGACGCCGTCATCGTGCCCGGCGGCTTCGGCACCCGCGGCGTCGAGGGCAAGATCGCCTGCGTCCGCTCCTGCCGCGAGAACGGCATCCCCTACCTCGGCATCTGCCTCGGATTCCAGGTCGCCGTGATCGAGTTCGCCCGCAACGTCCTCGGGATCACCGGCGCCAGCTCGACCGAGTTCGACCCGATGACCGCCGACGCCCTCATCTCCGAGCTGCCCGATCAGAAGAAGATCGAGGGCCTGGGCGGCACCATGCGGCTCGGCTCGCAGGACGTCGCTGTCGAGCCCGCGACCCTCGCCTCGTTCCTCTATCAGGGCGCTCGCAAGATCCGCGAACGCTTCCGCCACCGCTACGAGGTCGAGCCCGCGTGGATCGAGCGACTCGAGCAGGCGGGCCTCGTCTTCTCCGGACGCCACCCCGAGCACCCGATCATGCAGATCCTCGAGTTGCAGCGCCCCATCAAGGGCGAGAAGACCGCCGAGGGCGAGCCCGTCATCCGCCACCCGTACTTCATCGGCAGCCAGTTCCACCCCGAGCTCACGGGCCGCCCCCTCCGCCCCCAGCCCATGTTCATGGGCCTGCTCGCCGCCGCCATCCGCCGCCGCTCGGCACGAGACGCCTCCGCCCCGCAGGACGTCCACCCCGACGTCGCCAAGTGGCTCCCCGACGGCTCCGGCAGCTCCAAGCAAACGGTCTAACTGTCTCAACGAAAACGAGCCCCCAGCGCAAGCTGGGGGTTGATTGCTTGATCACGTGCGAGGACCCCCAGCTCGCGCTGGGGGCTCGTTTAAGAGCATCTCGACGCCCCGCCCCGCATCCGCAATCAAAAGCGCGCTCAGCGCATCGGGTTTCCCCGTCAGATACATCGAAGCGTGCACCAACCCCTGCGCGTGCAGGTCTGCCTCGGGATCGAGCTCGCCGTCCTCGGGCCACGCCGCATCCACAAAGACGTGGACTGCCCACGCGTGATTCGTCCCGTTGTCCGGCTGCAGGTTCGCGAGGTGCCACGCGACCGCTGACTCGACCACCGGTCGCAGCTCCGGGTGCCGCCGTGCGTGCCACCACATCGCGTGCAGGCAGGCAAGCTCGGTCTCGGTCCAGATCTCGATCGCGAGGTTTTCTTCCGGCTCGGTGATCGGTTTCGGATGTGTGGATCCAGTGACCTGTCCGGGGTGCTCGCCCGTCGAGAGCCGACGCCACAGCTCGGCATCTCGCTGGGTTTCCTCCACGTCCACCCCCGGCAGGCCAAGGACATGTCGCAGCACATGCGCATCGATCAGACGTCGATGACCCCGCTCGTCCCGGAAGGTCTCGAGAAGCAGTTCTCGGTCCCGACGTGACTCGGGAACCGCGTGCGCCGACAGCGCCCGGAGACGGCTCGCCCAGCCCGCGAGCCAGGAGGAACGGGGATGGTCTGGGAGGGTCATAGCGGCTGGACCCGCCTCGGCGGAGCGAGAACACCGCCCGGAGGGGGGCGGAGCGCGATCTGGCCTGCAAAGCCCCTCAAGTTGGGGGTTGCTTCGGCCGAAGACCTGAGCGAGAGAGTCCCCGCGGGCGCGGGGCAGGAGGGATCGATGAGCACGTCAACCGAGCACAGCCAGGCCGTCGAGGAGCAGGTGGTCACCACCGCTCCCGAGACTGGTCCGGAAAGCGGGACCGGGCCCGATCCGGGCACGCAGCAGGCGGAGGAGGTCGAGGACATCTCGATCGACGATACCGCCCTGGTTCTGGACGTGTCGCTCCTGGACGACATCGATGACGATGCGTTTGACCCGGACGCGGCCGATGCGGGCCGTTCATCGAAGAAGGCGGCGAGTAACCCGACGCCCAACGTGCCCGATGTGAGCGTATTCCGCCCGCGCCCCAAAACGCGGCCCTTTGAGGCCGAACTGGACGTCGCGGAGCTGGACGACCGCGACCGGCCGGGCCCTGCCTGGGCGGCCCGCGCGATCGAGTTGAGCGGCTCCAATATCGTGCTGGAGTCGCGCCGCATGTGCTACGTCGGCAAGCACATTTTGATCGCGGTCCACCTGATCGACGATGAGCCGGTGCCGCTGGCGGGCGTCGTGCACTCCTGCGAGTACGCCGAGAGCGGCCAGTACGTGGTCGATGTGGACCTGGAACGCTTCCCCGACGACTCCTTCGCGCACACCTGGCTGAAGGAGCGTCAGCGGGACTAGCTCGGGCGGGCGCGCTATGGGGCAAGCGCGTCCGCTTGGTCGCTCCGCAGGAGTAAAGCCCCACGCCAGGACGTGACACGAGAAATCGGCGAACGACCCCGCGACAATGCGTTGTGAGGGTAGTTCGCCATTTTTCGCAAGCCGGTGACCAGCCGACGGTGCTCGTGCCCACGATGGGCGCGCTGCACCCCGGGCACACCGCGCTGATCGAGCGCGGAGCCGCGATCGCCCGCGAGCGTGGGCTTGCGGGCGGCTGCGTGGTCAGCATCTTCGTCAACCCCACGCAGTTCGATGATCCGAGCGATCTCGACCGCTACCCGCGGATCCTCGACGAGGACGCCGCGATGTGCGAACAGGCCGGCGCGTCGGCCGTCTGGGCCCCGGAAGCCGACGAGATCTATCCCGGCGATGAGCGCGAGAAGCTCCCGCCGCTGCCGCTGCAGGCGACCGAGCCGGGACTCGAAGACAAGTACCGCCCGGGTCACCCGACGGGCGTCTGCCAGGTCTGCGCGCGGCTGTTCGAGATCGTCAAGCCCGCAGCCGCGGTCTTCGGCGAGAAGGACTGGCAGCAGCTCGTCATGCTCACCGAGCTCTCAAAGACCATCGGTGGCCCCGAGATCATCGGGCACCCGACGATCCGCGAGCCCGACGGTCTCGCGATGGCAAGCCGCAACCGCTTCCTGACCAAGGACGGCCGCGCCCGCGCCCGGGCCGTCCCTCGCGCGATCGAGCTCGCCCGGCAGGAGCGCGACCCGGACCGCGCCGAGGCGGTCATGCAGGACGAGCTGCTCCGCGCCGGCCTCACGATCGACTACGCGGTCGTCCGCGATGCCTTCACGCTGCAGCGGCCCGTGGGCACCGAGGGCCGGGTGCTGATCACGGCCCGAGCCGGGTCGGTCAGGCTGCTCGACAACGCCCCGTGGCCCGGCTGAGACACCTACCGTCGGGGCCTCCGAAGCCTTCCGAGGTCACCAGCGAAAGGGAGCCCGCCGTGAGCCTGCACAAGACACCGCTGCACGATTTCCACGTCGATCACGGCGGCCAGATGGTCGAGTACGCGGGCTGGGAGATGCCCATGAAGTACACGGGCATCATCCCCGAGACGCAGCAGGTCCGAAGCTCGGGCGGGCTGTTCGATGTCTCGCACATGGGCCGCGTCGAGATCAAGGGTTTGCACGCCCGGCGTCTGCTTGAGCGCACCTGCACCCGCCGCATCAACGGGATGCAGGACGGCCGCTGCCGCTACACGCTGATCTGCAACGAGCGAGGCGGCGTGAAGGACGACGCGCTGATCTACCGCCACGACGACGACGACTATCTGATGGTCTGCAACGGCGCGAACCGCGAGAAGATCGTGAGCCACCTCGAGGCCGTCGCGGCCGAGCGCGAGTACAAGGTCCAGATCAACGACAAGACGCTCAAGACCTCGATGATCGCGGCCCAGGGTCCCAAGGTCAGGGAGCTGATCTCGGGCGTGAGCAAGGAGATCCCGTCGCTCAAGCGGTACCAGTTCACGACCAAGAACCTCGTCGTCGTGAAGCTGCTCGTGAGCCGCACGGGCTACACGGGCGAGGACGGCGTTGAGGTCATCTTGCCCGCCGGCATGACCGGCATGGCGATGAAGCTGCTCACCAAGGACGTGGATCTCAAGTCCGACGATGCCGTCATGAAGCCCGCGGGCCTCGGCGCCCGCGACACGCTCCGCATCGAGGCGGGCATGCCGCTCCACGGCCACGCGCGCGACGAGGACCCCAGCGCCCTGACAGCGGGCCTTGGCTTCGCGATGGCGCTCGACAAGACCGAGGAAGCCGACGGCGCGACGTTTATCGGTCAGGAAGCGCTCCTCAAGGAGCAGGAAGCCGGCGGCCCGCCGCGGATGCTGGCTGGTCTCGAACTCGAGGGCAAAAGGACGCCCCGCCAGGGCATGCCGATCGAGGATTCAACGGGCGCGGTCGTCGGCACGGTCACCAGCGGCTGCTCCAGCCCGACCCTCGGCAAGCCCATCGCGATGGCGATGGTGGACACCGCCCACACCGAGCCCGGCACCGAGCTGGTCGTGGATCTGGGCCGCGCGAAGGCGGCGGCGACCGTCGTCCCGCTGCCGTTCTACAAGGCCCCGAAGTGATTCGATCGCCGTCCGCGGGCCGATAGCCCGGGGGTGTGCGGCTTCTTCGGACTCATCGCGGCAACCGGCGAGCACGCGGGCCTCGCGGAGGACCGCGTCCGCGCGGTCTCCGACGTCCTTGCGCATCGCGGCCCCGACGGCGAGGGCGTCGAGCGTTTCGATGACGGAGTCCTCATTCACCGCCGCCTGGCAGTCCTCGACCCGACACCCGCGGGCCGCCAGCCCTTCCGGCGCGGCGGCGGCTGGCTGGTCTACAACGGCGAGCTCTACAACGACCGCGAGCTGCGCACGGATCTGGCCGATGCGTTCGAGACCGAGTGCGACACCGAGACCGTCGCGGCCGCGTTGCAGCGGTGGGGCACCAAAGCACTCGCACGCTTCCGCGGCATGTTCGCACTCGCGTGGTGGGACCGCGAGAAGCGCACGCTCACCCTCGCCCGCGACCCGCTGGGCATCAAGCCGCTCTACTGGTCGCGTGCCGGCGACGCGATCGCGTTCGCGAGCGAGCCGACGGCGCTCTTTGCATCGGGAGTCGTCGAGCCCAAGCCCGATCCGGTCGGCGTCGCGTCGTATCTCGTGACCATCCGCACGACACTGGGCCGCCGGACGATGTTCAAAGGCGTCGAGCAGGTCGAGCCGGGCGAGGTGCTGGAGTTCGATCTGTCAAAGCCCGGGTCGGAGCCGCGGCGGTCGTCGTGGTGGGATCGCGCGGGGAGCGAGAACGACGGCGATCTGCGCACGATCGTGGAGGACTCAATCCGTGCGCACCTGCGGAGCGATGTCCCGCTCTGCTCGCTCCTCAGCGGCGGGCTGGACTCGACGATCGTGGCGTCGGTCGCTGCGCGCACAGACGCGGACCTGCGGACGTACTGCTCGGGCGCGCCCGATGCCGCCGATGGTCTCGCCGATGACTTCGGCTTTGCCGAGCACGCCTCGGCGGCGCTCGGGACGGCGCACCGGGCGGTGCCGGTCGATCGGGACCGGTTCACGCGGGACTGGGCGTGGATGGTCGATCGGCTCGGTGTGCCGCTGAGCACGCCGAACGAGGTCGCGATCCACGCGGTCGCGCGGGCGCTGCGGGACGAGGGGCATGTCGTCACGCTATCGGGCGAGGGCGCGGACGAGCTGTTCGCGGGGTACGAGCTGCCCATGACGCTCGCGCGGCAGTTCTTCGAGCAGCGACCGGACGCGACGGCGCGTGACCATGGGCGCTTCCAGCTTGAATCGACGGCGTGGATCGGAGAGGGTGTGCGGGGGCAGGTGCTTGCTGGTCAGATGATCGATGGAATTGAAGCGGCGGCCGCGTGGTACGGCGAGACGTTCGCGAAGCTGCCCGAGCCAGACCTCGGCGAGTCATCGCTTGAGCGCGCGTTGCACCGGCACCTGCGGTTCCAGCGGCGGGTGAATCTCGCGGGGCTTTTGCACCGGCTTGATACCGCGACGATGCTCGCGTCGGTCGAGGGACGGACGCCGCTCGCGGACCGGGTGATTGCTGCCGCGTCGGACGCGATCCCGCTCGGCGAGAAGCTGCGGTTCGACGGCGACCGCGTCGAGACCAAACGGTGCCTGCGGTCGGCTTTTGCTGGCACGCTGCCGCGAGAGATCGTCGAGCGACCGAAGCGGAGCTTCCCGCTGCCCTTTCAGGGATGGCTGGCGGTCCATGCGAGGGTGCTTGTCGAGACGCCGTGGCTTCGGACCGTGTTCCGAGAACCCGCGCTCGCGGAGGTGGCGTCGGACACCGAACGGCACTGGAACCTCGCGTGGCCCATGATCAATCTGGGGCTCTTGGCCCGGAGGTGGGGCTGGGACGGCTGATCGGGGCGCGGGTGCGCCGCGCGGGTTGACGGGGGCCCGGTCGCGGCTAATCTTCAGGTCTCCACGCTCCGCCCGGGTCCCACCCTGGCGGGGAGTCACGGGGGGGTAGCTCAGTTGGTAGAGCACGGCATTGAAAATGCCGGTGTCCCCGGTTCAAGTCCGGGTCCTCCCATTTCCGGTTGACGCGTTCGCCGCTCTCTGCGAACCGTCCAGTTCGACCGGGCTCCACACGACAACCCCTGAATCCGCTAGCCTGCGGCGACGGGCGGAAGGTCCGTTTGGAGGTATCACTATGAAGGTTGTTCCATTCTTGCTCGCGGCCGCTTCGGCTGGGGCGTTGACGCTCGTCGGGTGCGAGCAGAGCCAGTCGTCTTCAAGCGCATCGACGGCCGGTCCCGCGTCGCTCGGGAATCTTCCCGGTACGCGGATCGAGCCGCGGGCGGACCAGCTCCCGCGGTCCGAGGCCTACGCGGTCGTGGACGGCGAACGTGTCGCGGTGCCCGACATCGAGATGGGTGAGCCCGCGATGGTCGAGGCCGCGATCCGCGAGGGCCGTGACAACTCGCGTGTGATGGAGCACCTGTCCACGCTGAGCCTGGACTTCGGTGCCCGGCTGACGGGCTCGAAGGCGCTCGAGGACGCGAACTACTGGGCGGCCGACCAGTTCCGCGAGTGGGGCCTCAAGAACGTCGAGGTGCGGCAGTGGGGCACCGTCCCGGTGCGCTTCGATCGCCTCGATTCGAGCGGCAAGATGTTCCTCGGTCCCGGCGACGATGGGACTGATGTTGCCTTCACCACGCTCGCGTGGGTCAAGGGCACGGGCGGCCCGGTCCGCGGTGAGGCTGTGCCGTTCCCCGAGTCGTACGAAGAGTTCGACTCGGACCCCGACCGCTACACCGGCGCGTGGGTCTTGCACCAGGCGAACCACACGGACCGCCGCTTCAGCCCGCGGCGGCTCATGAGCCTGCGCGAGGGCCAGATGCGCGAGATCCGCTCCGGCGGCGACATCGATCAGGGCGGCTCGGGTCCGGCGGTCGGCGCGGAGCGCTGGGCGGGCCAGGTGCAGGTGCCGACGGGCGATGGCGAGTCCGTCGCGATGGACCTGATCGTCGATACGCGGCGCGGCCGCGGCGGCATCGAGCGTGCGGCGATCTCTGCGGGCGGCGGCGATTTCTCGCAGGTCCGCATCGAGGAATCCGACCGGAACTCGTTCACCGGCGACTGGAGCACGGCGAACGGCGTGCTCCGCGTTGACGTGACGATCGACGGCGACTCCGCGACTGGCACCGCAACGGGCGAGATCCTGCAGGCCGGGCCCGGCGCGATCACGCTTGCCAAGACCGAGATCGAGGCGGCGCCCTCGGATCGCCCGAGCCTGCTCAAGCTCGTGATGGAGCGGGGCCCGGCCGGGTTCGTGTCGAGCTCGCAGGATGATCGCGTGTGGACGTCGGCGGCCCGCGGCTGGAGCGAGCGCGACCTCAGCACCTACATCGATGACATCGAGGTCAACATCGACGGCCCCTCGTACGACTTCATCATGGCGCGGATGGATCAGGGCCTGAGCGTCGATCTGGAGTTCAACCTCAACAACCGCGTCACCGCCGGGCCGATCCCGGTGTACAACACGATCGCCGAGATCCCGGGCACCGAGAAGCCCGACGAGGTCGTGATCATGTCGGCCCACCTCGACTCGTGGAACGGTCCCGGCTCGACGGGCACCGTCGATAACGCCACGGGCTCGAGCGTCACGATGGAAGCAGCACGCATCCTCGCGACGGTGGGCGTCAAGCCCAAGCGGACGATCCGCTTCGTTCTGTGGACGGGCGAGGAGCAGGGCCTGCTGGGCTCGCGGGCGTACGTCGAGTCGCTGAGCGACGAGGAGCGGGCGAAGATCTCCGCGTGCTTCGTCGATGACGGCGGCACTAACTACCAGGGTGGCGTGCCGGTGACCGACGCGATGGTGAACATGTTCGCGGCCGCGACGGCGCCGATCAACGGGCGGTTCACTTCGGAGACGGACCGGGCGGCGCAGCTGTTCGATGATGACCCGTCGAACGACGCGACCGCAGGTCTGCTCGAGGTCAACATCCGCCCGGTCGGCGACCGCCTGCCCCGCGGCGGCGGCAGCGACCACGCGGCGTTCAACGCGGTCGGCATCCCCGGCTTCTTCTGGGATGAGGTCGGTCGTGCAAACTACCGCTACGCCTGGCACACCCAGAACGACAACATGGAGCAGGCGATCCCGGAGTACCTCTCGCAGTCGGCGACGAACAGCGCGGTGGTGATCTACAACCTCGCGTGCGCCCCGACGCTGCTGCCGCGCGTCGGCGATCCCGACGTGGCGTCGGCGGACTGATTCCCGCCTGACGGTTCTGAATGACGCGCAGGGCGGCTCGATGGGCCGCCCTGTTGCGTTTTGGTCGGTGCTCTTAGATGGGCTTTGCGGGGACGCCGACGACGGTGGTGTTGTCGGGGACGTCTTTGGTGACGACGGCTCCCGCGCCGACGGAGACCATGTTGCCGACTTTGACGCCTTGCTTGATGACGGCACCGGCGCCGATGAAGGAGTTGACACCCACGCTTGCATTCCCAAGAACAATCGCGCCCGGGCAGACGTGGGAGTTGTTCCCGATGCTGGCCTCATGCTCAATAACGGCGCGGGTGTTGATAATGACGTTGAAGCCGATAGTTGCGGCAAAGTTGAGTACCGCACCAGCCAAGACAACCGTGCCATCGTAAACAGAGGCTCCAGTAGTAAGGACCGCTGACGGATGTACGACGGTCAATCGCTCAAGATCCTGTCCGCAGATACATGAGCTCATGTCTTCGCGGAGAAGAGTCGCGCGGCTGCTCCCGATCCCCACGATCGCGTGAGTCGCACCGATCTCGTCGGAGATACTCGGCAACGACGAGGTAGGGCCGAGAATCGGCGCGCCTGACCAATGGCGGGTGTTATGCAGCGACTCATCATCGTCAAGCAACCCGACCAGCTCGACGTCCGGGTCGTGTCTCATCGCGTCGCACACGACGCTCGCGTGTCCGCCCGCGCCGAGGCAGAGGACCCGCTTCACTCTCCCGCCTCGGCCGTCGCGGCGGCGAGGCCCGCCGCGAGCTCTTGGGTGTAGCCCTTCGCGGTCTCGGCGAGGTCGCGGGACTCGTTCTGCGCGTCGGCGAGGCGGCGGACGAGGGCGCTGCCGACGATGGCGGCGTCGGCGTGCTCGACGACGGCCGCGACGTGCTCGGGGGTCGAGATGCCGAAGCCGCACGCGATCGGGATGTCGGTCGCCTCGCGGATGGCGCCGGTCATGGGCTCGATCTTCGGGGCATCGGCTCGCTCGCCCGTGATGCCGGCCCGCGCGACGAGATAGACGAAGCCCGTGCAGGCCTGCGCGATCTCGGCCGCTCGCTTGGGGGGTGTTGTCGGCGCAACGAGAAGGCTCAGCGTGAGCCCGTGCTCGCCCGCGGCGTCGCGGATGCGACCTGCTTCGTCGAGCGGGCAGTCGGGCACGATCAGGCCGTCGAAGCCCGCCTCGCTCGCCCGTTTGCTGAACGCCGCGGGCCCGCCCAGCCCCTCGACGAGCGAGACGCTGATCATCGCGACCAGACCGAGCCCGACGCTCTCGCGCGCGGCCCGGACCTGGTCGAAGATCGTGCCGGGCCGGACGCCCGACTGCAGCGCCTCGTGCATGGCGGCCGCGATGACGGGCCCGTCGGCGATCGGGTCGCTGAAGGGGATGCCGATCTCGACGATCGACGCGCCGCCCGCTTCGAGCGCGGGGAGGAGTGTCGGGAGTGATTCGGGCGTCGGGTGGCCGCCGCAGACGAAGGGCATGAGGCCCTTTCGGTGCTCGTCGCGTTGCGTCTTGAAGATGGTGTCGATGCGGTTGGTCATGGTTGAATCAGCGCGTGATCAGGTCGGGCAGCTCGTCGAGGCCCTCGGTGAGGATTTTGGGCCCGTTCTCGGTGATGAGCACGTCGTGCTCGTAGTGGACGGACATCGAGTTGTCCGCGACGAAGATGGGCCAGGTCTTAGGGCGCTGGAAGGTGTCGCCTGTGGTGACCGCGATCATGGGCTCGACGGCGATCAGCGTGCCGGGCTCGCACTGCCGCTTACCGTCAGGCCACTCGCCCGGGAACTTCGGGACGGTGTTGGACACGAACGGCGGGGCGTGCAGCTTGCGGCCGTACCCGTGGCCGCCCAGCCCGCGGATGAGCTTGAGCCCGAACTCGCGCTCGACGCAGTCCTCGACGGTGCGGGCCCACTGCATGTACGTATTGCCCGGCGCGAGCTGCTCGATGCCGGTCATCAATGACTTCTTGCCGGCCTTGCACAGCCGATCGACGTCGGGCGTCTTCTCGCCGAAGACGTAGGTGTACGCGGCGTCGCCGATCCAGCCGCGGTGGCTGACGCCGATATCGATCTTGAGGACATCCCCGTGCTCCATCGGGCGTTCGAGATAGGCGGCCGTCCCGTGGACGACGCACTCGTTGACGCTCAGGCAGGCGTGCGAGGGGAACGGCGGCAGCCCGCCAGCGCGGTAGCCCAGGAAGCAGGACTTGCAGCCAAGCTCATCGAGCGTCCTGGCGACAAATGTGTCGATCTGCGCGAGCGTCTGCCCGTGGGCGAGGAAGTCCACGAGGCGCTTGTGGACGTCCACGACCTTCTGGGCCGCGGTGTAGGCGGCATCGGCGTCGGCACCGGTGACCTTGGGGATCGCGGGCATGGGGCGATGGTAGGGGACTTTCGCGGTCTCGTTTGCACCAAACGAGCCCCTCGCGCGAGCGAGGGCATGCGACGCTCAGGCGTCTCCCGAATCGCCCCGCTCAGGCGGGGCTCGTGTTCTCGCTCTCGGCGTCATTCGAGACTCCTCGCCGCCAACCGCACTCGGAGCAGCCGTCGCGGTAGTCGAAGGCGAGGTCGTAGGAGCACCGCGGGCAGCGGCCCCGCTTGAAGCGGCGGTAGCGGCGGGACTGGTTCACAAGCGAAAACGCCGCGAACCACAATGCACCGAAAAACAGCGTGTCGAAGGCAAGTCCGGACAGGATCGGGCGGAATGGAAGGAAGGAGCCGTAAGGCCGGCCCGAGAGATCGGGATCGCGGATCGGGATCGCGCCGTTGCCGAGTGTCTGGCGCTGGCGGTGATCGTTCATCTCGCACCAAACCGCGTACGCGGGCCAACCGAAAGCGATGTCGGCGACTTCTGCGGGCGGCTCGGGACGATCAAGCAGATCCCTCGAGCGGCCCCAGCTCAACGGGCCAGCGATCGCGACGCCGAGCGGGAATGTCGCCGTCAGTTGATCGCTCGTACCGACCGCCCATCGCATGTCGTCGCGCTCGAAGATGCGCCAGCCCTGGATCACGCCACCAAACCAACGCGTGTCGCGGCCGGAGATCATCGTCCCGGGTCCGAAACCGTCCTCGCCGATTATGTCGCGGAGTGCACGGATCGAGGCGCTGTTGCTGTTGCCGCTCATAGCGATGGGCCGCAGCGCGAGCAGCCATGCAACAGCGATCGTCGTGAGCAAGCCAAGCCCGAAGCAGACGACCAGCCGGCGAATCACGGATCGCCACCCTTCTTGGGGCCGCGCCTCCACGCGCACTCGGGGCAGCCGTTGCGGTAGTCGAAGGCGAGATCGTAGAAGCACCGCGGGCAGCGGCCCCGCTTGAAGCGGCGGTACCGGCGGAGGCTGTTGACCGAGGAGGTCAGGCCGAACCAGCAGGCGGCGTAGAAGAGGGTGTTGGTGAGCAGGCCGGACCAGATGGGGCGGTAGGGGAGGGCCCAGTCCGCTCCGCTCCGCCCCGCGACCCTTCCCGGAAGCGGGATTGCGCCGTCTTTGGCGAACCGCTCCCAGGCTGTTGAGTCGCTGTCGAGGGCACACCACAGCGCGAGCGTTGGAAAACCCCGAGCTTCCGAAGCGGCGCTCGCCGGCTCCCAGCTACTTAAAGGTGTGCTGAACTGGTTCCATCCCGGGGTCGCTGGGCCGGTGAAGTTAAGTTCGCTCTGTTGCTGTTTCACGGCCTCAAGAACGCGGTCCAGCTGTCCCCATGCTCGGGGTGATCCGACCCGAGGCGCGAGGAGCGAACTCGGGAAGCTCTCATTCGTGATCCGGATGTTCCCCAAGATCAAGCCGCCCCTCTGGAACGCGACCGAGAGCTCGCGCGCGGCGCGTTGTTCGGTGCGGAACCACGCCGGCACTTCGACGACCGCGCGGCGGACGCTGCCGAATCGATAGTTCTCATGCGTGTTGACAAGGTCGCTCACCTCAGCCGAAAGCGAGTCCGCGAGTCGTGAGCCGGCGTAGCCCTTCTGCATCGGGATCGCGACCGCGATCACCCACGCGGTCACGATGGTCGCAACCAACCCAACCCCAAGCGCCCGCACCACCCGCCACATCACCCGGGCATCTCCCACGGCGTGCCGGGCGTGTAGCCGATCGAGCCGTACAGCTCCTCGCGCGTCTGCATGCCGTCGAGGAAACCCTCGACGGTGCCCGTCTCGCGCAGCTCGGCGAGCGCCCGCGTGACGGCGCCCATCGCGACGCGGAGCGTGGTCACGGGGAAGATCACGAAGTCGTAGCCCAGCTCGCCGAAGCGGCCCAGCGGGATGATCGGGGTTTTGCCGAACTCGGTCATGTTCGCCAGCATGGAGACCTTCCTGCTCGTCTTGGACCGGAGCCGCTCGGCGAAGGTTGCAAAGTCGGCCTCTGACCGCTGGCCCTCGGGGAAGATCATGCTCGCGCCCGCCTCGACGTACGCCGCCGCTCGGTCGATCGCGGCGTCGAGCCCCTCGACCTGCGTCGCGTCGGTGCGGGCGCAGATCACGAAGTCCGGGTCGGCCGAGTCGCGGGCGGCTTTCGCGGCCCACTCGACCTTGCTGACCATCTGGTCCATCGGGATGCACGACTTGCCGTCGAGGTGGCCGCACCGCTTCGGGAAGACCTGATCCTCGAGGTGCAGCCCCGCGGCGCCGGCGTGGGCGTACTCGAGCACCGTGCGGCGGACCATTTCCTCCTCGCCGAACCCGGTGTCGGCGTCGGCGAGCACCGGGATCCGCGAGCCATCCGAGCCGATGGCGTTCTCCGCGACCTGCCGGATGATGCGGGCGAAATGATCGAGCGTGAGCAGCCCGACATCGGGCACGCCCGCGGCGACGGACGTCGCGCCGCCCGAGACGTAGGCCGCCTGGAATCCCGCCTGCCCGACGGCCCGCGCGACCAGCGCGTTGAACGCACCCGGCGCGGCGACCGGGCGGGCTGAATCAAGAAGCGTGCGGAGTCTGCTACCGGGCGTCGTCGTGGTCGTCATGGAACGATCGTACGACCTCTCGGCACGGAATCAGTCGCCGCTGCCGCTCTCATCGGGCGTGCGGTTGGGCTGGTTCTCGTCGGGCAGCGGCTCGACGACAGCGGGTGTCAGGCGGCCCGGCTGCACCGCAGGCGGTTGCTCGAGGATCCGGGCGACCGCGGCCCGGATCGTGTCGGCGTTCTGCCACGGCACGAAGTGGTTCCCGTTATCGATGGTCGTGACCGTCGGCTCGCTGGTGAAGGCCGTCTGCATGAAATCGACGTTGGAGTAGGGCACCTGCTTGTCGCTCGTGCCGTGAACGATCTCGATGGGCAGCGAAAGCGAGCCGAGCTGCTCCTGCAGCGTGCGGAGCTCGGGCTCGAGGAAGATCAGCTCGCGGTTGAAGTTCTGCACCCACCGCGGCAGCAGCGGGCGGACGTAGGGCGAGTCGCCGACTTTCTGGATCGTGAGCGTCTTCTCGAGGGCGGGGTCGAGCGAGCCCGCGACGAGCACGATGCCGTCCACGCGGTTTGGATATTGAAGTGCCGCCTGCACGACGACCGGCGCGCCGTACGAGTGGCCGACGAGGATCGTGCCGCGCTCGGAGTGCCGCTCAAGCAGGGGCTCGAGCGCCTTGGCCTGATCGCTGAGCCGGACCACTGCGCCGCGCGGCTCGGAGCCGCCGAAGCCCGGGCGATCAAACGCGACCGATTCGGTGCCCGCGACCGGATCCACAAGAAAGTCCGCCCAGTTCAGCGCGTCGCCCGGCGTGCCGTGGACGTAGACCACCCGCGGCAGCGACTCGTCACCGCCCCGGAAGCCGCGGAGGCGTGTCGGGCCGACATCGAGCGGGGCGTCGAAGATGAACGACTCGATCTCCGCCCGCTCGGCCCGCGAGACCGTCGGCCCCGGGATCGAGCACCCACCGAGCACGAACAACGCGGGCAGCATGATGATCGGTCGGTTGCGGATCGGCATGGACGTGTCTCCGTCGGGCGGCCCGGTTTAGATGCCGGTGTTCTCGATCTTGAGCTCGAAGTCGTGGATCGAGGCGACCTCGTCCGCGGACTTGGAGCCCAGATTCTCGAAGCGGTCGATCAGCGGCTTCGGGTCGTCCTGCACGAGCGAGCCGAGCGTCTGCCACTTGTTCGCCAAGAGATCGCCGAGGGGGGCCTCGGTATTCCGGGCGTGGCCCGCAGGGTACATGACCAGCCCCGAGTCGTGGTCGGTCTTGTCGGCGCCGGTGATGATCACGCTCGTCGGGATGCCGTCGGGGTAGCGGTCGTCGTACTCCTTGCCGCCGTGCGCGAACTCGATGCGGTCCATCAGCTTGCGGGTGATGGTGTTGCTGATCGCCGCTTCGGAGTAGTCGTGGGGGGTGAGGATCAGGTCTTGCCACGTCGTCTCGCGGCCCGCGGACTTGCCCTCGAGCGCCTTGCGCAGCAGCGTCGAGATGATGTAGACCATCGAGTGGTCGGCCGACTGCCGTGTCGTGGGGTTGCGCTTCGCGGGGTCGCCGATGATGCCGAACGCCGGCTCGTACGCGGTGATCGTGATCTTCTTGATCGAATCGCCCGTGGCGTCGTCGAGGAGGTAGGGGGCCTTGTTGAGCAGGTCGATCATCGCCTGGATCGCGCCGGCCGACTGGTGCTCGTAGAGCCCCAGCTTGAAGTGCATGCCCATGATCGTGAAGTCGTCGCCCGCGGTGCTGAGCCAGAGATCGAAGGGCGAGGCATCTTCCTGCTTGGTGTTGGCGCTGCTCGCCTTGACCGATTGGAACATCTGGCCGGGCCCCTCGAAGATGCGGAAGACCGCCTCGGGGTTGCGGAAGATGTCGCGGGGGCCCAGGAACCCGCGCATCGAGCGGTGCACCGCAAGGACGGCCGCCTCGGTCGAGATCGCGGCCGACGAGCCCTTTGAATCGCTGAGCTGCTTGCCCGCGCGGATCGCGCGGAAAGGCACGAAGTGGGCGACGGTCATGCCGATCGCCGACTCGATCTGCTCGGCCGTCGCGCCCATGAGCGCGCCGTAGACCGCGGCAGACCCGATCGCGCCGTGGAGGACGTGGTCGATCTTGTAGGTCTTGAGGCTGAACGCCTCGGCGAGCCGCCCGCGGATCTCGTCAAGGCAGACCATCGCGCGGAGCGCCTTCTGGCCCGAGAAGCCCTTCATCTGGCACGCCGCGAGGCAGACCGCGTAGAAGTCGTTGTGACCGAACTCGCCGGCGGTCTGCTTGCGGGCGGGGTTGTATCCGAAGTTGGTGCCGTTGGAGTCCCACTCGCGGACAGCCGAGCAATTGGCGGCGATCGCCTTCTCGGGCTTGACCTTGGCGCTGGTGCCGAAGCAGGTCGCGCCCTTGGGGTCGGCGTAGTCCTGGGCCTCCTCGCGGAGCAGGCACGGGGCGTTGGTCCCGAGCGCGAGCGCCGAGACGCCGCAGATCGCCGCGTCGGTGAAGAACTGGTTGGTCCGCTTCAGGACCGCCTCGGAGGGCTTGCCCATCTTCGAGGCGTCGTCGGAGAGGAAATCGATCGCGTATTTCGCGATGCCGAGCGCCTGGTTGGTCTCGGCCGGGAGATGCGTGTGGTCAGACATGGCCGATCATTGGCGGGCCACCCGCCGAGATCGCCTCATCGCTCCGATTGTCCATGCACACCCGGATGCACCTAGAGTCGGCCCGACGGGCGACGGGAATGCCGCGGACGCGAGCGGTGTTCCCCAAACGAACCCGGTACAGATGACCCCATACCCAACCGCGAGGGAGCACCCGATGTCCAACACCCCCGTGATCGTCGCCGCCAAGCGCACCCCGATAGGCCGCTTCATGGGCGGCCTGAGCAAGGTCCCGGCCCCCAAGCTCGGCTCGATCGCCATCGAGGCGGTCCTGAGCGAGGTCCCCGCGATCAAGGACCACATCGACGAGTGCATCATGGGCTGCGTGCTGCAGGCCGGCGTGGGCCAGAACCCCGCCCGCCAGGCCGGCCTCGGTGCGGGCCTGCCCGACACCCTCAACGCCCAGACCATCAACAAGGTCTGCGGCTCGGGCCTGCAGGCCGTCATGCTCGCCGCCCAGGCGATCAAGGCGGGCGACGCCGAGTGCGTCATCGCGGGCGGCATGGAGAACATGTCCTCCGCCCCGTACTTCGTCGAGGCGCGCAACGGCGCCAACGGCCCGAAGTTCGGCCCCGTCACCATGAACGACCACATGCAGTACGACGGCCTCCGCTGCGCCTTCGAGGGCTGGGCGATGGGCGACGCCGCCGACCACATCGCCCGCAAGTACGACATCTCCCGCGAGGAGCAGGACCGCTTCGCCGCCCAGAGCCACAACCGCGCCGAGAAGGCGACCGCCGAGGGCCTGTTCGATTCCGAGATGATCAAGCTGACCGGCGAGCAGGTCGGCAACCGCAAGGTCCCGGGCCCCGACGGCGGCGTGCAGGCCGACGAGGGCATCCGCGCGGGCTCGAGCGCCGAGGTGCTCGGCAAGCTCCGCCCGGCGTTTGACCCCAAGGGCGGCACGGTGACCGCGGGCAACGCGAGCCAGATCAACGACGGCGCGGCCGCGGTCGCGGTGATGTCAGAGTCCAAGGCGCAGGCCGCGGGCGTGAAGCCGCTCGCGAAGATCCTGAGCTACTCGACCTCGGGCGTCGCGCCCAAAGACATCTTCGCCGCCCCGATCACGGGCGTCGCGCAGGCCCTGGAGAAGGCCGGCAAGTCCATCGCCGACATCGACCTCTTCGAGATCAACGAGGCGTTCGCCGCCCAAGTGCTCTGCAACATCAAGGAACTCGGCATCCCCGAGGACAAGCTCAACATCGCCGGCGGCGGCATAGCGCTGGGCCACCCCATCGGCGCCTCGGGCGCCCGCGTCCTGACCACCCTCGTCCACCAGCTCCAGCGCACCGGCGGCAAGCTGGGCGTCGCGGGCCTCTGCCTCGGCGGCGGCAACTCGGTGGCGATGGTTGTTGAGATGGCTTGAGACGCAAGAATCCCTACAAAGCGCCGAAAGCCGGAGCGCTCGGTTGGACGATCCGATGGTCGAATCGGCTGATTCGCGCTTTCGTGATCCTTTGTCTTCTCGGGTTCATCTACTTCGCAATATGGATCACGCTCGATCAATATCTAGGCTGGCCGCCGAAGGTAGCGCACGCACTCGCATCACTCGGCTCGATCAGCAATTTAGTCTGGCTTGTAAAGATCGACTGGCGGGATAACTAAGTATGCCCACCTACCTCATCACCGGCGCCAACCGAGGCATCGGCCTCGCCCTCGCCAAGCACCTCGCCGCGCGGGGCGACACCGTCATCGCCACCGCTCGCGAGCAAGGCAAGGCGACCGAACTCGCCGAGGTCGCGAGCCGCGTCGAAGAGCTCGACGTCACCGATCCGGCGTCGGTCAGCGCCTTTGCGGAGCGCGTCACCGAGCCGATCGATGTGCTCATCAACAACGCGGGCTTCTACCCCAACCGGGGCGAGCCGCTCGACCAGATCGACACCGAGGCGATCCTCCGCGCGTTCGATGTCAACGCGGTGGGGCCCGTCCGCGTGACGCGGGCGCTGCTGCCGAGGCTCCGCGCGGGCGGGCACAAGAAGCTCGTCCACATCACAAGCGTGATGGGCAGCCTGCGCTCGGTAGACGACGCGAACCAGAAACGCTCGATCGCCTACCGAGCATCCAAGGCCGCCCTCAACATGGCGGCCCTGCTCCTGAGCAACGAACTCGAGCCCGAAGGCATCATCTCCGCGATGCTCCACCCGGGCTGGGTCCAGACCGACATGGGCGGGGGCAAAGCGCCGCTCACGACCGAGCAGTCGGCGGCAGGACTCGTCAAGGTCATCGACGGCCTCAAGCCCAGGGACAACGGCTGCTTCCGCGACTATCAGGGCAAAAAGATTCCGTGGTGAAATCGGCAGCGGCCGGAACAGGCCCGCGCCGGCGGTTGTTCAACATGTTGAAAGGATCTCAACATGAACCAGCAACCGAAGGAATCAGCAACGACCGCCGACCTCCCCCAGATCTACCCGACCGCCCATCTTGTCCAGGTTGACAGCCGCGACCGCTGGATCGACGACAGCCCGCACAAGGCGTGGTCGCTGCTCGCCGGAATCGCCGGCTACATGGGCGCGATGGCGCTCGCCGCGGGCGGGCTGGCCCTCATCACCGCGGGGATTGCCTGAATTTCTTCTGGGTCGCGGCCCGAACCACGCATCCCCGACGCACGTATCTCAGTAGACCCAAGCGGGTTGAGTGAATCAGCCCGCGACCCATTGCTCCACAGCATCTCTCTCTTTCTCACGCCGCAACGCCCGGGACGCTCACCAGAGCGGTCCGGGGCGTTGTGATTTTGGGCGCAGCCGGTTTCTCACCGGCTCCGGGCACCGCTCCACCTAGACTCGCTCCCTTTCGATCAAGCGACACCCGAACAACGACACCCGAAACGCGATCCAGGAGCAGCGGATGACCACCCGGACCCACACCTGCGGCCAGCTCCGCGACGAGCACGTCGGCCAGACCGTCACCCTCTGCGGCTGGGTCCGAGCCCAGCGGACCTTCGGCAACAACCTCGTCTTCGTGGACCTCCGCGACCGCTACGGCGTCACCCAGGCGGTCTTCGATACCGAGACCGTCGGGGCCGACGTGATCCAGTCGGCCGAAGGGCTGCGGCTCGAGGACTGCGTCGCGATCACCGGCACGGTCCGGACGCGCGAGGGCAAGCCCAACCCCGACCTTGTGACCGGCACGATCGAGGTCGTCGCGACCGGGCTCGAGGTGCTCGCCAAGACCGACAACCTCCCGCTGATCCCCGACGACAAGGAGGGGCTCGCCTCCGAGGAGATCCGGCTCAAGCACCGCTACCTGGATCTCCGCAGGACCGAGATGCAGCGGATCATCGCGACCCGCCACCGTGTCGCGCAGATCACCCGGCGGTACTTCGACGAGCAGGGCTTCCTCGAGATCGAGACGCCCATGCTCACCAAGTCGACGCCCGAGGGCGCCCGCGACTTCATCGTGCCCTCGCGGCTGCAGCCCGGCTCGTGGTACGCCCTGCCCCAGAGCCCGCAGCTGTTCAAGCAGATCCTGATGATCGCCGGCTGCGATCGGTACATGCAGATCGTGCGGTGCTTCCGCGACGAGGACCTGCGTGCCGACCGGCAGCCCGACTTCACGCAGATCGATCTCGAGATGAGTTTCGTCGATACCGAGGCCGTCCTGAACGTCATGGAGACCTTCGCCAAGCGGCTTTGGAAGGACGTGCTCGACGTCGATCTGCCCGATTTCCAGCGGATCACCTACGCCGAGTCGATGGAGAAGTACGGCATTGACCGCCCGGACCTCCGCTACGGCCTGGAGATCCACGACGTTTCCGAGATCGCGGCGAAGACCGACTTCAAGGTCTTTACGGGCGCTCTCGACAAGCCCAAGGGCTGCGTGAAGGCGATCCGCGTCCCGGGAGGGGCGTCCAGGCTCACCCGCAAGATCACCGACGGCTACTCGGAGTTTGTCAAGACCTTCGGCGCGGGCGGCATCCCGACAACGAAGTACGTGTCCGACGGGAGTGGGGGCGGCAAGCTCGAGGGCGGCGTCGCGAAGTTCCTCGAGCCGCAGACCGCCGAGCTCGCCGAGGCTCTCGGCCTCGAGGACGGCGACACGATCCTGTTCGGGGCCGACACGCGCTCGGTCGCGCTGAAGGCGCTGGGCGAGCTGCGGCAGAAGGTCGCGGCGGATCTGGAGATGATCCCCGAAGGCGCGTGGGCGTTCTGCTGGGTCGTGGATTTCCCGATGTTCGAGTGGGACGAGGAGACCGAGCGCTACCACGCGCTGCACCACCCGTTCACCGCGCCGCGACCCGACCAGGTCGAGGCGCTGCTCGCGTGCGACGCGAAGGACATCGACCAGGTCGAGGCCGTGCTGTCCGCCGGGTACGACATGGTCTGCAACGGCTCGGAAGTCGGCGGCGGCTCGATCCGTATCCATCGGCAGGACGTGCAACGGAAGGTGTTCGAGCTTATCGGGCTTTCAAAGGAAGAAGCCGAGGCCAAGTTCAGCTTCTTGCTCGACGCTCTTCGGTTCGGCGCGCCGCCGCACGGCGGGATCGCGTTCGGGCTCGACCGCCTGATCATGCACCTGACGGGGACGAAGAGTATTCGGGACGTGATCGCGTTCCCAAAAACCCAAGCAGGATCCGATCTCATGTGCGATGCACCGAGCCCCATTGACGCCCCGCAGCTCACGGAGCTGGGTCTCTCGCAGCGATCCTGAGTGAGCCATGAAGCCCCGCGGGGACCCCATTCCTCGGTCGGGATGCGTTCTCGGGCCTCGTGGAGGGGCTGCAAGGCTCGGCGCGTGTTTGGGTTGTATGAATACGAGAAAGTCTTCCGAAATTGCTGGCAGACCGCTTGTTTGGGTTTTTGGGAGTCGCTACGCTTGACGTGAGACGGGAAAGTCGTAGAGAACAAGAACCCCGCGAAAGCCGGGAGTAGGAGAGTGTGATGAAGCTCGGACGAGAAATGCTGATCCTCGCTGCGGTGGCCGGCTCGGCCTCGGCACAGGTTTCCGACGTTCTGTACAGCATCACCGCGACCAACGGCGACGGCACCGCGTCATTCTCGATCTCGCAGAGCGAGCTCGAGGCGATCGGTGGCACCGAGGGCGTGATTTCGACCGACGGCCTGAACTGGTCGCTCAACGGTCCGCTCGAGCTTCGCTCGACCGACGGCACGCTGATCGCAACGCTCGAGTCGGCCTCTTCGTTCGCGAGCCTCTCGGGTGCGAACCCCGACACGACGCTCGGCGGCGGCCTTGGTGGCTCGGCTGGCGGCTCGGGTTCGACCTTCGGCACTGATCCGGCCGTGAACGTCTCGTTCTCGGTTCTCGCCGGTGCGAGCGACACGGTCTTCACGATCTCGTCGTCGGAGCTCACCTTCACCCCGCTCACAAACGTCGTCGGCATGGCGACCGCCGCGATCACGCTGACCGATACGCTCGGCGACGGCGCGACGATCACCGGCCTAGTTGACAGCGGCAACATCGGCACGGGCCCGAACGGCCGCGACATCGCTGGCTCGCCGTCGGGCGTGACGCACCAGTACGGCGCGTTCGTCGATGGCTCGGCCGCTGACAACGTCATCACGCCGTTCGGCTTCCTTCTGGATAGCCCGTTCTCGGTCGTCGGCTTCGGTTCCGACACCATCTCCGAGGACGATCCGGGTGCTGGCTTCCGTCCGGTCGGTCTCGACCCGGTCTCGTCGATCAGCAGCCAGTTCAGCTTCACGCTTTCGGCGAACGACACCGCCTCGGGTACGAGTCGGTTTGTGATCGCTGGTCAGATTGTGCCGGCTCCGGCGACCTTCTCGGCCCTCGCGGGCATGGGAATTCTGGCGAGCCGTCGTCGTCGTCGTTGATCGACGCTCGATTCATCGGTAGTTTGTAAGAGAGGCAGCCCGGCATGTGCCCGGGCGTCGAGAAATCGAGAGTGATGAGATCCGCTGAGCCACCGCTTGGCGGCAATGCCTGAGAGGGTTTGAGAAATGAAGTCCGTATCAACGCTCCTCCTCGCCGCCGCCGCTATCCCGGCGACCGCGCAGGTCTCGAACGTGGTGTACTCCGTCTCCGCCGTCAGCAGCCTCGGCGCTGGCCAGGTCGAGTTCACGCAGTCTGACGTGAACGTGACCGACAACGGTGACGGCTCCTTCACCCTTACCTTCGCCGGAAACATCGACATCCTCGATGGCGGCGGCTCGGGCAACGTCATCGCGACGCTGACCAGTGCCGACGTTGTCATCGATCCGGGCTTCGGCAACACCGACCCCCGTATCTCGCTCGCCTTCTCGGTCGAGAACGGTGCCGCGGACACGGTGTTCTCGATCTCGTCGGGCACGAACATGTTCGGCCAGCTCCCGTCGGCCGACGCTCTCGCCGTCGCTTCGGTCTCGCTGACCACCGGTGATGGCTCGCAGATCGACGCGTCCGGCCTGCTCGGCAACGCGACGGTCGGCAACAACCACTTCTACGGTGCGTTCACCGGCAACTCGGTTGACGGCGATCCAAGCTTCCCGTTCACCGATGGCATCGCGTTCCTTCTCCCGGACGCGATCTCGACGAGCACCTCGACCATCAGCAGCGACATCGACCCGTTCGGCCCGATCTCGGGTCCGTTCGATGCGATCGCCGCCAGCTTCAGCTTCGAGCTCGCCGCCAACGCGCAGCTCTCGGGCACGAGCAACCTGATCGTCACCCCGACCCCGGGTGCCGCGGCGATCGTCGCCCTCGGCGGCGTGGTCGCGACCCGTCGTCGCCGCTAATCGGCTTCGACTTCAGTTCGATTTCTTCTACCGCCCCGTATGGCTCTCATGCGGGGCGGTAGTCTTTTTGTATGCGCATGTTTCAGATCGATGCCTTCACCGATCAACTTTTCGCCGGTAACCCGGCTGCTGTGGTGCCGCTTGAGTCTTGGCTGTCAGACGCGACGCTCCAGGCGATCGCTGCGGAAAACAACCTCGCCGAGACGGCTTTCCTCGTTCCGCGTGACGGCGGCTACGAGATCCGCTGGCTCACGCCGGCGATCGAGGTCGATCTGTGCGGTCACGCGACGCTCGCGTCCGCGCACGCCGTGTGGACAGAACTCGGCCATCAGGGTGACGTGCTCGAACTGCACTCGCCACGGAGCGGGGCACTCCGGGTGCGACGAGCCGGCGAATCGCGGTACACGCTGGACTTCCCTGCCGTCCCGCCGAAGCCGATCGGGATGGTCGATGAGATCGCGTCATCGCTCGGCGGTGAGCCGCGTGAGATGCTGCGGAGCGCGTGGGACTATGTCGCGGTGTACGAGAGCGAGGCAGACGTTCGGGCGTTGAACCCCGATCTGCGGGCACTGCGTGAGGTCGATGCCCGCGGCATCATCGCGACTGCGCCGGGCGATGAGCATGATTTCGTCTCGCGTTTCTTCGGCCCGCGGAGCGGTGTCGATGAGGACCACGTCACGGGATCAGCGCACTGCACGCTCGCACCGCTGTGGGCCGAGCGAATCGGGAAGAACACGCTCCGCGCGTTCCAGGCGTCGCCGCGCGGCGGCGAGTTGCTCTGCGCCGTCGTCGGTGATCGGGTTGAGCTGACGGGCGGGGCCGTAACCTATCTTCGCGGCGAGATCATGCTCCCGCGGTAGCAATGTCTCCGGCCTGCCCGAACCGAGCACGCTGTTCCTCGAGACGCTCTCGGATCAGCGCGTGGTTCGGCTCGGTCGTCTCGACGTTTGGCTCGAAGGATCCGCCCACGATCAGCGCATCGCGCCTCGGGAAGATGTAGCGGTACGAATCGTGCCAGATGTAGCCGAGGTCCTGCGGCTCGAATTTCGCGAGCGTGCCGCGAGCACCGAACATCTCGGTGTCGTCGAACAACTCGCGTGAGCCGAGTGCCGAGCAGTTGACGATCACCGGTTCGTCGAGGTTCAGCACGTCGCCTTTGGAAATGAATCGTTGCGTCTCGAAGCGTGCGCCTGCGGAGCGCGCGTCTTCCGCGATCGCGGCGGCGTGGATCGGGGCGTGGATGAAGGGGCAGTCGTAGGTCGCGCCGCGGATGTGCAGGCCCTCGATCGGGAAACGATCGATCGAGCGGGGCGGTTCGATCGTGCCGTTGTCGAAGTATCGCTCGGGTTCTACGGCCCAGTCCGGCTCGTACACGGGCAGCGTTTCGTACGCGTACCGCTCGGGGTCGAGTGCGCGCAGCAGGTTGAGCGAGCGTCGCAGGATGGAGAGGAACCACGCGACACGCTCGGGTGAGTCGCCGAAGTTCACGCCGGTCGGCAGCCAGAGCCCGCCGGCGACAGCGCTGGCGGTGCCTTTGAGGTGCTTCTCGGCGTAGACCGTGACGGTGATCCCGCGTTGCGTGAGTGTTCGCGCGGTGTAGAGGCCGATGATCCCGCCGCCGATGACCGCGACGCGGTCATTGCCGTGCGTTTGGAGCGCGTCGCATGTGAGCTGTGCCGCGCACTCGGCTGATCCGAGGCCGGTGGTGTAGCCGGAGCCGCCGTGGCCGTAGTGATGGACCACGGGTTTCTCGACGGTCCCCGCGCGCTCGAGTGCCGTCTCGATCCGCAGCCCGCTCGCGCGGCACGGACGCACGCCGGCCACGATCTCGATGAGCTTCGACTCGGAGAGGTCGGGTCGTGGGCGGTCACCGCGTGGCATCGGTGCAGTCTACGACGGGCTGTTGACGGTGACGGTCGAGCCGTTCTCGTCGTCGCGCTCGCCCAGGATGAATCCGACGATCACGGCGGCGATGTCGTCGGGAGACAGCGTCTGCGACTCGGGCAGCATGTCGGTGTCGAAGAGCGAGCGGAGCAGGGGGGTCTCGACGGCTCCAGGCGCGACGGTCAGGGCTCGGACGCCGTCGTCGCTGTGCTCGGAGGCGAGGGCCTTGGCGAGGGTGTTGGTCGAGGCCTTCGCGGCGCCGTAGACGCCCAGGCCCGGGAAGGGGTCGAAGGCGGCGACGCTCGAGACCGTCACGATCGTTCCCGAGCCGTTGTTCGGGCCCGCCTTGAACGCCCGCACGGCCGCTGCGGCGGACACGGCAGGTGCGACGGCGTTGAGCGCGAAGATCGATTCGATCTCGTCCGTCTCGAGCTGGCCCACGTTCTTCAGGGGGGATGCGCCGGCGTTATTCACCAGTGCATCGATCCGGCCGAACGCCTCGACCGTGCGGCCCACGATCGCCTCGGCCTTGGCGGCGACCGAGACGTCGGCCGGCAGGCGGACCCAGTCGGCGCCCTCGCGGCCCAGCGATTCGCCGGTCTCGGTGAGCTTCTCGGCGCGGCGGCCGACGAGGGCCAGGCGCCAGCCTGCTTCTGAGAGCCGATGGCAGACGGCCCGGCCGATCCCCGATCCGGCGCCCGTCACGAGGCAGACCGGCCGATCCATTTGAGCGTTCATGGCGTCCGTGCTCCTCTTTCTCTCGGCATCGCCGGGCGATCCGATCCCTGGCGTTTGGGTCCGTACACTTGGCCGCGCTTCCGACCAGACCTGAGAGCGACCAGCCTCTCTCGATTCACGTCCTCGAAAGACCGAGCCACCCGATGTCCACACAAGACCGTCTTCCGGCCTTCCTCCGTCTCGGCGAGCACCGCTACCCGGCCCACGCCAAGATCGTCTCGACGCTGGGGCCCGCGAGCGATTCTCCGGAGATGATCGAACGTCTCATCGAGGCGGGCGTCAACATCTTCCGCCTGAACTTCTCGCATGGCGAGCTCGATCAGCAGCTCACCCGCTTCGAGCGGGTCCGGGCGGTCGCGAAAAAGATGGGCCGTCAGGTCGGCATCCTGGGCGACCTGCAGGGCCCGAAGATGCGTGTGGGCAAGGTCCCCGACCTCCACGAGAGCGGCGGCGTGATGACCGAGACGGGCTCGGACATCGTCTTTGCCAAGGACCACGGCGAGGCCACGCTCGGCGGCATGGACGACGATGTCCTCGCGACCTTCGACACGACGTTCGAATCGATCTTCAAGGACGTTGAGGTCGGGCAGCGTGTGCTCATCAACGACGGCGCGATCCGCGGTCTGGTGATCGACCGCGATGTCGGCAAGTGGATCCGCTGCCGCATCACGCACGGCGGCAAGATCACCAGCTCGAAGGGCATCAACCTTCCGGAGTCGGAGCTCTCTGATCCCGCGATCACCGACAAGGACTGGGAGTGCGTCGCGTGGGGCGTGAAGCACCAGGTGGACTTCTTCGCGCTCTCATTCGTGCGCACGCCCGGCGAGATCTTCACGCTGAAGGAGAAGATCCGCTCGATGTGCGACGTCGAGCACGGGACGGACCGTGACCCGCTCGCGTGCCAGATCCCGGTGATCGCGAAGATCGAGAAGCCCCAGGCGATCGTGAACCTGGAGTCGATCGTCGAGGCCTCGGACGGCCTCATGGTCGCCCGCGGCGATCTGGGCGTCGAGATGGAACCCCAGCAGGTCCCGGTCGCGCAGAAATACATCATCGAGACCGCCGGCGCGTACGGCAAGCCCTGCATCGTCGCGACGCAGATGCTCGAGACGATGATCGACAACATCGCGCCGACCCGGGCCGAGGCGTCGGACGTCGCCAACGCGATCTTCGATGGCGCTGACGCGGTGATGCTCTCGGGCGAGACCGCGGTGGGGGCGCACCCCGACGTGGTCGTCGAGACGATGCACAAGATCGTCCGGGCGGCCGAGGCCCGCATCGACATGCTGCCGCACGAGGCGAGCGAGCCCGAGCGGATCAACGAGTACCCGTGGCGGTCCAAGGGCCTGGCGGCCGGCGCGTGGCACATCGCGAAGAAGGTCGATGCCAAGCTCGTCGTTGTGTGGTCGCAGACCGGCGGCATGGCCCGCTACCTCTCGCAGCACGACTTCCGCGTCCCGCTGATCGCGTTCTCGAGCTCGGAGATCGCGACCCGCCGCATGGCGCTGTTCGGCGGCGTGACGTCGATCCTCGCGACGCCGCCCGAGACCGGCGCGCTCGCCGCCTGGACCGACATGGTCGAGGAGATCGCGACCTCGCGCGGCTGGGTCGAGCCGGGCGACCCGGTGATCCTGATCGCGGGCAAGCCGCTGGGCTCGGTGAAGGCCCAGGACATCCTCGCGATCCTCCGCGTCGGCGACGACAACTCGGGCTTCCGGGGCCACGACGACGAGCCCAACCCGGCGATGCGCTAGCCGAGGCGGTGAAGAACCTCCGGAACGAGCCGCCCGCGTGAGCGGGCGGGGGACGCAACGCGGGCGTCGGGCGTGGTGTCTCGCTCGCTCACGCGAGCGGCTCGTCGGGGCGCGGGCCGGCCCCATACGCTCCGGCATGACCCAGACCAAAGCCTCTCCCGATCTTGAGCCCCTGACCATCGCGGGCCGCACGTTCTCCAGCCGCCTTTTCGTTGGCACCGGCAAGTACGCGAGCTACGACCAGATGCAGACCGCTCTCGATGCCTCGGGCTGCGAGGTCGTGACGGTCGCCGTGCGGCGCGAGCGGCTCGTCAACGAGCAGGGCGAGAGCCTGCTCGACTACATCGACACCGACCGCTACACGATCCTGCCCAACACCGCTGGCTGCTTCAGCGCCGAGGACGCCGTCCGCGTCTCGCGGCTCGGTCGTGAGTTGCTCGACCAGCTCGACAACCCCGGGAAGGACTGGGTCAAGCTCGAAGTGCTGGGCGACAAGAAGACGCTGCTGCCCGACCCCGTCGGCACGATCGAGGCGACCAGGACCCTCGTCGCCGACGGCTTCAAGGTCCTCGTCTACACCTCCGACGACCCGATCAGCGCGCAGCGGATCAAGGACGCCGGGGCGGCCGCGGTGATGCCCGCGGGCTCGCCCATCGGCTCGGGCCAGGGCGTGCTCAACCGCAACAACATCGTGCTCTGCCTCGAGCTGCTCAAGCAGGGCGACCCCGCGTACCCTGTCATCCTCGACGCGGGCGTCGGCGCCGCGAGCGACACCGCGGTCGCGATGGAGCTCGGCGCCGACGGCGTCCTGCTCAACACCGCCATCGCCCACGCGAAGGACCCGGTCCTCATGGCCCACGCGATGCGGCAGGCCTGCGAATCGGGCCGCATGAGCTATCTGGCGGGGCGGATCGAGAAGAAGCTTTACGCGACGGCGAGCAGCCCGATGGAAGGGGCGATCAGTTACATTCCTGGGGAGTAATGGTTCGTATCGTCACAGAACAGGCTTACAGGCGAGCAAAAGCCTCGGTCGAGAATGATCAGGTCAGTCCCAAGCGTCGGGGATTCTGTTACCTGTGTGGCAATCAGCTCTTCAAGCCGGGTTCAGCGCCGCCAACAGCTGACCACGTCATTCCACGGTCTGTTGCTGGTCCAAGTATGACCGACGGATTTGGTCTAGTTCTTCGAGTCCATGCGAAGTGCGAGAAGCAGAAGTCTCAGCTCGATGAAACGGCAACCGTGATCGAGCGGTCTTTCTCCGATCCTGAATCTGTGTCATCTAGAGAATCAGGGAATTTGCGCGCTCGATTTCCTCTTGCCGATCGTGGTCGCGACTCATCTGGGCGTTTCATGCTGACTTACAAACCAGACTTCGAGCGTGCAGTGAACAACTGGATGCGTGGCTGCTATTCGTTGCTCTACAGGCAGCCGATTTCTCATCGCTCGATCGGTGTGGTTGCGCCCTTCTCTTCAGCGGCTGGAGATCTGCAAGATGCCCAGACGAGTGCCATGAAGATCGATCAGGTAAGAGATCGGATACTCCGGGTTGTCGAATATGGCGTCAGAGAGTCCACATTCGACGAGATCACAAATTGGGGTGGGCGATTCGCATTCATTGCTACGTCAGAGAGACTGAAGTCGAGTAGTCATAGACCTACCTACGCGCTCTATTGGGTGCTTTCTACTCCGAGAACGCGAGACTGGACGACCATGCTCGGTGGTGGTCCGCTTCCATGGTGCGGTATTACCAAGGTTCCCTATCATGTTGACAGTGCATCTGTCATCGATAATCCCGAGCGAGCGGCGAGGCCTCACGTCGGCCCTAGCGCTCTCGCTGACCGTCTCGGCTGGAATGAGTCGAACTCCTGACCCGTATAGATCAACAACGATTTAGCAAATGACTGACCCAACCACCATCCTCGAAGCCCGGATCGACCCCAAGGTCAAGACGTACTTCCTCGTCAACACCGCGGTGCCGTTGCTGCTCACCGTGGTGCTCGCGCCGCTGCTGATCATCATCATCCCGATCGGCATCTGGGCGGTGCAGAAGTACCTCGACAACCTCTCGGTCACGCTCACGGAGCGGACGCTCGAGATCAAAAAGGGCGTGCTGACGCGGATCGAGAGCACGATCCCGCTCGAGAAGATCACCGACCTGCAGATGGTGCAGGGGCCGATCATGAAGTGGTTCGGCATCCACTCGTTCAAGGTCGAGACCGCCGGCTCGACGGGGCCTGCCGGGGCGCTCATCATGGTGACGGGGATCGTGGACGCCCCGGAGTTCCGCAAGGCGGTGCTCGCGCAGCGCGATCGGCAGGACGCAAAGAAACCGGCGACGGAACCGGCGAGCCCCGAGGGCGTCGCCGGCACCGCCGCCGGTGATGGGGTGCTGATCGAGATCCGGGACAGCTTGCTCAGGATTGAGCAGCAGTTGCGGGATCAGCACCACCACTAGCTACACGAGGATTCGCTCACGCGCTCGGCGTGTGATTGAACCCTTGCGGCTCTTGTCGGAGCCTTCGATCACAACCTGCGCGAACGCCTCGGGTACAAGGCCGAAGCGGAAGCGCCGAGTGTCGAGCAGCTCGATCTCGCCGTCGAGCTTGAGCACGGCGACGAACGGGAGGCAGACCGCGTCCACCCAGAGCAGGTCGAGCGAGTCCATCCGCGGGAGCAGCAGCTGGTTGTGGATCCGCATGGGCTTATCCGCGTCCATACCGCCGATCATCGAGTCGGCGTACTGCCAGACAAAGTAAAGCTCGACGAGGAAGTCGCCCACCCGGATGTCCTCGGGGGCGATCGGCTTGGTCACGTGTGCAGCCATAGCGATACCTCCCGCGGCCTGGCCGCGTGCGTGCAGAAGCGAACCGGGAACGCCCCGGGAACGCGAGTGACAATGCCGCCCGCAGAGCGAGCGCCATCGAGTTGAGTTGTCGAGGGTGGCGGAGCGCAGCGGCCGAGCGGCCGCGGGCGTTAGACGTTGGCGAGCTCGATGCGGCGGTCCAACACCCACGTTGATCCATCGCCGTAGTCGGCTTCGGATTGCATGGGATGTCGTGTCCGTGTCAGCATCTGGGTTCTCCTTCGGAACCGGTGGTGACGATTGCGCGCGAACACCGCGCGATCAAGTCACGCACGCCAAGAAACTTGTGAAGAGTCTGCTAACGCGCGAGCACCGTCGGGTGCCACTGTGATCTCGTCACCAGTGGCTCTGCGGCCCTGAGCGCGTCTAGCGCTCGACCTGCGCCAACAGTGTCATGTCGATCCCAACAAGCTTCATCCGAAGCATCGCGAGCGCCGCGCGCTGCGACCATTCGCGGATCGCCTTGCGTCCGCCGCGGAAACGGAATCGCCGGGCTTCACCTGTGCCGTCGGCGGACGCGCGCCCGATGAATACCGTGCCGACCGGCTTCTCGTCGCTGCCTCCGCCGGGACCGGCGATGCCCGTAATCGAGAGGCAGTGCGCGGCCCCCGTGCGTTCGAGCCCTCCGCCCGCCATGGCGAGGGCACACCGCTCGCTCACCGCGCCATCGGTGTCGAAGATCTCGGGATCGACACCGACGAGCTCGGTTTTCATCTCGTTGGAGTACGTCAGGAAGCCGCCGACGAAGACATCGCTCGAGCCAGCGATCTCGGTGATCGATTCGCCGAGCAGGCCGCCCGTGCAACTCTCGACGACGCCGATGGTCTCGCCGCGGTCGCGGAGTAGGTCGATGATGGCTCTCGGCAGCGCGTCGCGGATCGCGATCGAGTCGCCCTGCTCCGGGTCGCGGCGATCGAAGATGACGCCGCCAAGCCTTTCGGTCACGTCGCGTTCACACTCGTCGAGCAGCGTCGCGGCTTCGACCTCGGACGCCGCTGTCACACGCATGCGCACGGTGACCACGCCCTTGCTCGCGGTCGTGCCGCACTGCACCGCGCCGCTGCCGTGCCGCTCACGGTCCATGAGGTCGGCGATCCGATCGGCAACGGCGGACTCACCGAGCCCGATCGTGAGCAGCAGCCGCACGCGCGTGACCGCGCCGTCGGCGATGCGCAGCTGCGGCACGATCTCCGCTTCGACCATCGGCTTCATCTCGTGCGGCGGGCCGGGCAGGCAGAAAACGTCGAAACCAAGCCGCTCGATCCATGCGTGCAACCCCGGCGCGGTGCCGTTGGGATTGGGCAGGCAGACCGACCCAGCCGGGTGCGTTGCCTGCACCGTGTTCCGCTCGGGCATCCCGGCGGGCCGGTGTGCGAACCACTTCTTGAGTGCCTCGAGCATCGCGGGATCGGTCTCGAACGCGACCGGTTCGGAATCGGGCGAGCCCGCCAGCACGCGGCCCAGCGCCTCGCGCGTCAGGTCGTCCTCGGTCGGCCCGAGCCCTCCGGTGATGATGATCAGGTCCGCTTCGTCACCGAGGCGTTCGATTGCTTGTGCGATCCGACGCGCGTCGTCATCGACAGTCGTGTGCTCATGCGTCGTGACGCCCAGCGTGAAGAGTCGGTCCGCGAGCCACGCGGTATTGGTGTCGAGCGTCTGGCCGAGGACGAGCTCGTCGCCGATCGAGAGCAGCGCCGCCGAGCGGTGGGGGGGACGATCGCGTGTGTCGGTCATGGCGTCAGCCGCCGCCCACGAGCGTGACGATCTCGACGCGGTCACCGTCGGAGAGCGTCCGCTCGCCGCGTTCGCGTTTGGCAACGACCTCGCCGTTCACCTCGGCCGCGCAGATCGATTTCGCGAGCCCCATCTCCTCGATGAGCCCGTCCACCGTCGAGCCGTCGGCCAGCTCGCGTTCCTCGCCGTTCACGGTCAGTGTCATGCCGAACGCTAGCCGCCGTTCCGGCCGAACGGCTGACCCGCCCCACCGAACCCGCCCGCGCCGGGCGAGCCGAACACGCCGGATGGCCGGAAGACCAGCCCGAACGTCGTCTCGTCGCGGATGGCGCTGAAGTTGATCGTGACGCCGATCTGCGCGTTCGGGAAGGAGCGGAGCACCGTCGCCCGGAAGTTCGCGAACTCCGAGCGGTCAAAGTCGTACCGCGTCGCGCCGATCACCTCGTACTTCTTTGTCGGCTGGAACCGCACGGCCGTGGACCAGAACGTCACGTCCTGGTTCTCGAGGTACCGCAGCTCGCTCGAGGTCGAGAGCCCACGCCCGTGATCGACGAGGATGCCGCCCGAGGTCCGGTCGGGCTCGTCGGCGAGCACGTCGTAGATGACCTCGCCCGAGAGCGAGACCGCGTCCGAGACCTGCCACGCCGCCGACACATCGAAGTACTCGCCCGGCACGCTCAGCTCGGGCCGCGCGTCGAAGAACCGCCCGATCGACGATTCGACGTCGTCGTCCTCCGAGTTGTAGACGTAGGCCGCGCTGAGGCGGAACACGTCCGCGTCGTACCACCTGCCGGGCCCGCCCCGCTTGGTCTGCCACACCTGATCGAGCCCGACGCGCACCGTCCCGCCGTCGATGATCGCCTCGACATCGTCATCGATGACGGGCAGCTCGGTGTTGTTGACGTTCGTCCCGGCGTACCACGCCGTCACGCTCGGCTCGATGACATGGCGCAGCCGGTGCAGATCGAACGTCCGGCTCTCGATCGTGTTGTCCACGCGCTGGATCGAGGTCGAGACCCGCGCCCCGACCGCGCCCCACACCCGCGCATCTTCGTCCTCACCCGGGCTGAAGTCATCGAACGACGTGTCGTACGCCGTCAGCCGCCCGACGACGAACGGGTTGAACTTAATCGGCCCGTAATCGAACGTCCCCGCGATCTCGTGCCGCGTGTCGAAGCGGTTGATGTACGACTCATCGAGGCCGGCCGCGCGGAAGCTGTCGCCGAGCGACTGCGTCGGCAGCACATCGAAGATCCGCTGCGACTCTTCGATCCGCGTGAGCCCGAAGTCCTCGACCGGCGTCTCGCTGAACCGCAGCCGCAGCAAGCCGTACGACGCGTCCCACGTGTAGGTCACCGCGCCGGGCTTCCAGTCGGGGAGCAAATCGATCGCCTGCTGCGTCGCGCGGACCTCGGGGAACCGATCGACGGTGTACCCGACGGACTGCAGCAGGTTCTCGTTGAGCACGTCGTCGAGCGCCTGACCCTGCACCTCGAACGTCAGCAGGCTGTTGCCCTCGAGCCGACGCAGGAAGGCCCGTGTCGTCAGCTCGTCGCCGTCCGATGCGAGCTCGGGGGCGAAGACCTGCAGGAACGCCTCGTCCGAGATCGACACGCCCTCGGCGATCAGCGTCCACTCCGGACGCACCTGCCAGCGGTGCCGCGCGTACGCGATGCCGCGGAACTCGCCGTTGCGATCGAGCTCGGTGCCGTTTGCCAAGACGTCCTCGCCCTGGTCGTCGGGCACGGTGTACGCGAGCAGTTCGCCCTCGTAGCTGTCGCCCCGCCAATCGGTCTGCGTGCCGATGCCGAGCCCGCGGTCGGCGTAGTAATCAAGATCGAGTCCGACATCGAAGCCGGGCGGGCCCTCGCGGCCGAGCAGGCTGAAGAAGTCCCACTCTGTCGAGAACACGGGCCCGGTGCGGTTCGAGTCCGCGAACCCGATCCCGCGCAGCGGGAAGCGTTCCGGGTCGCCCTTGAAGAAGGGCAGCCATCCAACGGGCAGCGCGCCGGCCCTGAGCGTGATCCCGCGGGCGTCGATGTTGGGCCGCTCCTCGCCGTAGATGTTCTCTTTCTTCGTGAGCGTGAGCGTCGAGGCGCCGATCGACAGGTGCGGGCGGAAAAAGCCCGTGTTCGCGACGGTCGCCTTCTTCGCGACGAACTCTTCCGCGGCCCGCTGCCGGATCGATTCGGCACGGATGTAGATCGGCGAGCCGATCTGCGGCGCGAAGGTCTCGAAGACCGCGTCGAGCAGCAGCGCGCGGTCGTTCTCGACGTCGTAGAACGCCGCGGGCATCTCGACGCGGTACTCGCCGTCCGTCGCGCGGACGCCGCCCTCGAGGTAGATCCCCGTCACGCGCTCCGCAGCGATGGGGCCGCCGAGGGCGGACTCGTTCTCGTCCCCGTCGAGGAAGACCACGCCGCGCTGCGCGAGCAGCTCGACGGTCTGGCCCGCCGATTCGTACTGCACGACGAGCCCGCCCGTGAGGTACGCGATCGTCTCGCCCTGCCGGGGCTCGATCGTGATCCGCTCGCCGACCGAGAAGAAGAACACGCCCTCCGAGGTGAAGAGCGGTGCGCGGGTGTCCTCGGTGCGGGCCGGGGCCGGGCCCTGCGCCGTTCGGCGGCGATCGTCGAGCGGTTCGGGCGGACGCAGGTCCATCTCCGCGATGCCGCGGTTGCGCTGCGCGAGCGTGCGAGCGAGCGCCTCCTCGCCCTCGACCACCGTCTGCACGATCCGGCCCGTCTCGGGCGGGCCGTTGAGGCGCAGATCGGTGATCAGCCCAACCGGTCGCGGCGCCGCGATCAGCGCCTGGACGGGGAGCGTTTCCGAGCGGGCGACAACACCGCCGCCCTCGGCCCGGACGTCCTCGAAGAATGCGAACACCTGATAGATGCCCTCGACGTCGCCCACGCCACCCGCACCGATCCGTTGGATCCACGCCGTTGCGCGCGAGGCGCGGAAGATATAGGTGCCGATCTGGGCCGAGACGTCGCCGTCGAGCGCAATGCGGATCGTCGAACGGCCGTCGATATCGACCTCGCGCCACGACCACGCCCGCTGCGAGGCGAATGAGATATCGCCCGGCGTGACGGCGATGCCGAGCCGCGTGCCGCCGAAGGTCCGGCCGTCGAAGATCTGAGAATCAGCTGGTTGGCTTGGCTGTCCGGACGGCCCGCCGACAGGCTGAGCGAGTGTCGGCGCACCGCATCCGATCGCCAGCCCTGCCGCGACCGCGAGTGTCCATGCCCGCCGGATCTGCTTCGGTCCGTTGCCTTTCCGCACGTCGGGCCGAGGGTACCGGATCCGGCACCGCTCCGCCCGCTCCGGACCCGCGGCACACGACAATTACCCCGCCCGGCGGGGCGGCTCGTCGATCCCGAGGGCCTTCATCTTCTTGTAGAGCGTCGTCCGGTTGATCTCCAGTGCGTCCGCTGTCTGCTGCCGGTTCCAGTCGTTGGCCTCGAGGGCCCGGAGCAGGATCCGCCGCTCGGGCTCGAGCAACGCCTCCGCGAGCGGCTTGGGCTCCCAGCTGCTCGGGTCGCCGCCGCTCGCCGGGGTGTCCTCGATCGATTCTGCCGCCCGCACCAGCGGCCCCTCGCCGCCCTGCGCCACGTCGGCCGGCAGGTCGCTTACGCCGATTTTCTCGCCCTTGCACAGGACCACCGCCCGCTCGACGACGTTGCTCAACTCCCGCACGTTGCCGGGCCAGGCGTAGGACGCCAGCGCCGCGACCGCCCGGTCATCGAAGCCGTCGATCTGGCGGCCGATCTCCGAGCTGTGCAGCTGCAGGAAGTGCTCCGCGAGCAGCGGCACGTCCGACGTCCGCTCCCGCAGCGGCGGCAGCTCGATCTTCACGACATTGATCCGGTAGTACAGGTCCTGCCGGAACGTCCCCGCCGCGACGAGCTCCTCGAGCGCCTGGTTCGAGGCGAGGATCACCCGCACATCGACCTCGATCGATTCCGTCGAGCCGACCGGCTCGAGTTTCCGTTCCTGCAGCACGCGGAGCAGCTTGAGCTGCATCCCGGCGCTCGCGGAGTTGATCTCGTCGAGAAAGATCGTTCCGCCGTTCGCCGCGAGGAAGCGCCCGACTTTGTCCGCGTGCGCGCCCGTGAAGGCGCCCTTGACGTGCCCGAACAGCTCGCTCTCGAGCAGCGTCTCCGGGATCGAGCCGCACGAGATCTCGACGAACGGCTCGGCCGACCGCCCCGACCGCGTGTGGATCGCCCGCGCGACGAGGCTCTTACCCGTGCCGCTCTCGCCCGACATCAGGACGGTTGTCTTGCTGCCCGCGACGGCTTCGACGAGCTCGTACACCCGCGTCATCCGCGGGTCCGCGCCGACGAGATTCTCCAGCCCGTAGCGGTCCTCGACCTGCGCGCGCAGCGCGACGTTCTCCTTCGCGAGCCTTCGGTTCTTGAGCGCCCGCTCGACCGCGACCTCGAGCTCGTCGTCCATCACGGGCTTGGTCAGATAGTCCACCGCGCCGAGCCGCACCGCCTCGACCGCCGCCTCGATCGTGCCGTACCCCGTGATGATGATGACGCTCGTCCCCGGGTGCCGCTCGACGATCTGCTCGAGCAACTGCATCCCCGTCATGCCAGGCATGGACATGTCGCTGATGACGACGTCCACGGGCCGACCCGATTTCTCGGCCTCACCGAGCGCCTGAAGCGCCGACGGAGCGTCCGGCAGCGCGTGCGCGTCGTGCCCCACCTCGGCGAGGTACGCCGCGAGCGACGACCCAGCCGTTCGGTCGTCGTCAACCACCAATGTGCGCGCCTTCGCGGTCATGCGCCCGGGCCGTCCTCGTCGATCGGCCACGTCGCGCGCAGCGCCGCGCCGGGCCGCAGCGGGTTCTTGGACTTGCCCTCGACCAGCTCGATCGAGCCGCCCAGCTCCCGCACGATCTCACGGCTCAGCGAGAGCCCGAGCCCGCGCGTCTGGCACTCGCCTGTCCGCGTCGAATAGCCCACGTCGAACACCGTCCGCGTCTCATCGAGCGCGGGCGGTCCGACGCCGTCATCCGAGATCGAGAGCTCGGCAACATCACGACCGTCCTTGTGCGCGCGCTTCAGGGAGACCCGGATGATCCCCTCGCCCGGCTGTCCGCCGGTCGCCTGGGCGATCGATTCCAGTGCATTCCGAAGGCCGTTGAGGATCAGGCTGTACATCGGACCCGCAGAAAGATCCGAGACGTCATCCGTTGCGGAGATCCCGATCGTCACGCCCATCTCGGCCGCCTCGGGCCGGATCACCGCGATCGCGTGGTCGATCGCCTCGCGCAGCGTCACGCTGGCGACGAGTGAGCGGTAGCCCTTCTTCGCGGTCTCAGTCGCGATGTCGAATCGGCCCGCCGCGGCAATGATCTCCGTCATCTGGACGAGTGATTCTCGGACGTGCTCGAGCTGCCGCCGTGTGCGTTCGAGGTCCTCCGACGCCGGCCCGTCGCCGATCTCGGGCAGCCCCTTCGAGGCGAGCGAGAGCCACCGCAGCGAGCCGTCGAGCATCGAGCGCAGCTCGTGCGACAGCGCCTGAAGCCGATCCGGCAGCTCGCCGTCGGTCTCGGGCGGCGTGTGCGCGGTTTCGGCGCTCGGCGGGGCGTCGTCTGATGGATCGTGTTGCGTCACGGCAACAGCCATCGGCCGATCGTTGCGTCAACTCGACATCGGAGCCCCGATCACGGCGGCCCTGCAACGTCTGCGCCAGCAGGCCGGCTCAGCCCACCCCGACCGCGTCGGCGCACCGGTCGCAGAGCGTCCCGCCGTCGGACCGCTCCTTCACCGTCTCGTGCCGCTTGCGGCTGCGGTCGCAGCGTGGCTGGTCACGCAGATCGATGATCTCCACCGACCCGCCGATCGCCGCCCGGCTCACCCCGAACAGGTCCGCGAGATCGTCCGCGTCGTAGCCGCCGAGTACGCCGTCGGGATCGGGCAGCGTCACCCCCGCATCGAGCGGATTCTCGAGGTCCATCGACGACTTCGCGCCCTCGAGCGCGCGCAGCACGTCGTCCCGGATCGCGTCGAGGTGCTGCCAGCCCGCATCGGGGTGCAGGCCCAGTTCCTCGGTGAAGGTCTCAAGGTGCACGCATCCGTCGTCGCCGTGCAGGTCGCGGAACGCCTCGTCGGCCGTGTGGCACAGCACCGGCGCGAGCAGGCGGCAGAGCCGATCGGCGATTAGGTGCAGCGCCGTCTGCGAGCGCCGTCGCCTCGGCGAATCGGGCTTGTCGCAGTAGAGACGATCCTTCGCGAGCGCGAGGTAGACCGAGCTCAGCGCGTCGTTGCAGAAGTCGTACAGCTCGTTGTGCACGCTCTTGAAGTCGAACGACTCGTAGCCCTTGCGCACGGCGTGCGTCACCGCGTCGAGGTCCGCGAGGATCCACGCCTCGGGCGACTTGGGGTCGATCGATTTCAGATCGACCGCGTCCGTCTCGGCGTTGAAGTCCATCAGGTTGCTCAGACAGAACCGCAGCGTGTTGCGGATCTTGCGGTAGCTCTCGCCCGCGAGCTTGAAGAAGTCGTCATCGACCTTGACGTCGCCCTCGTAGCTGAGCGAGCACACCCACCAGCGGAGCACGTCGGCGCCGTACTTCTCGAACAGCTGCTCGATCGAGTCGCCCGACGACTTGCTGAGCTTCTTGCCTTCCTTGTTGACGCAGAAGCCGTGCGTCAGGATCGCCTTGTACGGTGGCGTGCCGAGCACGCCGAGCGCGGGCAGGATCGACGTCTGGAACCACCCGCGGTGCTGATCGGAGCCCTCGAGGTAGACCTCGACCGGGACGGCCTCGTCGCCGAACCGCTGCCGCATGACGGCGTTCCAACTCGTGCCCGATTCGAACCAGACGTCGAGGATGTCGCCGCCCGGTGCGAGCTGGTCGATCGTGACCTCACCCGACCGGACCGCCTCGGGCGCGTCGCTGTCCGCGCGCGGGTCGTAGTGAGCGAGCAGCTCCGACGCAGACTTCCCGAACCACGCGTTCGAGCCCGTCTCGCGGAAGAGTGTTGCGATGGCGCGTACGACGGCGGCGGTCATGAAGCTCGATTCGTCGGGCATCACGAACGCCGGGATCGGCAGGCCCCACGAACGCTGGCGGCTGATGCACCAGTCGGGCCGGCTCTCAAGCATGCCGCGGAAGCGGTTGCGGCCCCACGCGGGGACGAACTTCAGATCGTCCTCGCTGGTGATCCGCTCGAGCGCCATCTTGCGGAGCGAGTGCTCGCCCGCCTTCTGATCGACCGACACGAACCACTGCTCGGTGCAGCGGAAGATCACGGGCGTCTTCGAGCGCCAGTCGTGCGGGTAGCTGTGGTCAAAGCGGTGCTTGTAGAACAGATGCCCCGAGTTCTCGACGTGCGTCGCGATCTTCTCGTTCGCGTCCCAGATCGACATCCCGCGGATCCACTCGGGGACCGATTGGTCGTAGTCGCCGTTGGCCTGCACCGGGCAGTAGACCGGCATGCTGTTCTTGAGGCCCGTCGCGTAGTCGTCCGCGCCGTGGCCCGGCGCGGTGTGGACAAGCCCCGTGCCGTCCTCGGTCGTGACGTAGTCGGCGGTCACGATCGTCCAGACCTTCTCGAGCGACGCCTTGTGCCCGGCGACCGGCGTGCCCGAGGCGGGCACCTCGATGAACGGGTGGCGGTACTTGAGCCCGACGAGCTTGTCGCCCATGCACGTCGCGAGGACCTCGACGTCCTCGGAGCCCGCCATCTCGGTGACCTTGTTGATGAGCTTCTCGGCCAGCACCGTGATGTTGCCGTCGATGCGGACGAGCGCGTACTTCACGCCCTCGTGCACCGCGATCATGTAGTTCGCGGGCAGCGTCCACGGGGTTGTCGTCCAGATCATGAAGCTGGGCGTGAGGCCCGGGCGGTCGTCGTCATCCGCGACACCAAACGCGTCGTAGACGGCCGATCCGTCGGCGGCCTCGAAGTCCACGTAGACAGACAGATCCTCGCGGTCCTGATACTCGAGCTCGGCCTCGGCGAGCGCGGTCTCGTTCGCGATCGACCAGTGCACGGGCTTGAGCGCGCGGTAGACAAGCCCCTTCTCGATCAGGTCCGCGAGGACATCGAGGACCGCGCCCTCGTACGCGGGCTTCATCGTGAGGTAGGGGGCGCCGTAATCCGCGAGCGTGAGCAGCCGCTGCATCTGGCCCGTCTGGAGCTTGACATACTTCTCGGCATACTTCTGGCACTCAGACCGGATGATGGTCTTGGACTTGGCTTCCGGCAGGTCGGCGAGCTTGGCCGCCTTGCCCGACTCGACCATCTCCGTCATGACCTTGTGCTCGATGGGCAGGCCGTGGCAGTCCCAGCCCGGCACGAAGGGGCAGTCGAAGCCCATCATCGAGCGGCTGCGGACGACGAAGTCCTTCAGGCACTTGTTCATGAGGTGCCCGAGGTGGATCGAGCCGTTGGCGTAGGGCGGGCCGTCGTGGAAGCTGTAGCGGGGGCTGTCCTTGCGGGCCTCGCGGAGTCTGGCGTAGAGATCAATCCTGGCCCAGCGCTTCTGGCTGGCGGGCTCGTTCTGCACGAGGTTCGCCTTCATCGGGAAGGCGGTCTTGGGCAGGTTCAGCGTCTTCTTGTAGTTGGGCGCGTCGGCCCCGGCTTTGGCCTTGGTCTCGGACATGCGGGGATCATTCGCAGTCCGCCAGGCGGATGCGCGGATCGCATGCCTCAACCACGAAGACCGTCGAAAGACAGCGCGTACGCGGGACGCATGTGCCACCGCGGCGGCGGTGCTTACTTGTGCTCGAAGATCGTCTGCGTGCGGAGGACGTACCCGCCGGCGGCGAGCAGGTGGTAGGCCTGGACGTGGACTTCTTTGCTGAAGCGCTGGACGTCGAGCATCGAAAGGTTGTCGCCCGCCTCGTCGGTCCACTGGTGGAGGATCGCCTCGATCTCGCGGCCGTAGGCCCGCATCTCGTCGAGGGTGCCGAGGAAGAGGTTGTCCGACAACTGCTCGGTCTGGACGGTGGTCATGTAGGTGACGCCGCGGGTGGCGAAGCTGCGGTCGAAATCGTGCTCGCCGGCGGCCGCGAAGCTCGCGACGACGCCCGAGTCCGGGGCGGCGGCGATCGATTCGGTCACGAGTTCTGAGAGGCAGCCGCCGCCGTGCTCAAAGCGGAGGGCGTGCGAGCCGGGCATGAGCCACGCCTCGAGCTCGTAGGTGGGGCGAGAGATCCGATCACGCTCGCGCAGCTGGAAGAGCTCCGGGTGCAGGGCCCGCTCGTAGAGAATGACGTGGTGGGACTGGGCGGCTCCGGCTTTGATCGTCTGGCTCACGGTCGTTCTCCGGGCATTTCGTGCGCAGCGGGGCCAATCGGGGGCCGACGCGGCGCGGGCCGTGGCATCTTCAGGCGGTTGGAGGCGGGCGGCCGACGTTGGGTCCGTCTTGGCACCTTCGTGAGTCCTGCGGGCCTGTGGCTGGTACGGACGCCAGCTCCGGCATGGACACGCGAGATGCAGGTGGACGGGAACCACGGATGCGCAGGCGCTGGTGTTCCGCTTCTAACCCCCTGCTCACAGTCGACCGATCCGCCTCGGCCCGATGTGAGACACCGGACCCCAATATATTCGGGATGCCCATCTGCTGTCTACCAAAACTTGAAAGTTGGGCACTCTCTCAAGCCAGTTTTGGGGGTCTTCTGAATCGGATCTTCGCACATGCTTGACAACCTGTCATTCAAGCGACAGAAACCTCCGATTCGAGGGGCTGACCTCCTCCGGGCCATGGGTCTGAGGGACGCCGTGACCGCTGCGCGGGTGTCCTGGGACACACTGCCGGCAACGGATCTCGGGCCGCTGGCCGTCGTTCTGGTCGATCGGATCGCGGCAAACGGCCAACCCGAGACGCAGCAACTCTTTGCGACGACCTGCGTGGCGCGGTGGCACGATCTCGACGACGCGGCCCGGCAGCGGCTCATCGACGCCATCCCGCGGACAGTGTTGATCGGGGCGGCGGAAGACCTCCTGGAGACGGCCGCGCCGCCGCACGACGCGGCCGCGGCTCTGGCGGCGGACCTCGCCGATCCGGACGCGATCCGGCTCGCGGCCCGCTCGCTCACCGGAGCCGGGCGTCGTGAGGGCGACCGGGCGGCGGAACTTGTCGAGTCGATCTTCCGGGGCGTCGCGGCGGGGCGGCTCATCCCAGGTGACAGCGTGCTGGCAGCGGCCGTCGATCTGATCGAGGGCTTCGAGAAGCACGGGCGGCGGGAACTCCTGCCGCGGATCGTGGAACTGGCGGCCAGCGTCACGGCGAGCGGGCGGGCGTCGCCGGCGGCGAGCGAACTTTCAGCGTTGCTCTCGGACCCGAACCGCTCGGGGCACCGGCTCCTGCGTTCGACGCTCCGGCGCGGCGACGCGGCGATGCGTGGGCTGGCGTGGCGGTGGCTGTGCACCGGCGCGCTGAAGACGGCGGCGCTCGATCGCGTCGCGCGGGCTGCGGATGTCGCGGAGCACGAGGCGATCCTCGCGTCGTGGCACCTGGTCTTCCGGCCCGCCCGGGCGGCGATGCTCGCTCAGATTGATCTAAAGACCCGCTCGATCGAGGACGCGGCGGTGCTGCGGCCCGATGGACCGCTGCCGGACGAGCGGGCGGTGCGGGAACTCTCTGTCGAAGCCCGGCGTGGTCTCGGCCCGTTGGCGGCGGCGTCGGGGTTGCGGCCCGCGCTGCGGCGTTTGGCGCTCGAGCCGATGCTCGCGGACCCCGACACGCAGGCGCGGGCGGTCTTCGCGCGGGCGGCGTCGGCGTCTGACCTGCCCGACCTGTGCCTCGACGCGGACGAGCGTGTCGCCCGGACGGCGGCGCTTCGGTGGTCGAGCACGGGCGTGGACGGCGCGTCGTTCCGGATCCCGGTCAGGGCGTCGGAGCGGGCACGGTCGCGGCTCGGGGATCTCATCCGCCGCGCGCCGACTGCGTGGGCGCGGCGGATCGCGCTCGATGAATCCGCACGCCGGGACCCGTGGGCCCACGGGGTCGCGGGCCGGCTGGTGCTGCGGCGGTGGCTCCGCGACGAGCCCGAGTCGCTGCTGGGTGTCGCGCGATCACGGATGCGTGCGGGGCACGCGCTCGAGCGGATCCAGACCATCACCTCGCTCCGCAGGATCCGCCGGAGCGATCTCATCCTCGACGAACTGATCGCCCTGGCGCGGCTCGACGAAACCGCGCTCGACGGCGGGCTGCGTGTAGCGGCGACTGCCATCGCGGCGATCGGCGAGATGCAGGGCATCGATGATCCGCGGATCGCCGCGGTTCTTGAGGACGCCACGGCGTCGCGCGACGTGCGTGTCCGCGCGAACGCGATCGAGGCGATCGCGGCGCTCGACCCGAAGCGGGGGCGCGACGCGCTGCTCGCGGTGCGGTCCGATGCCGAGCACCGCGTGCGGGCGAACGCCGTGCGGGGCCTGCTCCGCGCGGCCGACCGTGAGGGCGGCGTGCGGTATGAGCCGGTCGTGATCGAATCCATCGAGGAGATGCTGCACGACGAGCGTCCGATGCATCGTCTCGCGGCGGCGTGGCTCACCGAGCGCGAGTCGCGCGTCATCTCGTGCGGCGAGCCGCGGTGGGAGGGCGTGATCACGCGTGTGGGCGAGATGTCCTCGGAAGAAATGGACGAGCGCGTGCGGCGTCGGGCGGCACGCAGCGCGCTCCGCGTGATCGCGTCGAACCGGACTCGCGCGGGCGACGCGGTGAAGGCGGTGGCGTGATGCATTTCGGAACCTCGCAGGAACTCGCGCAGCAGGCGATGGGGCAGCTGCTCTCGGGCGCGACCCGGACCGGCCCGGCAGGAGACGCCGGGGCACCTCCGGAGCTCGGGCTGATCGAGATCGCGGGCGCACCGCCGCCAGCGCTGCCCGAGGTCGAGCGACCGATGGCCGGCGCAGGGATCGTGGCGGCGATCGTGATCGGTCTGGGTGCGGCGGTGCTGTGGCATCTCTCGCGGCGCCGGCTCGCCGCGCTCCCGCTGGAGCGGCGGATCTTCCACAAGGCGGCGAATCGGTCGGGGCTGTCTCGGGCCGATCGGCGTGCGGTCGAGCGGCTGGCGGGCCGCGCGGGCGTGCCCGCGGTGGCGCTGTTGCTGAGCGACGGGGCGATGAAGGAGGCGGCCGCGATGGCGGGCCGTCGCGACGAGCGGGGCGACCGGATCGCCCGCGAGGCGGCGATGGGGCAGGTCGGCGGTACCGTCAACCTCGAGGCGTAGCGAACCGGCGGTGCCCGGCGGGCGTCTCTACGATGCCTCGATATGACTCCACGCCGAAAGACTCGACCGATTTTCCTTGGTGACGACCGGACCGGCCGCGTGCAGGTCGGCGGCGGGCTTGCCGATTCGAAGGGCAACCCCTCCGAGGTCGCGCCGGTCAGCGTCCAGACGATGACCTCGGGCTACACGCACGACATCGACGCGTGCGTGGGCGAGATCAACAAGATGGTCGCGGCAGGGGCGGACGTCGTGCGGGTGGCGGTGCCCGAGCGCAAGGACACCGAGGCGCTCAAGGAGATCCTGAAGCAGGTCACGGTGCCGATCGTGGCGGACGTGCACTTCCACTTCAAGCGAGCGCTCGAGGCGGTCGAGGCGGGCGTCCACAAGATCCGGCTCAACCCGGGCAACATCAACGACCGCAGGCAGGTCGAGGACGTGATCGACGCGTGCAAGGACGCGGGCATCCCGATCCGCGTGGGCGTGAACGAGGGCTCGATCATCGAGCGCAAGGACAAGCAGGCCCGCGCGAAGGAGCTCGGTGCCTACTTCAGCGAGCACAAGCACGGCTACCTGCTCTCGATCATGATCGCCAAGCTTGAGGAGTACCTCGACATCTTCTATGAGCGGGACTTCTTCGATATCGCGATCAGCGCGAAGTCGATGGA
>JBCDKU010000003.1:0-66970 GCA_038746265.1 Planctomycetota bacterium
GAGCCTCGCCGCCCGAGAGCGTCGTCGAGGGCTGCCCGAGCTCGAGGTAGCCCAGCCCGACGTCGCGGAGGCACTGCGCGAACCGCAGAATCTTGGGGTGGTTCTCGAAGAACTCGCACGCGGTCTCAATGGTCATGCCCAGCACGTCGGCGATCGACTTGCCGCGGTAGAGGACCTCGAGCGTCTCGCGGTTGTAGCGCTTGCCGCGGCAGACCTCGCACTCGACGTAGACGTCGGGGAGGAAGTGCATCTCGATGCGCTTGGTGCCCTGGCCCTGGCAGGCCTCGAAGCGTCCGCCGCCCGACTTGGCGGCGACGTTGAAGCTGAAGCGGCCCGGCTTGTAGCCGCGGACCTTGGACTCCTTGGACTGCGTGAAGACCTTGCGGATGTCGTCGAAGATGCCGGTGTAGGTCGCGGGGTTGGAGCGGGGCGTGCGTCCGATGGGGGACTGATCGACCTCGATGATGCGGTCGATCTGGTTGAGCCCGTTGACGCGGGTGTGGGCGCCGGGCTTCTCGCGTGAGGAGCCTCCGCGGAGGTGCTGCTTGACGGACTTGAGCAGGATGTCGTTGACGAGCGTGGACTTGCCTGAGCCCGAGACACCCGTGACGCAGATGAGCCCGCCGATCGGGAAGGTCGCGTCGATCTTCTTGAGGTTGTTGGCGCGGGCGCCCTTGACGACGAGGGCCTTCTTCTCGGTGAGCGTGCGCCGCTCTTCTGGGGCGTCGATCGATCGGCGTCCGGAGAGGTAGTCGCCGGTGAGCGAGGACTTGGTCTTCGAGACGTCCTCGACGGTGCCCTGGGCGACGACCTCGCCGCCGTGCACGCCGGGGCCCGGACCGATGTCCACGACGTGGTCGGCGGAGCGGATCATGTCCTCGTCGTGCTCGACGACGAGGACGGTGTTGCCGAGATCGGTGAGGTGGCGGAGCGTGGCGATCAGGCGGTCGTTGTCGCGCTGGTGCAGGCCGATCGTGGGCTCGTCGAGGACGTAGCACGCGCCGACGAGGCCCGAGCCGACCTGCGTGGCGAGGCGGATGCGCTGGGCCTCGCCGCCCGAGAGCGTCGCGGTGCGTCGGTCGAGGGAGAGGTACTCGAGCCCGACCGAGGCGAGGAAGCGGAGGCGGTTGCCGACCTCGCGGACGATCGGCTCGGCGATCTGGGCCTGCTCCTTCGAGAGCTCGAGGTTCTCGATGAAGGCCATCGCGTCGTCGATGTTGAGCCGCGAGAGCTCGGAGATGTTGAGCATCGTGCCGTCGCTGGTCGGGCGGCCGATGACGGTTGGGGAGAAGGCGCGGTTGGTGTCGGCGGTGTGGCTCGACGAGATCTGGACGTGCAGCGCCTCGATGCGGAGGCGGTCGCCCCGGCACTCGGGGCAGACCGACTCGGACTGGAACTGGTGCAGGTGGTCCTTGGCCCACGTGGACTCGGTCTTCTCGAACCACGCGTCGAGCATGGGCAGGACGCCGTCCCACGAGACGCCGTAGGCCTCGTGGTCTTCTTCTGTCGTGCCGTGCGCGAGGATGCGGTAGGTGTCCTCGTCGAGCTCGTTGATCGTCTCGTGGCCCGAGAGGCCCATTGCGCGGCAGAAGCGGCGGAGGTACTTGGGGTAGACCATGCCGCCCGGGCCGTTCTTCTTCCACGGCGCGATGCCGCCCCGCGCAAGCGAGCGGTCGTGATCGGGGAAGACGAGCTCCTCATCGAACTCGAGGATCGAGCCGAGGCCGTGGCAGGTCGGGCAGGCACCGTAGGGGCTGTTGAAGCTGAAGAGCCTGGGCGAGAGCTCGTCGATCGAGCACTCGGGGTGATCGGGGTCGGCGAAGTTGGTGCTGAAGGCGTGGTCGGTGTAGGTGTCCCTGGAGTCTGGGTCTGCCTTGGCGAGAACAAGCGAGCCCTCGCCGAGCCGTAGGGCGGCCTCGACCGATTCGGCGAGCCGCTGCCGGATGTCGGCCTTGAGCACGAGCCGGTCGATGACGGCTTCGATCGTGTGCTTCTTGTGGCGGTGCAGGTTGAGCGGGTTCTCGCCGCCCTCCTTGAGCGCGTCGCGGAGGTCGGTGACCTCGCCGTTGACGCGTGCCCGCTGCCAGCCGTTCTTGAACAGGTCCTCGAGGACGTCCTTGTGGAAGCCCTTGCGGCCGCGGACGACCGGCGCGAGGATCAGCAGGCGTGGGCCCTTGTCTTTAACGTCTTCGAGCCAGCCCATGACGGCATCCACGATCTGCGTCGAGCTGCTGGCTTCGATCGGCTTGCCGGAGCGTGCGGTGACGGTGCCGTCGCGTTTGGTCTTGGTCGGTGCCCACGAGTAGGGCTTGCCGCAGCGGGCGTAGAGCAGGCGGAGGTAGTCGTAGATCTCGGTGGTCGTCGCGACGGTCGAGCGCGGGTTGTGGGCCGCGGAGCGCTGCTCGATCGCGATGGTGGGGGGGATGCCCTCGATCTCCTCGACGTCGGGCTTCTTGAGCTGGTCGAGGAACTGCCGGGCGTAGGCCGACAGCGACTCCATGTACTTCCGCTGCCCCTCGGCGAAGATCGTGTCGAACGCGAGCGACGACTTGCCCGAGCCCGAGAGCCCGGTCATGACGATCAGCTTGTCGCGGGGCAGGTCGAGATCGACGCCCTTGAGGTTGTGCTCCTTGGCGCCCCGGACGCGGATGAGCCGCTCGGAGAGGGCGTCGGAGATCTCGGCGTTGGCGGCGTTGATGAGCTTCGCTTCGACGACGGCTTCTGAAGGCAAGTCACGCTCCCGGCTTTCTGACGGCCCGCGGACACGGGCCTGCGTGACGGTATGTTCGGACGGAGTCCGGCGTCGGACGCAGGCGGGATGTCAGGGTTTGACCGGCGTCTCGGGCGTGATTTCGAGGGTCTGCTGGGTCTGCTGGTCGGCCTCGCGCTCGGCTTCACGCTGGGCCGCCTCCTGCCGCGCGGCCGACCGGAAGAACCCGAGCATCACCAGCCCGATCGCGATCCCGATCGCGAAGTACGCGAGGCGGCGGGAGAAGCTGGTTCCGGAGTCCTGGATCTGGCGGGAGGTCATGCGGGACTTTAGCGCCCGGGCCGGCGGGACTTGGAGCGGTGGCTCGACGCCTTGCCCGTCTTGCGGCGCTTCTTCTTACCCTTGGGGCGTCCGCTGATCGCTCGCTCGATCTCGGAGCGCCGGACCATCACCGGGCCCGCCTTCTCCTCGTCGGTCGCGGTCGGGTCGGAATCGCGGGCGACCTTCTCAGCCTCGATCAGGTCCTGGACCTTGCGCATCTGGTCGCGCAGCGACGCCGCCCGCTCGAACTTCATCTGCTCGGCGGCCTCGAGCATCTCGCCCTCGAGCGTCGCGACGAGGTCGTCGGCGCTGACCATCGGCTCGTCGGACTCGACGGCGTCGCGTGCCTTGCGGCGGCTCTTGAGCTCGGCCTCGATGCCGCGGCGGATCGACTTGCGGATCGTCGCGGGTGTGATCCCGTGCTCCTCGTTGTACGCCATCTGCTTCGCGCGGCGGCGCTCGGTCTCTCCGATCGCGGCCGACATGGCGCTGGTCATCGTGTCGGCGTAGAGGATGACCTTGGCCTTGTCGTTCCGCGCGGCGCGGCCCATCTGCTGGATGAGGCTCGTGGCCGACCGCAGGTAGCCCTCCTTGTCGGCGTCGAGGATGCACACGAGGCTGACCTCGGGCATGTCGAGGCCCTCGCGGAGCAGGTTGACGCCGACGAGCACGTCGAACTCGCCCATGCGGAGGCCCTGGATGATCTCGACCCGCTCGAGCGTGTCGATCTCGGAGTGCAGGTACCGCACGCGGAGGTTCTGCTTCGCGAGGTAGTTGGTCAGGTCCTCGCAGAGCCGCTTGGTGAGCGCGGTGACGAGCACGCGGTCGCCCTCGTCCACGCGCTCGCGGCAGGCCTCGATGAGGTCCGCGATCTGGTTCTGGGCCGGTCGGATCTCGACGACCGGATCAAGCAGGCCTGTCGGGCGGATGACCTGCTCGGCGACCTCGCCCTGCACCTTGTCGAGCTCGTAGGGCCCGGGCGTCGCGGAGACGAACAGCAGCCGCGGCACCATCGCCTCGAACTCCTCGAACCGCAGCGGGCGGTTGTCGAGCGCGGAGGGGAGGCGGAACCCGTGCTCGACGAGCACGTCCTTGCGGGCCTTGTCGCCGTTGAACATCGCGTTGATCTGCGGGATGGTGACGTGCGACTCGTCGATGATGACGAGCCAATCGGAGAGGTTCTGCCGCGTGACGCCGTACCGCTGCTCGTCCTCGCGGGCGTCGCGTCCGACCGCGCCGGCGTCGGGCTCGGCGTGGAGCTTGCCCGCGATCTCGGCTTTCTTGTTCGGGTCGGGCGGGGCGTAGTCGAAGTAGTCGAGCAGCGTGAAGGGCCGCTCGCCCGGTGCGCGGCCGTCCATGTAGCGGCTGTAGTTCTCGATGCCGTTGCAGAAGCCGACCTCCTCGATCATCTCGAGGTCGTACTTGGTCCGCGCGAGCAGCCGCTGTGCCTCGAGCAGCTTGCCCTGGCTCCGCAGCTCGAGTACACGGGCGTCGAGCTCGGTGCGGATGCCGTCGATCGCGGCCTGCAGCTGGTCCTCGGGCATGACGTAGTGGACCGCGGGGAACAGGAAAAACTGGCGTTCCTCTGCGAGCAGCTCGCCCGAGACGGGGTTGATGAGCTCGAGCTTGTCGATCTCGTCGCCGAAGATCTCGATGCGGACCGCGAACTTCTCGTAGGCGGGCCAGACCTCGATCGCGTCGCCCCGCGCCCGGTACGTTCCACGTTTGAAGTCGATGTCGGAGCGCTGGTACTGCATGGCGTTGAGCGCCATGAAGAAATCACGGCGACCGATCTCGGAGCCGCGGGTGATGGTCATGACCTTCTCGGAGTACGCGCTGGGCGAGCCGAGGCCGAAGATGCAGGAGACCGAGGCGATCACGACCGAATCGCGCCGCGAGAGCAGGTTGCTGGTCGAGGCGAGGCGGAGCTGGTCGAGGTCGTCGTTGCGACTCGCGTCCTTCTCGATGTAGATGTCGCGGCCCGGGATATAGGCCTCGGGCTGGTAATAGTCGTAGTAGCTGACGAAGTAGTTGACGGAGTTGTGCGGGAAGAACTCGCGGAGCTCCTCGTAGAGCTGGGCGGCGAGCGTCTTGTTGTGGCTGATGATCAGCGTGGGCTTCTGGGTCTCCGCGATGACGTTGGCCATCGTGAAGGTCTTGCCCGTGCCGGTCGCGCCGAGCAGGCACTGGTGCCGCTTGCCCTCCTCGATGCCGCGCGTGAGCCGGGCGATCGCCTCGGGCTGATCGCCCATGGGATCAAACTCGCTGACGACTTCGAAGGGTCTGGGGTCGGGCACCGCAGAAGCCTAGGGAGACTTCGCTCTCGTGATCGCGGAATCACCGGATCACATGGGATCACATGGCGTTGAGCACGTCGGCCCGCAGCTGCTCGAGCGTGACGTAGACGTCATGGCCGATCTCGGGCGGGAAGGTCAGGTGCTGGGCCCCGGTTTTCTCGGCTTCTTCGAGGTACTTGGCCATCTTGCCGAGCTCGCTCATGCACGTCTCGACCTCGCGGAGCGCGGTCTGGAGGTAGCCCGTCCGCTGCGAGTTCTGCGTGCGGTACTGGTTCGCCCGCTCGACAGCGCGGTTGTAGCCGTCCATCGAGGTCTTGTAGCGGGCGAGCGAAGCGTTAAAGTCCTCCTCGAGCTCGACACGCTCGGTACCGGCGCGTGCAAAGGCGGCGTTGACCGAGCGGCCGCCGTCGCGCCAGATCTCGACGCCGATCAGCTCTGCGAGGCCCTCGGGCTCGCCTGCATAGGTGGTGCCGATGCAGTACTTGTCGAGCTGGTCAGCGCGGAGGGTGAGGATGGTCTCGTCGCCGTCCACCTTGTCCCAGCCGGGGCCGCCCGGGTTGGACGTGCGGACGTCGCCCGAGTCCTTGTTGATGTAGATCTCGATGGGCACCTCGGCCATCGCGCGGAAGAGCTCGGGCTCGTGCCCGCGGGAGGCCGCGAGCGACGCGAGGCCGGCGGCCCACGCGGAGTTGAGCTTCGCGTCCACCTCGGCGGCGCCGGTCGAGGAATCGGTCGAGTACGCGGTCGCGGCGCCGACCGTGCCGCTCCGGCGGATGAAGATGTGCTGGGCGGAGGCAACGAACACCGTCGCGGCGCTGATCGCGCCGCCGTTCTCGATCAGCGCGATGTAGGTGAAGTCCTCCTCGTAGCGGCGGAGAGTCTCGATCATGTCGTAGGCGTCGTAGAGGTAACCGCCCGGGCTGTCGATGCTGAAAATGACGTACTCGATGCGGCGGCTCTTGGCGTCGCCCAGCGCCTTCTCGAGCGCATGGTTGTTGACCTCGTTGCCGATGCCGCCGTGCGCCTCGATGACGGCGTACCGCGGCGCGTTGCGCTCGGCCCGCATCCGCTCCGCCCGCGCCCGGCGCTCCGCGTTGCGGTCGGCCTTGTCATCCGCCTTGCTCTTCTCAGATTCTTCTTTCTTGGTCTGGCTCTCGGACTTGCCCTCCCAGAATCCCTCGGGGAGCGGCTTGTACTCGACGCTCTTGACCTGCCGCCGCGCCACGGTGATCTCGGCCCGGATGCCCGCGATCAGCGTGTCGATCGTCACGCCCGCACCGGTCTCCGAGGTGATCTTGCCCTCGTACCGCTGGCCCGAGGTGGTCTCGAGGATGTCGGCGCTCGCGGCCGCGGGCAGCAGGAACGCACAGGACACGAGAAGTCGGGAGATGAGTCCGGATCGCACGGCGGGTTCCTTCGTGAAGTTCAAGCGGGTCATGAGCGGGTCACGTCTGGCGGTTCGCGTCCGCGTTTGCGGCGGTTTCGAGGATTGTCAGCGGATCGAGCGGAGTTCCTCGCGGAGCTCGGCCCACCGCTCGCGGATCTCGTCGATCTCGGCCGAATCGACGAGCGCGTGCAGCGCGCCCTCCTTGCGGAGCCGGTCGTTGTTGTCGTCCACCTGGCGGAGCAGCCGCTCCCAGGTCCGCACCTCGCGCATCGCCTCGGTCTTCGACCACCGGGTCTTGCGGCTCGCGCGGCGGAGGCGGTCGTTCAGTTCGTCGAGGGCGTCGTCGAGGGCCTCGACCTGCCTCGTCCGCGAGACGGCCGCCCGCTGCATCGCGCTCTGGCCCTGCCCGCCCATCTCGGACCAGCCGGCGCCGATCATCGCGTCGCCAAGGTTCTCGATGCCGTCGTCGCTGATCGTGGCGAGCCCGGTCTTCTCCGCCATCGACGCGGTCAGCGTGAGCACGGTCACCGCGTTGTCGATCTCCTCCCAGCCCTGCTGGCGGCTGCTCGAGAGTTCGCCCGTCTCGGGGTCCATGTGGACCTCGGCGCTCGGGATGATCATCGCGCGGAACAGCATCTCCTCGTGCCCGTTCGAGCCCGCGAGGCCGGAGACGTCGGCCGCCCAGATCGAGTTGAACTTCGCGTCCACCTCGGTCGCGCCGGTCGAGTTGTTCGTTCCGTAGGCGACCGCGCCGCCCACGCTCGAGTTGGACCGCATGAAGATCTTGTCGGCGGCGGCGACAAACACCGTCGCGGCGCTGATCGCGCCCCCGCGTTCGATCACCGCGTAGTAGTTGAAACGCTCGTCGTGGTCGGCGAGCAGTTCCATGATCGCGGCGGCTTCGTACACAAACCCGCCCGGGCTCTCGATGTTGAAGACGATGTTCTCGACGCCGCGGCGGCGGGCGAGATCGAGCGCCTGCTCGACGCCCGGCATCGTGACCTCCTCGCCGATGCCGCCGATGATCGGGACCTCCATGAAGCGCGGCGCGCCGTCGCTGAGCGCGGGCGTGGTGCCGCGGATCGGGTCGCGGCCCGCGGGATCGCCGGTCGGGTTGCCGGTCCGGTTGCCGGTCGGGCCGGACGCGGTCGAATTGCCGCCGCCGGACCCGCCGGAACTCCCCGAGCCACCGGAGCCACCTTCGAAGAAATTCTCCGGTAGCGGCTTCCGCTCGACCTTCGCGATCTGACGGCGTTGCAGCGTGATGGTCGTGCGGATGCCCGAGATCAGCGTGTCGATCTCGAGCCGCGAGGGCGTCTCGGAGAGGATCTTGCCCTCGTACTGCTGGCCCGTGCGGGTTGTGACGACATCGGCGGACGAGACGGACACCGAGGCAGCGGCGAGGACACAGGCGGCGATGGTGCGGATCAAGGCTGGCTCCCTCTGGAACGGGCTCTCTCTGGAACAGATCTGGCAACAGTCTAGAGAGAGCCCGGGGGTCTGGGAACCCGGCATTCGGCCCGATTCGGGCTAGCCCTTGGCCGCGGCGAGCAACTCGCGGGTTTTTCGGCCGTTGAGCCGCAGGATCGCCGGGATCGCCGCCCCGATCGTGAACAGCAGCACCACGCCCCAGCCCACGGCGATCGGCATCAGCGGTGGCGGGAAGGGGTTCACCGAGACGCCCACGACCACCTCGTAGAGCTTCGCCCCGGCCCACGAACCCTGGATGCCCATGAGCGTCCCGACGATCGAGGCGGTGATGCCGATGAGCAGGGCTTCGCCGATGATGAGCCGGACGAGCATGCCGCGGTGCCCGCCGACGGCGCGGAGCACGCCGAACTCGAACTGCCGCGCCTCGATGCCCGCGACGATGAGGTTCGCGACACCGAAGCACGCGACGAGCATCGAGGCGACCGCGACGGCGCTGAAGACGACGAGCGAGCCGCCGATGAACTCGAAGATGCGGGCCTTGATCCGCCGGCCCGACCCCACGCCGAGGACGCCCAGCCCGAAGAGCTGCTCGCGGATCTCGGCGACCGCCCACTTGTCCGCGTCTTCCGAGCCGTCCGCGCGGGCGCGGCGGATCATCTCGTCCTCGTCGAACGAGATCTGGATGAGCTGCGTGGAGTCCGAGCCGAACTTCTCGCGCAGGTCGGTGCGCGACCCGAAAACGGCGTGGATCGCCTGATCGATGTACTCCTCACCGATATTGAAGAACTTGCTCGCGAGCTCGAGGCCCGGGCTGGTGACGACGCCGACGATCTCGAAGGTGTGCTCGGCCCCGTCGTCGCGGCAGGTGAACATGTCGCCCACGCCGAGGCCCTTGGCGGTGCGGAACTCCTTGCCGACGATGATCGCGCCGCCCTCTTCGAGCCGGCGCTCGGCGGTCGCGCGGTCGCCCTCGACGAACTCCATGTTGCTCATCTCGAAGAAGGGCTTGGGCTCGAAGGCGACGAACGAGGTCTTGTAGCTGCTCAGGCCCGTCACGCCGAAGGCGTCGGTCTCGACCGGGTGGAGCGTGATCGCGCAGGTGTTGGTGATCCAGGGCAGGCTGTCGAGCTTGTCCTGGGCCTGCGGGCTGAGGCGGAGGCCGTTGACGAAGGCGTCGGGGAACTGGATGTTGTCGAGCCAGTCGTTGAGCACGGAGTTGCCGTTGGTCCAGATCGAGACCATCAGCGCCAGCCCGGTCATCATCGCGCCCGCGGTGAAGCCGTGGCGGAAGGGCGTCGCGCGGACGGTCCTGCCCAGCAGGTTCGGGGGAAGCCGCAGCGCAAACGAGATCGCGCCCGAGACGCCCGCGGCGAGAGCCGACGTTGCGGGGACGGCGAGCAGGAAGTACCCGAAGAACATCGCGGGCAGGCCCACGATCGCGTAGCCCCAGAAGATGTAGTTAGGCCCCGCGAGCCCGATGATCGCGGCCTGCGTCGCGAGCCCAAGCAGCGCGAAGATGAACACACGCCAGATCGCGGCCCGCTTGGTCGGTTGCGAGCGGCCCGTGAGCGCCTTGAGCGGCGAGACCCGCACCACCTGCCATGCGGGCCACAAGGCGCCGACGAGCCCCGCGCCGACCGCGCCCAAGAAGCTGATCGCGAGCATGGTGGGGGGGATGCGCAGGCCCGTGGGGAGCTGCTCGGCGAAGATCGTCGTCATCAGCCACGCGAAGCCCACGCCCAGCGGCACGCCGACAATCGCGCCGACACCGCCCACGAGCAGGCCCGTGATGATCTGGCTCTGAGCGAGCTGCGCCTTGTGCGCGCCGATGCAACGCAGCACCGCGAGCGCCCGCTGCTGCTCGGCGATGCCCGTCGTGAGCCCCGTCATAATGATGAACGCGGCCGACAGCATCGCGAGGATCGAGGCGAGCAGGAAGCCCACCTGGTTGGACTCGAGGTTCTTGTCGAGCTGGCTCGTGACGATCTCGGTGGGCTGGACGAGCACCGTCTCGCCTAGCGCGGCCTGCATCTCTTCGGAGACCGCCTCGGGGTCCAGCTCGTCGTCGAGGTCGATCTCGATCTGATCGAGCACGCCCCGCGTGCCGGTGACAAGCTCGAGCGTCGCGACCGACATCGTCATCTGCGGCACGCCGCCCAGCGGCGGGGGCTCGGTGATGCCGACGACCGTGACCCGCTCTGCCCGCCGGAAGAAGCGGGCGAACGCCGCCATCATGTTCTCGGAGATGCCGAACTTCGCGAGCGAGTCGGCCGAGACGGGCAGCGAGAGCTGGCGGACCACGAACAGCTCGTCGCCGGGCCGCACGCCGATCGCGCTGTGGATCCGGTCGCGCTGCTCGATCGTCTCGACGCGGTCGGGCACCTCGGGCCGCTCGACTTCGAGGTAGCCCACCTTGACGCCCGCGGGGTCTTTCGAATCGTCGGTGAGGCGGTTGTCGATCCACTGCTGGGTCAGGCGCTCTGCCATGAGCGCATCGACGAGGACCTCGCCGTCGGTCTCGGGGAGCCGTCCCGCGATGAGCGTGACGGGCCGAGTCGCGAACTCACTCTCGATGCTGACCCCGTTGCCGTAGCCGCTCGCCGCCAGCACGCTCTGACGGCGGACGAAGCCGGATCCGTCCTCGACAGGCGTGAGCGCCTGCTTCGGGAGCTGCACGCTGACGCTCGAGCGGATCCGCGGGAGCGAGGCGAGCACGCCGGGCCACGCTTCGACCTGATCGAGCAGGGCGGAATCAAAGAGCCCGCCCGAGCCGCGCGCCTTGACGCGGATCTCGGCCGACCCGAGCTGCGACTCGAGCTGCTTCTCGATCGCGCCGCCCGCGGATTCGAGCGCGCACGCGACCGCAGAGATCAGCGCCGCCGAGAGGGTGACGGCCCCGATCAGGAGCAGCGATCGGCTAGGCCGCGCTGATAAACCCTTGGTAGCGAGTCGCCACGCCGCTCGCATCGAGGCCCTCCGTATCGATCGTGCCCTCGACGCGACCGTCCTTGATGATGGTGATCGATCGGCAGTGGGCCGCCGCCGCCGGCTCGTGCGTGACCATCAGGACGGTCATGCCGTTCTCCTGCGCGATCTCGCCAAGCAGGTTCCAGAGTCGTTCGCTGCTCGCCGAATCCAGATTCCCCGTCGGCTCGTCCGCGAGCAGGACCGGCGGCGCGTACAGCAGCGACCGCGCGATCGCGACGCGCTGCTGCTCGCCCCCGGACAGCGCCTCGGGGCGGTGCCCGTCGCGGCCCGGCAGGCCCAGCCGATCCAGCAGCTCGCGGCTGCGCTTCTGCAGCTTGTCTGGGTCGTCGCCCGCGAGCAAGCCGGGCAGCTCGACGTTCTCCCGCGCCGTCAGCGTCGGGATCAGGTTGAACGATTGGAACACGATCCCGAGATCGGTGCGGCGGAAGTCGGTCGCCCGCTTCTCCGACATCGAGTGGATGGGCGTGCCGCCGATCACGATCTCGCCCTCGTCCGGGCGGTCGAGCGCCGCGAGCAGGTGCAGCAGCGTGGACTTGCCGCTGCCCGACTGCCCCATGATCGCGTAGAACCCGGGCTCAGCGATCTCGAAGTCCACGCCGCGGAGGGCCTGGACGCGCTCGGAGCCGAGCTGGTAGGACTTGGTGACGCCGGCGCAGCGGATCATGCGGGCGACTTTAGGCGTCCCCCGGTTCCCCGTGGCACAGGCGTCCCGCCTCTGCGAGCGTGAACGAGATGGCACAGGCGGGACGCCCGTGCGGTAGAGACCGATTCAGCCATGCTCGGCGTTGTACGTCCCCGCGTCCATCAGCGACTCCAGCGCCGAGGTGTCGCCCGCCTTGAGCTTCACGAGCCAGCCCTTGCCGTAGGGGTCCTCGTTGATGATCCCCGGGTTGGAATCGAGCTCGCCGTTGACCTCGGTGATCTCCCCATCCACGGCCGTGTAGATATCGCTCGTCGTCTTGACGCTCTCGACCTCGCCCACGGCGTCGCCCGCGGAAACGGACGTTCCGGGGCCCTTCATCTCGGCGAACGTCACGTCGGTGAGCTGATCGACCGCGAACTGGGTGATGCCGACGGTGACGGTGTCCCCCTCGACCTTGAACCACTCGTGGGAATCGCTGTAGCGGCGGTCGTCGGGTGCGGTCATCTTCGTATCCCCCAGGCTTTGTTTCGCTATCGGTCGTTCGGATGGCAATGCCGGGCCCGGTTTGCTTCGGACCCCGAGCAAATATACAGTCGCCCGCCCCGATGCTGCTGACCTGCAACGCCAGTTCGATCGCCGACCTGCTCCAGTCCAAGGGACGGCAGCAGCCCAAGCTCCGCCTTGGCGACGTCCCCGCGTACGTCAAGGACGAACTGGGCCTCCACGGGCTCAACCTCTCGACCGACCTGCTCGTGGGCTCCACGCCCGAGCGTCTGACCGAGCTCCGCGACCGAGCCGACAAGTCCGGCTGCGCGATTCTGCTGCTGATCGAGGCCGAGCCCCAAGCCTTCGGCGACCCCGACGACGAGGTTGGTTTCGCCGCGATCGACCGCATGCGACGCGTGCTGCACGCCGCCAGCCTGCTGGGCTGCAACTCGGCCGCGATGAAAATCCAGTCTGCCGAGGACGAGGACTCGCAGGACCGCGTCGTGGACCGCGTCCGCGAGGTCGTCAAGCAGGCCGACAAGCTCGACATCAACCTGCTTATCAGCCCGCACGAGGGCCTGACCGCCGAGCCCGAGTCGCTGACCGAGCTGATCAAGAAGATCGGCGGCTTCCGCATCGGCACGCTGCCCGATTTCAAGCAGGCCCACGATTCGGGCGATCCCGAGACCTACCTCCGCCGCCTGACGCCGTACGCCTCGGTCGTGCTCGCCGCGACGTTCGAGTTCGAGATCGACGACAGCGCCCTCGACGACGGGCCCGGCTCGCTCGAGGCCCTCGCGGACGCGCTCATGAGCTCCGCGCCGCCCAAGCATGTCGAGTACGACCTCGCGCCGATGCTCGACGCGATCAACTCCGTTGGTTTCGACGGCACGCTCGCCGTGGACTTCCGCGGCGGCGAAGACGGTACACTCGGCGTGCTCCAGTCCAAGGAAGCGCTGGAGGCGGCGATCGAGAGCCTCGGGAAGTAGCTCCGCACGGGCGCGGGGTCACCGGGGCAGAGTGGAACATCGCCGGCGGGGGTGCCGAGTGACGATCAGCACGCGAGCAACGCAGAACGTTCTCGACGAGCAGCCGATCCCATCACGCCAGACCCGCCTCCCCGACCCGCCCACCGACAACGTGCCCTCCGAGTTCCCCCTCATCGTGACGATCGACGGACCCGCCGGCACCGGCAAGTCCACCGTCGCCCGCATGCTCGCCGAGCGGCTCCGCCTCAGCTTCCTCGATACCGGCGCGATGTACCGAGCCGCGACCGCGATCGCGATTGATCGGGGTCACGAGGACGAAGTCCGAGGGGGCGACTACGGGGCCTTCCTCGCGGATGTGCTCGATGCCGACCTGCACTTCGATTGGCAGACCGACCCGCCCGCGATCCTCGCGTGGCTCGAGCCGCTCGACGAACGCATCCGCGAGCGCGACGTCTCGCGGCTGGTCTCGACCGTCGCGGCGATCAGCGTGCTCCGCAAGCACATGGTCCAGAAGCAGCGGATCATCGGGCACCAGCACCCGCGGCTCGTCACCGAGGGCCGCGATCAGGGCTCGGTCGTGTTCCCCGCCGCGCCGGTCAAGTTCTTCCTCGATGCCCGCGCGGAGGTCCGCGCCAAACGCCGCGCCGAGCAGCTCCGCACCGCCGGCAAGGACGTGGACGAGCAGGTCCTGCTGGGCGAGATCCGCGAACGCGACAAGCTCGATTCGAGCCGTGCCGACGGCCCGCTCACCTGCCCCGAGGACGCGACCCGCCTCGATACCTCGGACCTCACGCTCGATCAGGTCGTCGATCGGCTCGAGACGGAGACCCGAGAGAAGCTCGCGGCGCTCGACGACGCGGCCTACTTCTAGCCTGCGGCGGCTTCTGAGCTGCTACGGTCGCGAGCGATGCGTTTCTTCGATCCCAAGGTCCACCCCGAGTCCACGCTGATCCAGCGGTGGTTCTTCGCCTGCTGCCGCTGGCTCTGCTTCGTCGTCCTCAAGTTTGGCTTCGGCCTGCGCACCAAGAACATCGAGCGCGTCCCGGCCGAGGGCTCGATCCTGCTGGCGTCCAACCACCAGTCGTTCATCGACCCGCCGATCCTGGGCTGCCGCATCAAGTCGCGGCAGACCGACTTCGTCGCCCGCAAGAGCCTGTTCAAGGGCTTCGGCGCGTGGCTGCTCCCGAAGATCCACGCCTTCCCGATCGACGACAGCGTCAACGACACCGCCGCGATCAAGGAGACGATCGCGCGGCTCAAGATGGGCCGGGCCGTCGTGATCTTCCCCGAGGGCTCGCGCACCGAGGACGGCGCGATGACGCCCTACAAGCGCGGCATCGCGCTGATCCTCAAGCGAGCCAAGTGCCCCGTGATGCCCGTCGCGGTCGAGGGCGTCTTCGACGCCTGGCCCCGCCACGCGAAGAAGCCCAACTTGTTCGGTCCCAAGATCGAGGTCGGGTACGGCCACCCCATCCCCTACGACGAACTCATGAAAGACGGCCCCGACGCCGCCCTCGAACGCCTCGCCCGCGAGACCGACGCCATCCGCCTCGAACTCCGCGAACGCATCCGCGAGCGCACCGGACGGAAGTACCCGCGTCCGGGCCCGGGCGATGAACCGCTCCGTGACAAGCCCTCGCCGTGAGGCGAGGGTCGCTCCGGGCGTGCACCCTCGCCTCACGGCGAGGGCTCGTTCAGCATCGCGATTTCAAGAACGACCAAGAAGCGCCCGCACCCGATCCTCCGTGGGCGGGTGGCTCGCGAACAACCCCGTGATCGTCTTGCCGCTGAAGGGCTCGATGATGAACATGTTGTTCATCGCCGGGTTGGGCTGCTGCATCGGAATGCGACGCGAGTACGCCTCGAGCTTCTGTAGCGCCGAGACGAGCCCGTCGGGCGAGCCCGCGATCTCCGCGCCGTCCGCGTCAGCAGCGAACTCACGGCTCCGCGAGATCATCGCCTTGAGGATCGCCGCGCCGACCGCGCCAACAAGAATCACGACGACGGCAACTAGAGCGTTGCCGCCCTCGCGTGAGCCGCCGATCGGCACAAAGAAGAACATCCACTGCGCCATCATCGCAAACACACCCGCGATCGTCGCGGCGATCGTCGAGATGAGCGTGTCGCGGTTCTTCACGTGCGCAAGCTCGTGCGCCATCACGCCCTCGAGCTCACGGGGTGTCAGGAGATCCATCGCGCCCTGCGTGACCGCGACCGCTGCCTTTTTCGGGCTGGGGCCCGTCGCGAAGGCGTTCGGCGCCTGCTGCGGGCAGAGGTACACCCTGGGCATCGGCAGGTCCGCGCGCTGCGCGAGCCGCTCGACCATCCGGTAGAACTCACCGCCCGTCTCCGCCGTCAGCTCGCGGCCGCGCATCGACGCGATCGCGATCTTGTGGCTGAACAGGTACGCCCCGACGTTCACCACCACGCCGATCAGGAACGCCGGCAGGATGTAGCCCGACCCCAGCGCCGCGCCGCCCGCGACGAACAGGCCGATCATCGCGCCGAGCAGGATCACGGTCTTGATGTTGTTGACAAACGCCACGCCCAAGTCAGATTCCTCCTTCAACGGCTCGTGCGATCCTGGTTTGTATTCGGTCACTCGGGCGGCTGGTTTCGCCCGCGGGTGACGCCCGGTATCGTGCAACGCCCGTGCCGAACCCGCGTGAAACCCCGCTGATGACCACGTCGCTTACGACGATCGCGATGATCGCGTTCGCGGGCAACTCGATCCTGTGCCGCCTCGCTCTCAAGGACGCCCACATCGACCCCGCGTCTTTCACGGTGATCCGCATCGCGTCCGGGGCTGCCTTTTTGGCAGTGCTCGTCGTCGGGCGGTCCGGCTTCAAGATCAGAAACACCAACGCCCCGTGGTCCGCCGGCACCTGGCTCTCCGCGATCGCCGTCGCCGCATACGCCGCGTTCTTCAGCTACAGCTACCTCGACCTCGACGCCGGCACCGGCGCGCTCGTCCTCTTCGCGACCGTCCAGGTCACGATGATCGGCACCGGCATCGCCAGGGGCCGTCGCCCGCTCCCGCTCGAATGGCTCGGCCTTGCGCTGAGCCTGGGTGGGCTCGTCTACCTCGTCGCGCCGTGGCGATCCGATGCCCCCGATCCCGTCGGCGTCGCGCTCATGGCGGTCGCGGGCGTCGGCTGGGGCGCGTACTCCCTCCGCGGCAAAGCCGCCGGTGATCCCACGCGCGCCACCACGGGCAACTTCATCCGCGCCCTCCCGCTCGTCCTGCCGACACTCCTGATCTCGCTCGATCAGCTCGACGCCAACACCCGCGGTCTCACCCTCGCGATCATCTCCGGTGCGCTCACGTCCGGCGCGGGCTACGCCGTCTGGTACGCCGCCCTCCGCACGCTCCACGGCGTCACCGCGTCGATCGTCCAGCTCAGCGTCCCGGCCCTCGCCGCGGTCGGCGGCGTCGCGCTGCTGGGCGAGCCCATCACCGCGCCGTTCATCATCGCGTGCGTGCTGATCCTCGGCGGCGTCGCGATCGCCGTTGTCACTCGGGCTCGGTCAAAGCACCGGGCGTAGCTTCGATCTCTGCCGCCGGGGGTGTCTTGAGACTGCCGTACGCCAGCCGCAGCCCTGCGATCGCCAGCACGGCCGAGATGACCAGCTTCAGGTGCGGGAGTTTGAGTGTGTGCGTCAGGTTCGCGCCGAGCGGTGCACCAACGAACGCCCCGATCGACATCGGGATCGCGAGCACGATCGCCTCCCAGCGGTCCTGCATGATCTCGGGCGCGCTGAGCGTGTAGAGCTTGAAGGCCGCCCCGAACACCGACGTGACCGCCATGACGCTTGCCGAGGTCGCGATCGCCTGCCGTGTCGGCGCGCGGACAACCAGGACCAGGATCGGCACGAGCACGATCCCGCCGCCGATCCCCAGGAACCCTGCCAGCACACCGACACCCAGCCCCGCAAACAGCGGCACCACCCACGATCCGCGCTCGTCCGCCGTCTCGTTCTCGGGCTTGCCACGCTTGGCGGTCAGCGCGTTGTAGACGCAGTACGCGATGAGAAAGACCGCGAGCCACAGCTTCGCCGAGTTGCCCCCGAGCCGCGTGCTGAGCTCGACCCCGCCCAGAATCCCGAGCCCCATGCCGGGCAGCAGCCACCGCCACAGATCCACCCGTACGGCCTTCGCCTTGAGGTGCCGCCGCAGCGACGCCCCCGACACCACCGCGTTCACGATCATCGCGGCCGCCATGTAGAGATGGTGCTCGCGGCCCTCGTTGGCCGGGTCATAGCCGATCAGCAGCCCGAGCGCGGGGAGCATCACGATCGACCCCCCGATTCCAGCTAGGCCGCCAACGACGCCCGCCGCGAGTCCGATCACAACCACAACCAGGAGTGTTATCGGCTCGGTCACCTACTACATCCCCCCGGATCGGTTGGTCCACGGCACACAAGTGTGTGCCAGTGATCGACTTACTGGCTTCTGCGCAAAAAATGTGGACCTATTGTCAAAACCTGCGCGGCGGCGAAAGAACCGTCGCCCGGACGCGATTCGTGGTGGGGTCGCGTCCACTTTATGGGGCGGCGATGCTCGCCCAGCGCAGGCGGTGGGAACAGAAGAACGCATGCCGAATGTCAGACCAGCCATCCAAGATGCCGCGCCGTGTGTGTCGCCGTGGGCTTCCCGCTTCCGCATCGCCGCGGAGCTGGGCATCTTCGCGATCGCGATCGTGATCACCGCGTGGTCGGCGATCGTCGTGAAGTCCGCGTCCGTCGCGCCGCTGGCGGTCGTCGAGCGTGAGCGCACCCAGCCGATCGCCATTGCAGCATCGGCCGCCTCTGCCGAGGAAATCGTCGAGCCGGATGTCGAGTACGTCGTCACCGAGATCCCCGCTGAAGAAGCCAACGCCAACATCCGCTGGTTCGGTGGACGCCCCGTGCGTCCCGCCCGGACCATCATGATGAAGGTCACGGCCTACTCGCCCGATCACCGCAGCTGCGGTGTCTTCGCCGACGGCAAGACCGCGACCCTGCATTCTGTCTACACGAACGGCATGAAGCTCGTCGCCGCCGACACCGACGTCCTGCCCTTCGGCTCGATGCTCACGATCCCGGGCTACGCCGAGGGCGAGATCGTCCCGGTGCTCGATCGCGGCGGCGCGATCAAGGGCAACCGCCTCGACGTGCTCTACCCCACGCATCGCGTCGCGCGGAAGTGGGGCGTCCGCGACCTGCCGGTCGTCGTCTGGGAGTACGCCGACGGCAAGCCCGCGCCGAACCCCCGCAAGGTCCGCTGAGCCTCACCGACCAGGCTGCGCCGGTGTCTGTGTCCCTGTGCCGCCCTGCCGGGCCTCGTCCTCGTCGATGGGCCGCAGCCGCTGCCAGTCGAGATCAAACCCGAATTCCGCGTAGGGCCCGATCAGCAGCGGGAAGTTGAAGATCCCCGCCTCCTCGCGGTTGGCGTTGAAGACCGGGGCCGCCTGCACGCGCGCGTCGAGCAGGAAGTACGCATGCTCACCGGCTTCCGAGACCCGCGAACGGAAACGTCCCGGTACCTGCACGCGGATCGGCGACCCGATCGGACGCAGCGATCGGCGGTCGAGCACCGTCATCGAAGCCTCGGCAAACGCGGGCAGGTTGGTTCCCTCGGTCATCTCGGCCGCGCGGAGCTGCACAAGCCATTCCGAGAGCCCGCTCAGCTCACGCCGCGCGTCGCGCGTCCAGTCGCGGACGGCGTTGAGCACGTCGCGCTCGCTCGGCTCGGGCCGACCGTCGAAGCTGGTCGCCTGCTCGTAGGAGAGCTGCATCGCGAAAAACAGCGACGAGGGCGACGCCAGCGGGTCGCCCGGCACCGGTGCCTGCCCGCTCGAGCCGCCCGACGGCGCGACACCCGCGGGCCGCACACGCTGGGGCGTCCCGCCCTGGCGCATCGCCGCGAGCTCGGCGCGCAGCGCCTGCAACTCGGCCTCGAGCTGCGCGACACGCTGCTCGGCCCGCTCGGCCCGGACCCGCTCCTGCTCCAGCTCCCGCCGCAGCTCCGCGGGCGACATGGTGTTCTGCGCGGCCGCCTGGGGCGCCGCGAGGCCGGAAACGACCGCCAGGGCCAGCACAGCCAGCATCCGACCCGCACGAGCCGTCATTCTCGATCCAGACGCGATCATCCCCATGCCGTTCTCCTGTCGAGCCCGCGGTGCGTCGGGGCGATCCATCGATTCAGTCCGACCGCCCGCGGGCGAGCGGTCCTCCTGTCATACTCTAACTCGGCAGGGCCCGGCCGGTTCCACGAACCTCGGCACCCCGGCCCACGCAAGCCATGCTCGTTTCCTCCTCGATCCGCATCCCAGAGTCCCCCGAGGCGCTCCTGACGCCCCGGGTCGCCGCGCTGCTCGACCGGCTCGACGTGCGGAGCCGCAATATCCGCTCCGGGACGATGCCGGGCGAACGCCGCTCGAAACGCCGCGGCCAGTCCGTCGAGTTCGACGATTTCCGCCCCTACGTCACCGGCGACGACCTCCGCCACCTCGACTGGAACGCCTACGCCCGCCTCGACCGCTTCATGATCAAGCTCTTCCGAGCGGAGGAAGACCTCGCGATCACGCTCGTGCTCGACGCCTCGCCCTCGATGTACGCGGGCGAGGACGAGACCGGCGCGGGGGGCGATCAACTCGACGCCAAGGTCGTCCACGCCGCCCGGCTCGCGATGGCGATCGGCGCGATCGCGCTCGCCAAGCAGAACCGCGTCTCCGTCCTCCGCTTCGGCGGCCGGACGCTGGGCCGCTTCCCGCCGTCGAGGGGCCGCCGCTCGATCGAACGCCTCGCCCGCTTCCTGCTTGAGGGCCTCCACGAGCCCATGGACCCGACCGCGGCCCGCGATCTCACGACGTCGCTCCGCGAGGTCGGCCGCGCGCGATCGGGCCGGGGCGTGGTGGTGCTCTTGAGCGATCTGCTGATCCGGGGCGACGCCGCCCCGGGCCTCCGCGCGATGGTCGCCCGCGACCGCGCGGGCACCGACGGGGCGGTCCTCCGCGTGCTCACGCCCTCCGAGCTCGATCCCGCGGCAAGCAGCGGCGGCATCCGCGGCGACCTCCGCCTCGAGGACATCGAAGCCGCGGGCCCCGCGACCGAGGTCACGGTCAGCAAGCAGCTACTCAAACGCTACCGCGAGAAGTTCGCCGAGCACGAAGCCCAGCTCCGCCGCGACGCCTCACGCCTCGGGCTGTCGTACCACACGCTCACGACGGCAGAGCCCATCGCCGACGTGGTGGGGGGGACGCTCAGGCGGCTGGGCCTGCTCGGCTAGAACCAAAGGGCTAGATCCGAAGGGCCAGACCCAAAAACAGAGCGGGCGGGCCCGATGGACCCGCCCGCACGTCTCAATCGGTGTCCGCTGATGCTTAGCGGCGGCGACGCAGGCCGGCCAGCAGGCCGACACCCGCGATCGACGCGATGCCCGGCGTCGGAACCGCGCTGTAGTTGTAGACCACGGTCAGCGTGCCCTCGACGTTCGCGGGGCTGGTCGAACTCGAGAGGCCGCTCACGCCCGTGAACTCCACGAAGGTGCTGGTCGCGACGTCGAACGGGATCGTGCCCGTGCCCGCGAACTGGTCAACGAAGAACGCCTGCGTGATCAGCGCCATCGCGTTGTCCGAGAGGGCCGCGCCGTCGAGGCTGCCGAAATCGGTGTCGCCGGCCTGGCCGCCGTCGAAGGTCGGGCCGTCCGCGCCGCCGTTGTCGGTCTGGCCCGAGAGCGTGAACATGTCGCTCACGAAAGGATTCGCCGAGACGTCGAAGCCAGCCGGGAACGAGATCGCGCCCGACGAGAGCTCCGAGAGCACGCCGAAGCTCGCCTGGACGGTGCCGCCCTCGACGCCGTCGTTGTCGAACTCAAGCAGGCCGCCGGTGACACTGATGTCGAGCGTGATCTCGACGCTGACGAGCGTGATGTCGATCGGGGCGAAGCCCGGCCCAAGCGCACTAGCGAAAATCGACGCGTCGAACTGGTTCACGTTGAACGTGTCGGTGAAGTCCGGGATGCCGGTGATGTCGAAAACCTGCGGGGTCGTCGAGCCCGTGATCGGCTGCGCCAGAGCGCCGCCGGCCGTGACCGCAACCATGGCGGCCGTCATCGCGATTCGATTCATCTTGATTTCTCCCTTCCCTGCCTCTGGTGTGCCGCGCAAGCTACGCGGACATTCCCTCACGACGTGCGGAGAGCGACCGCCCTTATGCGGACTCTCACAGCCCTAGAAGGTGCCGGACAACGGTGGCTTTGCCAGCAAATTTGCAGGAAAGATTCCGAAGTTTACTTGTCGCTGCGCCGTAAGGACTTACCCGCCGACCTTCTGATCGAGCTGCCCACCGAACGCCTCGAGATCGCCCATCCGGCCCAGGATCTGGTCGATGACGTCCCGGAACTCGCCCTGGGGCTTTGGATAGGTGTCGTTCTCGAAGCTCTCAGCGACCTCGGGCGTGATGCCCAGGAACCGCCGCATCCCGTACTCGTAGACGACGTCGTGCTCGTCGTTCGAGAGGTCGAGCTTGAGCTCGTTGATGATCTTTGTGCCGAGCCCGATCCACTCGTCGAACGTCTCCTTCGAGATGTTCTCGTGGATCCATGTGCCCATGTCGGTCTTGAAGGGCGGACGCGGCAGCTGGTGTCCCGCCTTGCCCGTCTTGCGGCAGACAAACGACCCGGGCGGCGCGTCCTGTTCGGCCTTGGACTTCACCTCGGGCACGTCGCGCCCGAGTTGACGAAGAAGGTCCGCCATCGCCTGCTTGGGCATCACGTCGCCGCGCTCGGCCGCGATGACATACCCACGCATGAGCATGTCCGCGGCCTCGTCGGACTTGTCGAGCTTGATCAGCGCCTGCGCCCCGAGCTGGTATGCCTTCGACATCTCCGCGTTCGCCTCGGTGCAGCGGCGGTACGCCTCGACCGCGTCCTGCAGGCGCTCGGCCTGCATGTACGCCCCGGCGAGCGAGAAATGAGCCATGTCATTCGAGGGATCCTCGGCGACCAGCTCCTCAAACTGCTTGATACGGGTATCCAGATCCATAACCCACGGTAGGAAGCGCACACCCGGATGCCGAGTGGTTAGCGCCGAATGCCGTTTCCCGAATGCCGCACCGCAAATCCCTCTACCCTGCCCCCGTGCCCCTGCCCAGCTTCACACCCCCCGTCCTTCTCGCCGCCGGCACCGCGGGCACGCTCGATGAGATGGCGGGCGTGATCGACCTGAGCAAGCTGGGCGGGATCGTCACGAAGTCGATCACCAAGGACCCCCGGGACGGCAACGCCGCGTGGCGCGTCGCGCCGGTCAAGGGCGGCATGATCAACGCCATTGGCCTCGCGAATCCCGGGATCGACGCCTTCATGGCCGACTGGGCACCCAAGGTCGCCTCCGTGCCGACCACCGTCATCGGCTCCGCGGCCGGTTTCACGGTCGAGCAGTACACCGCGGTCTGCCGATCGTTCGAGACGATCGACGCCATGCCCGCTGTCGAACTCAACGTCAGCTGCCCCAACACCGAGCACGGCATCGACTTCGGCACCGACCCGAAGCTGCTCGCCGAGCTGGTCGCCGCCTGCCGCGAGGCGATGCCGACCACGGGCCTGATCGTCAAGCTCCCGCCCATCGCGATCGGCACGCCCCACACGATCGTCGATCTCGCCCGCGCCGCGATCGACGCCGGCGCCGAAGCCCTCACGCTGTGCAACACCACGCCCGCGATGGCGATCGACATCGACACAGGCGAACCCAAGCTCGGCAACCGCCACGGCGGCCTCTCGGGCCCCGCCGTCCATCCGATCGTCACCAGGCTCATCGACCTCTGCTACCGGGAGTTCTGCAAGGAGCGCGGCATCCCGATCCTCGGGCTCGGCGGCGTCCTCGACTGGGACGACGCGGCCGAGTTCATGCTCGCGGGCGCAAGCGCGGTTCAGGTCGGCACCGCGAGCTTCGTCGATCCCAAGCGTGCGATCCGCATCGCAAAGAGACTCACCAAGTGGTACTCAGAAAGGACGACATGACCCGCGCGATTCTGCTGTTTCCTCTGTTGTTGCTGTCTGCCTGCACGACCACCGAGCCCACGCCGCGGCAGGCCCGGGCCCTCCCGCGTGTGACGGTTCTCAACGACGGCTACGGCCGCGCCTACCAGAACCTCAACCCGCGTCCCTACACCAACGACGACGGCGGCAGGCTTGTCGAGAGCACGATCGTCCTCATCGAAGCCGAGGGCGCGACGATCATCATGGACCCCGGCATGATCTCGAAGCGCACCGACCTGACCGACCGTCTCGCCGAGGAGGGCGTGGGCGTGCGCGACGTGACCCACGTCGTCTACAGCCACCACCACCCCGACCACACCGTCAACACGGCTCTGTTCCCGAGCGCGATCGTCGTGGACTACTTCAGCACCTACGAGGGCGACGTCTGGCTCGACCACGGCCCCGAGTACACCATCGCCCCGGGCGTGAAGCTGCTCCGTACGCCGGGTCACACCGACGAGGACGCGACCCTCATCGTCGAGACGCCGGATGGCGTCTTCGCCTGCACGCACCTGTGGGGCAGCGCGGGCAGCGTGGGCCGCCCCGACGCGATCGCCGAGGACCCGCTGGCGCTCGAGCAGAACCGGGCGCGGATCCTCGAGATCGCCGACTTTATTGTGCCGGGGCACGGGCCGATGTTTCGGAATCCGCGGCGATGAAACATCGAAGGAAGCCGCGCCGAGTCTGGGTCGGGCCTCTCGGATGGGTTTTCCTGATCGTCATCTTCGGCTACTTGTGGCTTGACCGCGCCGAAGCAGAGTTCGACCGCTTCACCCCGCCGCCCGGCGTTCACGACTTGCAGACCTTTCTCAGTTGGAGGCCGCAACCGCCCGGTGTGTACGGTGTCGTCGCGAACGGCGAAAAATTTCTGCTCGTGGAATCGATCATTCCGGACACGATGCACGCTTCCGGCCCCGCCGCATATGTCTTCGACACGAACGGGTCTCTCGTTGATTGGGAGATCAAGACCGGTGAAGGCCTCCCATTCGACACGAACTGGTACACCTTGCCGCAGGTACCGGTCCCGCTTGAGTCTGCGAGCGAATGGCTTAAAGCGCCTTAGTTCGACCGCAGCGCCTCGCTCGGCCGTGCCGCCTTCTCAGGCTTCGCCTCGACCTCCGCGTCCTGCTTGAGCTGCTCCTTCGACGCCTTGAACGAGCCGTCGCTGTTCACTTGGTCGAACCGCACGCTCACACGCTTGCTCACGCCCTTTTCCTGCTGCGTGATGCCGTACATGTGGTCGGCCATCTGCATCGTCCGCTTGTTGTGCGTGATGACGATGAAGCGGCTGCGGTCGGTGAACTCGCGGACGACGTTCACGAAGCGGCCCACGTTCGCCTCGTCGAGCGCCGCGTCCACCTCGTCCAGCACGCAGAAGCAGCTGGGCTTGGACCGGAAGATCGACATCAACAGCGCGACCGCCGTCAGCGTCTTCTCGCCGCCCGAGAGCTGGCTGATCGACCGCGGCTCCTTGCCCGGGGGCTTCGCGATGACCTCGATCCCGCTGTCGAGCAGGTCGATCTCGTCGGTCTGCACCTTCTCGCCGTCGATCTCCTTCACGAGCGGCATCAGACGCACCTCGGCCCGCCCGCCGCCGAACAGCTTGCGGAACATGCCGTTCTGCCCGCCGAATCCCTCCTGGATCGCGGCGAACGCGGTGCCGAACCGCTCGCGGCTCGCGTGGTTGAGCTTTTCGATCAGATCCCGCAGCTGCGCGGACGCCGTGTCGAGGTCCTCGACCTCGGCGGCCAACGTCTCGTTCTTCCCGGCTAGCGTCGTCTCTTCCTCGATCGAATCGAGGTTGACGTTGCCCAGCTTCTTGATCGCCGACCGCAGCTCCTTCACGTCTCGCTTCGCGTCGTCGCGGTTGAAGTCCTCGACGCCCTCGGCCATCGCCTCGCGGAAGTCCGCGATCTCGGCCGCGAGATCGATCGAGAGATCGTCGATCGTCCGCTGCTCGACCTGCTCGCGCTTCACGTCGAGCCCGTGCCGGATCCGCTCGGCCGTGTTCCACGCGTCGTCGGCCTCGCGAGCCGCCGTGCTCCGTTGCTTGTATTCGCCCGAGAGCGACTCGCGCACCGTCCGCGCCGTCTCGTACGCCTCCCGCGCGCCGCCAAGCTCGCCGCGCGCGGTCTCGGCTTCGGTCACCGCGGTCTCGTGGGCCTCGGCCGCTTCCTGCGCGGCGTTGCGGTACGACTCCGACCGCGACTCGATGTCCGCCAGGTGCCGCTCGTGCTCGCCGAGCCGGCGCTTCGCCGAATCGAGTCCGGCCTCGAGCCGATGCAGCTCACGCCGTGCGGCGGACGCCTGCTCGCCGACCTTGGACGACTCCGCCCGCGCGGCCGAGAGCTGATCGCCCGACGCCGACGCCGCCTGCTCGGCTTTCTCGACAGTCGCGGTCGCGTCCTCGTGGGCTGTGCGCTGCTCGGTGATGAGCCCCTCGAGCTTGCCGCGCCGATCGGTAAGCGACGCCAGCTGTTCCTCAAGCCCCGCTCGGCGTTCATTCAATTCGCCGCGATCACCGTCGATCGCAGCAAGATCCGACTCAACCCGCTTCGCGTCGTGCTCGCCGCGCTCGACGGCCGACGCTGCTGCGTTGAACGACCGCCGCAGCTCCTTGAGCTCGTCCGACTTTGCCTTGCGGTCCGTCGCGATCGCCGCCGACTGCTCATCGAGCCCCGCGAGCGCCGTCCGCTCGGTCTCGATGCGTGTGTTGAGGTTCGTCAGGCGTTCCTCAAGATCCGCCAGTTCGGCCGCGCGACCAAGCACGCCCCCGCCCTCACTCGCAGGCCCGGCGGTCACGCCCCCGCGTTCATCGAGCACACAGCCGTCCTCGGTGACATACCGAAGCGGCTGCCCCGCGAGCGGCCCCGATGCGAGCAGCATCGCCGACTCCAGCGTCGGCACCAGCACCACGCCCGCGAGCAGCCGATCGAGCAGCGCCTCAACGCCGTCCGACGCGCCATCACGCACACGCACGAGCTGACGCACCCGCGCGACCCGGGCCGCGAGCATCGTCGCGATCGGGCCGAGCGCGTCGGGCTCGGCACATTTGCCGCCGAATGTCTCGATCGGCGCGAACCGCACGCGGCCCGGCAGCGTCGCGAGCTCCTCGTCCTCGGGCAACGCCTCGGCGTGCGCGAGCACGAGCGCGTCGAGGTCCTGCCCGATCGCCGCCTCGACCGCCGCCGCGTGCCGCGACTCGGTCTCGATCAGTTCCGCGAGCGGCGCGATCACGGCCGAGAAGCCCTCGCCCTCCTCGCGCCGACGCATCGCCTCGCGGGCGGCCTCGCCGAGACCCACGCGCTGCTGCTGCATCTCGTCGAGTGTCGCGCGCCGGCTGTCGAGCCGTGCGGATTCCTGCTCCAGATCCCGCAGCGCCGACGCCCTCGCCGCGCGGTCCGTCCCGAGACCCGTCGCCCGCTCATCGAGCGACTCGATCGCAGCCTCGGTGGACGCGACGCGCTCCTCAAGCTCCGCACGCTCGTTCCACGCCTGCTCGAGGGCTTGCTCGATCTCGGTCTGCCTCGTGCTGAGTTCCTGCGACTTCGCGTCGAGCCGATCGATGCGCTCCGCGATCTGCGTCAGCGACCGCGTCTCGCCCTCGATCCGCGTCTCGAGCGACGCCCGCTCACGCTCCATCTCCGCAAGACGCCGACCCGCGTCGGCCGCGGCGCCGCGGGCGTGCGCGATCTTCTCGAGCGCCTCGGCCCGCAGCGAATCAAGCCGCTCGACCTCCGCCTCGGCCTCGGCCCGCCGCTCGGTCAGGGACGCCAGCAGCTGCGACTGCTCATCCAGTTCCGACTCGGCCTTCTCGATCCCCGACCGCTCCGACGCGACCCGCTCACGCTCGGCCTCGACCGACCGCGCCGTCTCCTCGATCGAACGCTCGGCCATCTGCCGCCGCTGCTGCGCGACAGACGCCGCGTGCTCGGCCGACTTGAGCCGATCCTCGACGGAACGCAGGGCCTCCTGCGACTCGGCAAGCGTGACCTCGGCGTCGCGCCGCTGAGCTTCCAGTTCGCCGAGCGCGGCGTGCGCTGTCTCGCGCTGCGCTGACAGCGTCTCCAGCTCCGCGACGACGTCATCAAGCTCCGTGCGCAGGCTCGCGTAGGCATCAAACGCGAGCAGCGCCCGCAGCGCCTGGTACTCGGCGTCGAGCCGCTGGAACTCCCGCGCTTTCGCCGCCTGCCCGCGGACCATCCGCAGCCGCCGCTCGGTCGAGTCGAGCAGGTCGCGCGTCCGCTGCAGGTTCTGGTTTGTGCGGTCGAGCTTGCGCTGCGCCTCGATGCGGCGGACCTTGTACTTCGCGATGCCGGCCGCTTCCTCGAAGATCACCCGCCGTTCCTGCGGGCTCGAGAGCAGCATCGCATCGACCTTGCCCTGCTCGATGATCGAGTAGGCGTCCGCGCCGATGCCGGTATCGAGGAAGAGGTCGCGGACGTCCTTGAGCCGCGCACGCCGGCCGTTGATCACGTAGCGGCTCGTGCCGTCGCGGTAGAGCTGCCGCTCGACCGTCACCTCGTCCGCGTCGATCGGCAGCGGGCGGCGGTTGATGCGCGGGCCCGACTCAATCGTCGGGTTGTCGAAGGTCAGGCCCACCGAGGCCATCCCGCCCGGCTTGCGGCCCGCCGAGCCCGCGAAGATCACGTCGAGCATCTCCTTGCCGCGGAGGCTCTTGCTCGAACGCTCACCGAGCACCCACTTGATCGCATCAACGATGTTGCTCTTGCCGCAGCCGTTGGGCCCGACCACGCAGGTGATCGCCTGGTCGAAGGTCAGCTCGGTCTTGTCGGCGAAGCTCTTGAAGCCCACGAGCGTCAGCTTGCGCAGACGCATCGCCGCGATCGCCGCGAGATCGATATCGCCCGAGGCATCGGCCTCGATCGCGTCGTCGCTCTCGTTCGCCGTGGTGTCGTCGATCGGCTCGGCGGTGCCGGCGTGCTCGTCGAGGCGTTCTTGTTCCGTGATCGCTCGGACCATGCCCAGAACCTCCTGTTCTGGCCGATCCGCGGCAGGCTCGGAAGATGCCGCCAACGGACCTTGCTCGGGACGCGTTCCATCCGTGGTTCGCGTTGGATCAGCATACGTCATCGGCGTGTTCTGCGCAGCAATTGCGCCCTGTTTTGCGGCGCTTTCGCGCACAGACGCGGTCGGTCCAGGTCGATCCGGAGCGGAATCCTGTCAGTTGTCCCCGCTCCCGCCGCGCGGCGGGACCGGCTCGAGCAGCGACCCGTTGGCGTTGGGATCCGTGAGCGGCGCCGCGGGCTGCAGCTCGCGGCCGATATCGATGACCTCGCGGCGGTCACCCGGCGCGATCGGACGGGCCTCGACCGGCACCCCGTCGCCTGCGGAGAGCAGGTCCGCGACAAGTCGGTCACGCTCGGTGGCAAAGCTCGCAGCGATCGCGCCGGCGTCCTGCAGTCCCTGCAGACCGCCGACGACTTCTGAGTAGCTCAGACCGAGGCCCGGCTCGGGATCGAAGGCCGAGGGGTCCTTCGCCATCATCTGGATCAGCCCCGGGACGCTCTCGGGGATCTCCTGCCGCACGACTGCGACCCGGGCATCCTCGAACTCCGAGAAGCCCGCGGGCGACTCTGCTCGGTAGTAAAGCCGATGCGTATCCGTGGGCGAGTCGGCGGCGATCACGAGCCGGTCGTCCCAGACCGACGCCAAGATCGGGCGTTCGAGCTCGAAGTCCTCGCCGAACAGCACGATCCGGGGTGTGCCCTGCTGCGTGACATAGATCAGCGGGCTTCCGTAGGGCACGCGGTCGAGCAGGAACTTGCCGCCGATCGGCTCGCGGGCCACGCCCTGCCTCATGCCGAGCGGAAGTCGTTGTGAAGCAAGCAGATCGACGCGGTCGAGCGTCTGGGCGCTGATACGCCCGTCGCGTAGCCGTGCCTGGCTGTCGAGCAGCCGTGAACTCTCGACGGCCTCGGCCCGCTTCGCCAGCGCCTCGTACGCCGCGACGCGAACGCTCAGCGAATCCTCGCCGAGCATGGGGCGCAGTGTTTCATCGATCCGCGGTCCACCGGGCAGCGTCGCGAGCGACTCGATCGCGTCGATCCGCAGCGATGAGGCTCCGGTCTTCGCCAGTTCGAGCAGCGGCTCGGTTGCTTGCGGGTCGTTCAGACCCGCACCGGCCTGGAGCGCTGCGAGCCGTGGGGCGGCGTCGTTGTAGTCATAGAGCTCGCGGATAAAGGGCAGTGCGGGCTCGCCGAGAGCTTCGAGGGCGTAGGCCATCTCACTCGCGAGGTAGGGCGAGTTCCGAAGCGTCGTGACGTAACGCTGGGCGTAGATCTGCGGCGCCGAGATATCGATCTGCATGGCGCGGATCAGCTCCACGAAGCGTGCACGCTTTTCGGCGTACTCGTCGGGGATCCGGACCTCGACGCGCTCGTCGTCGCGGCCGGACGCGGTTTCTTCGCGTTCGCCGCTCTTGCGCGGGAAGCGGGCATTGACCGCGGCGGCGATCAGCCGGGCGCGGGCGTGCGACGGGTTATCGAGCGACACCGTGAGGATCAGCCCCTCGATGACACGGCCGCCGTCAAGCACACGCCCGACCTGCCGGGTGACGCCCTCGGTCTCGCTGCCGAAGGTCGCGAAGGGGTTTACGAACACCTCGCCGCCGGCCTCGGCAAGCACGCGCGTCTGCGGCTGATCGACCGTGGCGGGGGGGCCCGGGCTGAGATCGGCCGTCCACAGCCGCCCGCCCTCGAGGCTGGTCGCGTTGAGGGCCCGCACAAACACGTCGAACCGATCACCGACCCGCGAGCCGATCGGGATCGCGGCATAGATCAGCACCACGGCCGTGTTCCGATCCTGCAGCAGTTGCCGCGGGGTCAGACCCTCGAGCGTGGTGCCCTCGTACCGCCCGGGCTCACCGATGCCGCGGAGCGACATCTGCCGCTCGATCGTCGCGGCGTACTGCTCGCTCACGGGCTGGCCGCCCGTGCCGTTGAGACCAACAACGAATCCGATGCCGGAAACCAGGGCTGGCGACGTGCCCTCGATGCCCGCGATCGACCCGATCGTGCCGCGCAGGGCTGAAGGCACATCGCGGGGCGGCACGGTCGCGCGGACCGCCCGCTTCGGGGCGCTCGATGAGCAGCCGGTGAGCGCCAGGGCCGTGAGCGTCGCGGCCGCGAGTGCAATCAGCGTGAGAGATCGGGGCGTCACAAGCGGCTCCTGCCGTGGCAAGTCGTCGGGCACTGATCGAAGCCCAATCCAAGAGCCCGTCGCGGGCGGGTCGTCTGCGGTACTCGGCCCATGCTCAGCGTGTGATCGGGCGGTGCCGGGGCGGTGGACAGACGTGGGCGAGTGTGCGTCTGGGTGCCCAACTCCCCGGCAGGCACCACTGTACGCGAGAAACGGCGGATTCGTTCCGTTTCCGGGCTGGAACGGCGGATCAGGGGGTATTCGCCGTGGGGGGAGTGGCCGTGCCCATTCGAGGGGTACTATATATTGTGTAAATCGGACCGAAAAAATCATTTCATGCACCATAGACGGTGGTGCATGACCATCCCCGAGGCGCAACTCCTGCTGGCGCAGGGCGCAGCGCGCCAGCTCATGCCATCAAGTGACAGCCTGTTCAGGTCACCACCACAGCAAATTGGGCTTGAAGGGGTTGGACACACGACAGGTTGGGGTATGCTGACCCGGGTCGTCTGGCCGATAGGGCCTCGGCGACCACGAGAGGAACTCATTTGTTTGAATTTGTTCGGTGCACGGGCTCAACAGGATGATTCAGAACACGCACCGAACATAAGCTCTTGCAGGGGATGAAGCACGGTCGCTTCGCGCTCGGCATGGACGGCCGGGCGGCATCCCGATCCGGCAGGTCACCGGCCCTCACGACAAGGGGTCAGCCCGTCCGGGCCAGACAAGGGCACGCAGAAGACGCCGCGACCGGGTGGGATCGGTCACGGCTTGGGAAGGACGCCGGTGGTTTGGGGCGTCCTGTTCGTTCCCGCACGGATGCGGGCGTCCCACGTGGTTGAGTGATTGGTGCTCCGTTTGGAGCATCGTCTCGGTGGCTGTCTCGGGTTGTTCGCCTCAGGTCGTTCGACTCGGGCAGCGGGGCAGGTGGATGCCGGCCGAGACACACGCGAAGGGGTCGGCCGGCGTCTTGTCCCGGCCGAGCACAGGAAGGAGGCGGCGCCGTGGCGGTGCTGTGCGACACACAAATCAGAGAACTTATCGGCATCGAGCCGTTCCAGGACTCCGCCAAGCGCGACGGCACCATCTCCTACGGCGTCTCGAGCTACGGCTACGACGTCCGGGTCGGCTCGAAGTTCAAAATCTTCACGCCCACCGTCCGCGGCGGCGGCACGGCGGTGGTGGACCCCAAGTCGTTCGACGACCGCTTCATGGTGGACGTCGATACGGATGAAGAGGGCATCGACCACGTCATCATCCCGCCCAACTCGTTCGCGCTGTGCGCGACCGTCGAGTACTTCGACATCCCGCGCGATGTCCTGGTGCTCTGCGTCGGCAAGAGCACGTACGCGCGGTGCGGGCTGATCGTGAACGTCACGCCGCTCGAGCCCGAGTGGCGCGGCAAGGTCACCCTCGAGATCTCGAACACCACCCCGCTCCCGGCGAAGGTCTACGCGAACGAGGGCATTGCGCAGTTCGTGTTCCTCAAGGCGGACCGCGTGTGCGCGGTGAGCTACGCGGACAAGGCCGGGAAGTATCAGGATCAGGGTGGGTTGACGCTGCCGAAGGTGGATTGAGGCGGGGCACTCGGCATTGGGCATTCGGCATTCGGTGAGGACGGGCGTTGAGCGGCGATCGATCACAGATCAGATCGTTCAGGGACCTTCGAGCATGGCAATTGGCCTTCCAACTTGGACTCGACGTGTACCGCGAGACGGAATCGTTCCCGCAGGACGAGCGGTTCGGGCTCACCGCACAGATCCGAAGGTCGGCGATCTCGGTCGCAAGCAACATTGCCGAGGGCTACGGACGCGGATCGACTTCCGACTACGTCCGGTTTCTCAGGATTGCCCGCGGTTCGCTGCACGAGTTGGAGACGCAGCTCATGTTTGCCAGGGAACTCCGCCTGCTCGAACCTGCACACTGCGAAGCACTGCTCCGTTCGGCGGACGACGCGGGACGAGTGCTGGGCGGACTGATCCGGAGTATCTCCCGCTAATGCCGAATGCCGAGTGCCGAATGCCCCACCTAGAGGCCCACCCATGATCGCCCGACTCTGGCACGGCTACACAACCCCCGAAAACGCAGACGCGTACCAAGATGTCCTCGTCAACACCGTCATGCCAGGCGTTGAAGCCAAGGGCATGGACGGCTACCTGGGGTACCACTCGCTGCGGAACGACGCGTTCGTCGGGCCCGACGGTGAGGCCGAGGTCCAGTTCATCACGATCACGTGGTTCGAGACAGAAGAACAGATCACGCAGTTCGTCGGCGATGACAGCAAGGTGTCGCACGTGCCGGACGTGGCCCGCAAGGTGCTGAAGCGCTGGGATGAGCGGGTCGAGCATTACCGGCAGGTCACGTCGCCGTCGTTCTGCGGCGACCCAGTTCGGACGACAAGTCCGAAGGAACATCGCGGTTAAGAGCCGCACCTGTGCCGACTCGCCGACTGGCGTGTCGGCGGGTTCACGCCGCTCGGTAAGGAAGCCGAGCGGCGACACAGTTTGGAGATGCTCGGCCGCAATCGGTGCCGGGCCGTTCGCGGGGAACACCATGAAGGTCAACAGGAAGTTCACGACAGCTGGGCAGGACCCGTTCGAGAGCGTCACCTGGACGACGCGATCGAGCCGCATTACCAACCCCGACGGGTCGGTGGTCTTCGAGATGCCGGACGCGGAGGTGCCCGAGTCGTGGTCGCAGCTCGCGACGGACATCATGGTGTCCAAGTACTTCCGCAAGGCGGGCGTGCCGCAGATGACCGACCGCTACGCGATCATCGCGGAGGGGTGGGAGACCGCAGCGAAGAAAGCAAAGAAGGGCTCGACGCCCAAGGGCGTCGTCGTGAACTCCGACGGCGAGGTCGCGACCGGCCCCGAGCGCTCGGCGCGGCAGGTGATCCACCGCCTCGCGGGCTGCTGGCGCTACTGGGGCGAGCAGAACAAGTACTTCGACAGCGCCGAGGACGCCCAGGCGTTCTACGACGAGCTGGTCTACATGCTCGTGCACCAGATGTGCGCGCCCAACAGCCCGCAGTGGTTCAACACCGGTCTGAACTGGGCCTACGGCATCGACGGCCCGGCCCAGGGCCACTGGGTCGCGGATCACGAGACGGGTGAGCTCGCGCTCGCCGAGACGGCCTACCGCCACCCGCAGCCGCACGCGTGCTTTATCCAATCCATCACCGACGACCTCGTTAACGAGGGCGGCATCATGGACCTGTGGACCCGCGAAGCGCGGCTGTTCAAGTACGGGTCGGGCACGGGCACCAACTTCAGCCAGCTGCGTGCCGAGGGCGAGCCGCTCTCGGGCGGCGGCAAGAGCTCGGGCCTGATGTCGTGGCTCAAGATCGGCGACCGGGCGGCGGCCGCGATCAAGTCGGGCGGCACCACCCGCCGCGCGGCCAAGATGGTCTGCCTCGACATGGACCACCCGGACATCGGGTCGTTCATCAACTGGAAGGTCCGCGAGGAGATCAAGGTCGCGGCTCTCGTCGAGGGCATGAAGAAGATCGCGGGCGAGAAGGCGTCGGACCTCGACACCGAGACGATCGGCGAGACCGCGGGCCGGCTCGGGCTGCAGCTCGACTACGACTTCAACGGCGAGGCCTACACGACCGTCAGCGGACAGAACTCGAACAACTCCGTCCGCATCCCCGACTCGTTCTTCGACGCCGTGGACGAGGGCGGCACGTGGGAGACCACCTACCGCACGACGGGCGAGACGGCGACGGTGTACGAGGCGAAGCGACTGTGGGAGGACATCGCGTACGCCGCGTGGCGTTGCGCCGACCCGGGCGTGCAGTACGACACGACGATCAACGCGTGGCACACCTGCCCCTCGGGCGGTCGGATCAACGCCTCGAACCCGTGCTCGGAGTACATGTTCGTTGACAACACGGCGTGCAACCTCGCGTCGTTCAACGTGCTGAAGTTCTACGACCGCGACGCGCGGAGCTTCGACGTCGAGGCGTACGAGCACGGGATCGACATCTGGACGATGGTCCTCGAAATCAGCGTGATGATGGCGGCCTTCCCGAGCCGCGAGATCGCGGAGCTGTCGTGGAAGTACCGCACGCTGGGCCTGGGGTACGCCAACCTCGGCGCGATGCTCATGCAGGCGGGCATCCCGTACGACTCGGAAGAGGGCCGCGCGATCGGCGCGTGCCTGACCGCGATCCTGACGGGCCGCTCGTACCGCAAGTCGGCGCAGCTCGCGGGCGAGCACGGCGCGTTCGCCGGATACGCCGACGACCAAGAGAACATGCTCCGGGTCATCCGCAACCACCGCCTCGCGGCCCACGGCGTCGAGCGCGAGAGCGAGCAGTACGAGAAGCTGCGGATCCGCCCGGTGCCGATCGATCACCGGCTCATCGAGTCAGGCGGCGTGCCGATGGCCAACGCCGTCAAGCTGCTGCAGCACGCGAAGAAGGCGTGGGACGAGGCCTACCAGCTCGGCTCGCGGCACGGCTACCGCAACGCGCAGGTCACGGTCATCGCGCCGACCGGCACGATCGGCCTGCTCATGGACTGCGACACCACGGGCGTCGAGCCCGACTTCGCGCTGGTGAAGTTCAAGAAGCTCGCGGGCGGCGGCTACTTCAAGATCGCCAACAACTCGCTCAAGCCCTCGCTCGAGGCGCTGGGCTACTCCGATGCACAGGTCGCCGAGATCCTCCGCTACATCCTTGGAACGCTCGATCTCGACGTGCCCATGCCCTACGACGACCACACCGAGAAGCTCGGCGTCCAGCCCGGCATGACGTTCGCCCAGTGGCTGCGCTCAAAGGGTGCGACCGACGAGGACCTCGGCACCATCACCGATCAGCTCCCGGGCGTGTTCGAGCTGAAGTTCGCGTTCGGCTCGTGGGCCCTGGGGGACGAGGCGCTCACACGGCTCGGGCTCGACCCGGCCGAGGCGAAGGCGGACTTCTCCTTCAACGCCCTCAAGGCGCTGGGCCTCAAGAACGCACACCTCGCCGATCTGAACGAGATGATTTGCGGCACGCAGACCATCGAGGGCGCTCCGCACGTCGAGGACGAGCACCTGCCCGTCTTCGACTGCGCGAACACCTGCGGCACGATCGGTAAGCGGTTTATCGCGCCGCAGGGGCACATCCGGATGATGGCGGCCGCGCAGCCGTTCATCTCGGGCGCGATCTCCAAGACGATCAACCTGCCGCACGACGCGAAGGTCGAGGACATCAAGGACTGCTACCGCCTGAGCTGGGAGCTGGGGCTCAAGGCCAACGCGCTCTACCGCGACGGCTGCAAGCTGAGCCAGCCGCTCAACATCAAGTCCGACGAGGACCTCGAGGACACGATCGCCGACGAGGTGACCGAGGACCCTACGGAGCTCGCGGAGGCCCGGAGCGAGATCGCTACCCGGACAGCCGGTCTTGCAGCGGCGGTTGCTGCGGGTGACGCAAAGACCACCGCGGACATCGAGCGCGACATCAAGACCCGCCCGATGCGTCGCCGCCTGCCCGATACCCGCCGCTCGCTGACGCACAAGTTCAACGTCGCGGGCCACGAGGGGTACCTGACCGTCGGCCTCTACGAGGACGGCATGCCGGGCGAGCTGTTCATCACGATGGCGAAGGAAGGCTCGACCATCGGCGGCCTCATGGATTCGCTCGGCACCGCGACCTCGGTCTCGCTGCAGTACGGCGTTCCGCTGCAGAGCATGGTGAAGAAGTTCACCCACCAGCGATTCGAGCCGGCGGGCATGACCACGAACTCGGACATCCCGTTCGCCAAGAGCCTCGTGGACTACATCTTCCGCTGGCTCGGCATCCAGTTCATCCCGGGCTACCGCGAGAAGGTCGTGCCCCAATACGCCAACAAAACCGCCAACGCGCCCACGGCCGCCGCGGCGAAGCCAGCAACGTCGGACCGTTCCGTGACCCCCTCAGGAGGAGACACGCGTTGGAAGAACGACACAACGCCTTCGCACGATGCGAAGACAACGGACGCCGAAGAAGATCGTCCCGAGACGATCGTCCGCAAGACCGTTTCGGCAGAGTCGATCGTGACCGAGACCAAGCCGCACATCAACCCGACGACGGGCGATATCGATGGGGCCGTCACGGCGACGAGTGTCCTCTCGGTCGCGCTCGAGTCGGCGGGCGACGCCCCGCCCTGCGATGTCTGCGGGACGATCACCGTGCGCAGCGGCACCTGCTACAAGTGCCTGAACTGCGGGAACTCGATGGGCTGCAGCTAAACCAGCCCTGACCAGACGCGGGTGCGCGAGAGCGCATCCTCGAACGAGCGGGGTAGAGGGACCTCCCACCGCCTCCTCCCTCCGGCCCTCCCTCGCTCACCCGCCCCCGGTCGTCCCACCACCGTCCGGGGGCATTCAGACGTTCGACCCGAGCAATCCCGAGCAACAGAAAACGCCCGCGGGCCGCTTCCCGAATTGAATCGGGCGGCCCGCGGGCGTTTGTGGTTCCGACTTGCGCTCGCTTACGAGCTGACCTTGAACCGCTGCACCAGCGTCTTGAGCTTCGAGGTCTCGTTGTCGAGCTCGGAGGCCGACGACGACACCTCGTTCGCCGAGCGCGCGGTGGTCGAGGAGACCTCGCGGATCGACGCGATGTTGCGGGTGACCTCGTCGCTCGCCGAGGACTGCTCCTGCGCCGCCGCGGCGATCGACTGCACGGTGCCAGTGAGTGAGTCGGCGCTGGCGACGATCGACTCGAGCGCCTGGCCCGCCGACTGCGCGAGCTCGACGCCGCGGCCGACGCGGGACGCGGACGACTCGATCTGCTGGACGGCCGCCTCGGTGCCCTGCTGGATCTCGCGGATCGAGCGGCTCACCTCGTCGGTCGCGGTGGTCGTGCGTTCGGCGAGCTTGCGGACCTCGTCCGCGACCACGGCGAACCCGCGGCCGTGCTCGCCCGCGCGGGCCGCTTCGATCGCGGCGTTGAGCGCGAGCAGATTGGTCTGCTCGGCGATCTCGTTGATCACGCCGATGATCTCGCCGATCTGCTCGCCCTTCGCGCCGAGTTCGTTGATCGAGTCACGCGAGTGTCCGACCTCGGAGGCAATCGCCTGGATCTCCTCGATGGTCTCACGGACGACCTCGCCGCCCTGCCGTGCGTTTTCGCCGCTCTCGCGGACGGACGTCGCGGCGTTGTCGCCCTGCTGAGCAACCTCGACCGCGGACGCGGACATCTCTTCGATCGCGGCCGCGACCTGCTCGGTCTGCTGCTGCTGGGAGCCCGCGCCTGACGCGATCTCCGTCGCGGCTCCGTTGACCTGGCTCGCGCTGGTCGCGACGCGATCGGTGACCTGCGTGAGTTCTCCGATCGCGCCGGCCATGCTGTCCAGGACGCTGTTGATGGTCTGGGCAAATTCCGAGAGCTCGTCATTGCCGCTCGCCGAGAGACGCACGTCGAGGTCCGTCGTGCCCGACTCCGTGATCGAACGCGTCTCACGGAGCATCGATCCGATACGCCCCGAAACAGCACGCCCGATCCAGAACGCCGCGAACACGCCGGCAGCGATGCCGACCGCGGACGCGACGATGACCGTCAGCGTCAGCGATCGAGCCGCCGCGACGGCAGTCCCTGCCTCTGTGTTGCTTACCTGCGCCAGCTCCGCAGCGAAGCTCGTTGCATCTCCAGCGAGCGTGGATTCAAGGCTCTTGATCTCGCCCGACTGCAGGCTCGCCCACGCCTCGGACTGGATGGTCCGCAGCTCGCCAAAGACTGTCGACGTCCGATCGAGGTCCGCGACGATCGAGGTGAGCCAGCTGTTGAGTTCGTTGTTCTCGATGCTGCCGGCAACGCTCGCGAAACCTTCTCGCGCCTCGCCGATCAGACGTACCGCGTCATCGGCGTCCTTCGGGTCGGTCATCAAGAAGAAGTACTTCACGCTCACAAGCCCGTTGAAGTACGACCGCGTCGCGGTCTGGATGATCTTGTCCTGTTCCGGAGGCAGGTTGCCCGCCGACTGCTCGGCGAACTGCGCGACGCGGCTGCGGATGTCGATGTTGAGCGGGTGGAGCGTCTCGACGATCGTTGCGCGCCATCGGACCATGCGGTCGATGACGCCGCCCAGCGCGGCCTCGTACTCGTCGGCCGTCGCGCGGTACTCGGCGAGCTTCGCGCGACGCTCGGGGTTCCCGATGACCTCGTTCAGCCCCTCGAAGGACCGGTCCATCTCCTCCCCCGCCTCGCGGAAGCCCGAGACACGCTCGGGAATCGGCTCCAAGACCGCCTTGAGTCCGGACTGGCTCAGCGCGGTGACGACGGCGCGGGTTTCACCCGCTGCGACAACGTCCTCGATAAAGCCGTTGATGGTCTCAGCACGCTTCGCCGAGCCAAGCAGGCCGAAGCCGCCCAGCGTGCCGATGCCCGCAAGCAGGACCAGAACGAACGAAAATCCGGCAAACAGCTTGGTCTTGATAGTCATTTTCACGCCACAAACTCCTCACAATCCGGAGACACCCGGGCTATGCGGAGATCGGGAGGAAAGAACCAGGTCGTTTGCCGTGAAGGCACATTTCCGTGTGATGACAACGTTTGGATTGAGTCAATGACCGCTTCGGGGGAGCAAAAAGCCCCGGGTTCAACGCAGCTTGATTTCGGAGCTTGCGAACCGCAAATCCAGTCAGAGATCGGAATTCTTCGTCCGGACCAGGGCTTCCTTGCTCGAAGGCAGTTCGAACCGCTCCCGCGTTGTCGCATACCCCTGCCCGCCCATGCGGCCGACCGCCGCGAGCGCGCCGGGATGAACATGCATCCGCTCGTTGACCAGACCCTCGCGCACCCAGACATGCACGACCTCACCCAAGACCAGATTGCCGCCGGCGGGTGCGCCGGGGTTGGTCTGGATGATCCGCGTCGTTCGGCACTCGAAGCTCACCGCGGATTCGGCAACCCGCGGCGCCTTCACCACCCGGCAGGGCGCGGGCGTCAGCCCCGTGAGGTCGAACTCGCTCTCTTCGGGAGGCAGCGGCTCCGACGACGCGACGACCTGCCGGATGATCTCCTCGGTCGCGACGTTGACGACGAACTCGCCCGTGCCGCCGTTGGCTTCGAGCCGTGCGTTCCGGAGCGAGTCCTTCTCCGCGCCGCGGCCGTCGTTTGCGGGGCAAAAGAGCATGGTCATCGGGTTCGACCCGACGGCGTTAAAGAAGGAATAGGGCGCGACGTTGTGCGCGCCGGACGGGCTGATCGTGGAGATGAAGCCGATCGGCCGCGGCACCACCGAGCCGATGAGCAGCTTGTAGCGTTCGGTGATCGAGAGCTGTTGGGGATCAAACTCGGGCATCCCGCGAGGCTAGCGGCTCGGGGCAACAATGGCTCGTGACGGATGATTCTAAGAACAACGACATGACCACGGGCGACGCCCAGCGGCAGATGACCTGGTCCGCGCTGCTCGGCCGCTGGACCGAGTTCGCCAAATCCGCGGTCGCGCTGCCGACCGACGGCGAGGGCGGCCGGTACCGCCGCGCGGTCGCGCCGGCGATCGCGCTGCAGGCGACGACCCAGGCGCTCGGCGAGATCGACACCATCGACCCGCAGGAGCGGGCCTTCGCGATCGACCGGGCCGAGCTGACGATCCGGACTCACGCCGCGGAGCTGCACGAGATCTGGTCGGCAGAGGCCCTGCCCGACGCTGTCCGCGAGCTGATCGAGGACGCCGCCGATGCCCTCGAGCTCGCGCTCGCCGCCGGCGCGGAGTGGCTCGTCGAATCGGACACGCTCATCGCGGGCCATCCCGGCGCGCTCGGCGAGGCGCTCAGGGACCTGGGCTTCAACGGCGACGTGCTCGTTCCCGCCCCGGGCGTGCCGCTCTTCCGCGGTGCTCCCGCGATCTTCGCGCGGGACAAGGCGGGCGGGCAGCCCGACGACGACGCGCTCGCCGCGATCATGGCGTTCGCCGCGACGCTTGAGGGCGAGCCCTCCGAACCCGCGCTGGTGCCCTACGGGCGGCAGGTCTACCGGCAGTTCGATTTCGCGAAGGGCGGCCCGGTCCGCGACTTCGTCGCGCCGCTGAACGCCGATCTCCCACCCGGACAACCTTTATTAGTGCCGATCGTGCAGGAAGGCGAGGTCTGCTCGGTGCCGCTGCCGCCCAAGGCGAGCAAGCCGATCGACCCGGTGCCGGTCGAGTTCGCCGAGGACGAAGACGAATCCTGAGCGGGTCGCCAAGCCGGTCTGAGCGCCCAATCATGCGGCTCTGCCGATGCGGGCGGGTCGCCGAGCCACCACGCCGATCGGGTAAGCAAGTCGGGAAAGAAGGAGCCAGCGGCATGCGTCGAGCCAAGATCAGCATCATCGGAGCGGGCAACGTCGGAGCGACCTGCGCCCACTGGGCCGCGCAGAAGGAGCTGGGCGATATCGTCGTCCTGGATATCCCCCGCGCCGACGCCCCCGACCAGCACATGCCCAAGGGCAAGATGCTCGATCTGGCGTGCTGCGCCCCGATCGAGCGGTTCGACAGCTCGATCACCGGCACCTTCGACTACAAGGACATCGCCGGCTCCGACGTCGTCGTTGTGACCGCGGGCCTGCCCCGCAAGCCCGGCATGAGCCGTGACGACCTTATCGAGACCAACGTCAAGATCGTCAAGTCCGTCTCCGAGAACATCAAGGAGCACGCCCCGGACGCGATCGTGATCCTCGTCTCCAACCCGCTCGACGCGATGGTCTACACCGCGTGGAAGGCGACCGGCTTCCCGACCAACCGCATCATGGGCCAGGCCGGCGCACTCGATGTCGCCCGCTTCCGCACGTTCATCGCGTGGGAGGTCGGCTGCTCGATCGAGGACGTCCAGGCCCTGCTCCTCGGCGGCCACGGCGACGACATGGTCCCGCTGCCCCGCCTCACCAGCGTCCACGGCATCCCGGTCACCGACCTGCTTTCCGATGAGACCATCAACGCCTGCGTCGAGCGCGCCAAGAAGGGCGGCGGCGAGGTTGTCAAGCTCATGGGCACCAGCGCCTGGTACGCCCCAGCGTCCGGCACGATCCAGATGGTCGAGGCGATCGTCAAGGATAAGAAGCGCATCATCCCGTCGGCCGCCTACCTCGACGGCGAGTTCGGCGCCAAGGGATTGTTCGTGGGCGTCCCCGCCCTGCTCGGTAAGGACGGCGTCGAGAAGATCGTCGAGTTCAAGCTCACCGACGACGAGCAGAAGCTCTTCGACGAGTCCGCCTCGCACGTTCAGGACCTCGTTGATACCGTGAAGCGCATGTTCCCCGAACTCGCGTGAGCAGCTTTCCTGAGCTGGCGTAAGTAGATCCCAGACCCCCGCCGCAGAAACAGAACCGGAGACCCGAGATGAAGCTCAACGCACTCGTCGCCGCGACCGTCCTCGCCCTGACCGGTTCTGCCGGGCTTGCTCAGGACATGAACGCCGCCGCCCCGGAGCCGCAGGCCAACCCTTGGCCGGCGTACAACGCGTCCTGGTCCGAGCCGGTCTTTGCGCAGATCGCCACCGCGATGGCGGGCACTTGGCGGACGTCCAACCCCGTCCGCAGCTCGGGCGGCGACGAGGTCAACCTCGTCGTCAACATCCACGCGGTCCCCGTCGAGGGCATGACCGACACCGTCTACATGGAGACCTTCCGGGCCGACAACATGTCCGACCCCGCGCGGCAGGTCATCGGGCAGCTCTACCGCCACACGGGCGAGAACGAGGTCCGCTTCCGCACCTTCGAGATCAAGATGACCGACAAGTCGATCGGTGTCCTGACCGGTCTCGGCGCACTCCCGCAGGCGTTCCCGACGGTCACCGCCGACGATCTGATCGCGACCCTCGATCTCGCGTTCACCTCGACCGACGGCACGATCCGCGCCCAGACCGAGCACGCCTACCCGACCGGTCTCGGCGGCGCGGTCGAGATGACCAGCGCGATCGAGTTCAACGGCAACACCATGCGCACCATGGACCGCGGCTTCGGCCCGACCGGCGCACAGGTCTGGGGCCCGGCGCAGGGCCAGGCCTACCAGTTCAGCCGCACCGACAACCCCTTCTTCGTGACCGACTTCGGTGATGGACTCGTCGCGCTCGACCTCGTCGCGGGTGAGGGCGAACCGGTCGCCGACGGTGACATCCTTTACGCCCACTACTACGGCTGGCTCCGAAGCGGCGAAGGCTTCGACAACAGCTACGACCGCGGCCAGCCCTTCCCCGTCGCGTACCCGCCCCGGCTCATCGAGGGCTGGAACCGCGGCCTCTTCGGTTCGCGGACCGGCATGTACCGCAAGCTGCTGATCCCGTCCCCGCTGGCGTACGGCCAGGCCGGCCGTCCCGGCATCCCGCCGAACTCGCCGCTCTACTTCACGATCGAGGTCGTCACCATCGATCGGGCCCCCGAGCCCGAGGCCGCGGGGGCACCGGATCCCGCAGCCGGTGCCGGCGGCGGCAACTAAGCCGGTCTATCCGAGTTCTCTGGGCCGAGCCATCTAGAATGCCCTGATGGCTGACTACTACGCCGTGCTCGGCGTACGCCAAGGCGCGACCGCCGACGAGATCCGCAAGGCCTACAGGGCTCTCGCGCGCAAGTACCACCCCGACGTCAACAAAGAGCCCGGCGCCCTTGAACGCTTCAAAGAATCCCAGGAGGCGTACGACGTCCTTTCCGACGACGAGAAGCGGGCCCGATACGACCGCGTCGGGCACGATGCGTACGTCAAGGGCTACCCGGCCGGGGTCCCGGGCGGCGGTGGGGGCGGGGTCGATTTCGGCTTCGACGGGTCGGATATCGGCTCGATTTTCGAGACGTTCTTCGGCGGGCGCGACCCCTCGCGCCAGCGGGCACGCCGTGCCCAGCGCGGGCGCGACCTCGCGACCGAGGTCACGATCGAGTTCGGCACGATGGTCACGGGCGGCAAGCGCACGGTCACCGTCACCCGCGGCGGACAGCGCCGCGACATCGACGTCACCATCCCGAAAGCCGTCGCCGACGGCGGCAAGCTCCGCGTCCGCGGCGAGGGCCACCCGGGTGTCGGCGGCGGCTCGCCGGGAGATCTGATCCTGACTGTCCGCGTCGCGCCGCACCCGACATTCAAGAGGGGCGCTCCGGAGAGCCCTTCCGCGACCAGCCTTGATGTCACAACGACGGTCCCGCTGCGGATTCACGAGGCGGTTTTCGGCGGGCCGATCGAGGTTCAAAGCCCGAGCGGCAGGTCCGCGACACTCAAGAGCCCGCCGGGGGCGGCGAGCGGGTCGAAGCTGCGGCTCAAGAACCTCGGGCTCGAATCGGCCGCGGGCAAGACCGGGGATCTCTATGCGGTGCTGCGGGTCATCGCCCCGAGCCCGGACGAGCTCACACCGGAGCAGGCAGAGGCGATCCGCGAGGCGGGCGAAGCCCAGCCCGACCCGCGGGCACAACACGACCCGGCACGAACCGGCGACGCTTGACGCCGGGCGCGGCAGCGGGGATAGTCCGCTGGGGATCTCTATTCACGTGCTCCGCAAACACCACCAGCTCTTCTTTCTCGCGATGCTCGGCATCGACGCCCTCGCGATCGCGATCGCGTCCTACGCCGCGTGGGTGATCCGCATCGTCGCGACCGACCGGTGGTGGCCCGAGAGCTGGGAGAACTACCTCAAAGAGCCGCTGGTGATCTACACGGTGCCGGCGGCGATCGCCGGACTGTGGGTCTCGGGCCTGTACCGCCCCCGGCGGGACAAGAGCATCCTGTCAGAAGCGGGCCTGATCCTGCGTGCCTCGGTCGTCGCGGTGGCCGCGATCGTGCTGGTGGCGTGGGCGATCAACAGCCCGCTGCTCGCCCGCGACGGCGGGGCGCCGATCGTGACCGTCTGGGGGCTCCAACTCGACGGTGCCCGGATCCAGATGGGCTTGCTCGCGCTGCTGACGCCCTCGCTGGTCGTATTTGAGCGGCTCGTCGCCCGTGTCGTGCTGCGGTCGCTGCGTCGGCGGGGCTGGAACAAGCGCTACGTCGCGATCGTGGGCGTGGGCCGGCTCGGCCAGATCGTCGCCCGCACGCTCGCACGCAACAGCTGGACGGGCATCGAGGTCGCGTACTTCATCAGCCACCACCCCGAGACCAACCGCGAGCGGTGCCTCAACAAGTCCGTCCGGGGCGGGCTCGACCAGATCGAGGACACTCTCGATGAGCACCCCGTTGATGCGCTGTATCTCGCGCTGCCCGCGACACTCGCGGGCGTGATCCCGGAGCTGCTCCGAAGGCTCGACCGGTTCGTGCTCGACCTGCGTCTCGTGCCCGACGCACCGCCGCGGTATCTGCCGCAGTCGATGGCCGTCAGCGAGCTCGAGGGCATGCCGATCCTGAGTTACCGCGAGTCCCCGGTCTACGGGCTGGGCGGGGCGGCCAAGCGCGTGCTCGACGTGATCGGCTCGATCGTGGGCATCCTGCTCTTCTCGCCGCTCATGGGGATCATCGCGATCTTGGTGCGGTTCTCGGGGCCGGGTCGCGTCATCTACAAGCAGAAGCGGATGGGCCTCAACGGCGAGGTCTTCAACATTTACAAATTCCGAACGATGAAGGCGATTCCGCGCGGGACCAAGCAGGAGGCGACCTGGACAACCCGAGGGGATCCGCGCGTGACGCCGATCGGCCGGATCCTCCGCCGGACCAGCCTCGACGAATTGCCGCAGTTGATCAATGTTCTCGGGGGTCGGATGAGCCTGGTGGGGCCGCGGCCCGAGCAGCCCGAATTAATCGAGCGATTCCGGGACGACTGGCGGGGCTACATGCTGCGTCAGCACGTGAAGGCGGGGATGACGGGCTGGGCGCAAGTCAATGGCCTGCGTGGTGATACGAGCCTTCGCAAGCGGCTGCAGTACGATTTGTTCTATGTTCGTCACTGGTCTGTTTGGTTTGATATCCGGATCTTGTGGCTGACGATTTTTCGAGGATTCGTGCATCGCAACGCCCACTGAGCGCCGTATGGGGATGCGGATCGGGATGTTTCCGCGCCGGAATATGTAAGCAAACGTTGAAGATCCGGCCGACCTGTGGTACCTTTTCGACCCACTCAGGCAGACGACGTCGGATGCGTCAAAGCCTTTAAAGAGCGTGATTTCCGCATCGAAATGTGCGGTTTGAGGAAGAGTCGGGCCCGTTTACAACCGGTTTCGAGCGACGTGTTCCACGGAGCGAATCGGTGGTCCCGCAAGAGAGATGAATAGTTAGGCCGAGGGGCATGATCGCCCCGAACTCAGGCCACTGGGTCTCAGCCAGCGAAAGGATTGCTTGTGAAGAAGAAGGCCTTCACCCTGATCGAACTGCTCGTGGTGATTGCGATCATCGCCCTGCTGATTTCGATCCTCCTCCCGGCTCTCGGCAACGCCCGCACGGCGGCCCGGACGCTCAAGTCGCAGGCCAACCTGCGGTCGATCGGTCAGGCGTCGGCGAACTACGCCGCGACGTCGAACGACGCGATCTTCTCGTACTGGTGGTCGTCTGGCGTCCCGTTCTCGCGGCGGGTGAGCCAGACTCAGGTCGAGATTCCCGATCTGACGCTTCAGGGCACCGAGCAGGTCACATTCGGCGGTGCCGTCGGCAACGCTCAGATCCAGGAGACCTTGATTCTTCGTGAAACCTTCAGTGTTCCGTTCATCGTCCCGCTTGCGGGCGAAGGGCTTGCGCCGCACCGGCGATTCTCGCATCTCGTGATCGCGGACTTCCTTTCCGAGCCCTTCCCGCAGGAATCGATGGTGAGCCCTGCGGATCCGAACACCTCGGTCTGGTCGGAGGAGTGGCGCGACATCGTTGATGGTGTGGTCGCAACGAACGGTCAGGCCGACCCGTCAACGCTCTCGAGTATCGGTGTTCCTGGCTCCGACAACAACGGTCAGGAGTTCGCGCGTCTGCAGAGCCCGGCGTTGAAGCAGCGTTGGGGTTTCGCTTCGTCGTACATCACGGTGTACGCGGCGTTCAACGGCGATAAAATCGGCGAAGCCCAGGTTATCCCGTCCGACTCGATCTCGATTCTCGGTCAGTGGCCCGGTTTCCTTCCGATCCGTCGATTCGCCGAAGTGGCCTCGCCCTCTGACAAGGTCCACTACTTTGAGGAGTACGACTGGGCCAAGGCCAATCCGTTGTTCTACGCCTACCCGGAGGCGGCTTGTAACCAGCTCTTCTTCGACTCTTCTGTTCGCGCACTGCCGACGGCCGAATCTAACCCGGGATGGGACCCCGGCGGACGTCAGGGTCTTGGCCTTCCGTTCTCGTTTACCTACCAGTCGCTCGATCCGAACTTCTTCCCCTACGCCGAGGGTGACTTTGTCGCCTCTCAGAACCGTGGTCGGCAGAACCTCTTCGGTCGCTACCGCTACACCCGTTCGGGCTTGAAGGGCATTGACTACAACGGAGCCGAGGTCTTCGAGCGTGGCCAAGGTGCCGGTACCATCGGCAGCGGTGGCTGATCCCAAAACTCGCTTGATCTGAATTTACCGAAGGCGGGACGCTCCGGCGTCCCGCCTTCTTTGTTTTTGCTGCGAAGAATCCCGCGTGTCAGATCCTGATCCGAAGCGATTCAACGTCCTCGTTGTCGGAGGCGGCCACGCCGGTGCCGAGGCCGCCTGGGCGGCCGCGAACACGCTGGGCCGGCCGGCGAGCGTCGCGCTGGTCACGCTCCGCCGCGACACGATCGGTGTGATGAGCTGCAATCCGTCGATCGGCGGGCTTGCCAAGGGGCAGCTTGCGCGCGAGATCGACGCGCTGGGCGGGCTCATGGGTCTCGCCGCCGACGCGACGTGCATCCACTTCAAGATGCTCAACACGTCCAAGGGCCCAGCGGTCCGCGGGCCGCGCTGTCAGAACGATAAGGAGGCGTATGCCGAGGTCGTGCGGCAACTGATCGAGTCGCGTCCCGAGATCGAGATCATCGAGGCCGCGGTCGAGGAGATCCTGACCACCGACGGCGTGGCGACCGGTGTCCGTGTCCGCGCGGGTGAGCGCGCATTGGACCTGCTCGCCGAGACTGTTGTGGTCACGACCGGCACGTTTATGCGCGGGCTCATGCACACCGGCGAGTCAAAAGCCGAGGGCGGGCGGCACGGCGAGGACGCGACTTCGGCGATCTCGGCCTCGCTCCGCGGGCTCGGCTTCGAGCTCGGTCGTCTCAAGACCGGGACGCCCGCGCGGCTTCGCCGGGGCTCGATCGCGTGGGAGTCGCTGCCGATCCAGGCGGGCGATGCCGAGCCGCAGCCGTTCAGCGAGCTAACGCCGTGCGATTGGACCGGAGCGAAGGAGCCGGTCGATTCTGGCGCGTTTGTGATGGATCGCTTCCCGTTGCTCGAGCAGGTCGAGTGCCGTCAGACTTCGACCTCGGAGGAAGCGCACGCCGTCGTACGCGACAACCTCCACCGCGCGCCGATGTACTCGGGCGAGATTGACTCGGTCGGGCCGCGCTACTGCCCGGCGTTCGAGGACAAGGTCGTGCGCTTCCCGCAGCGGACGACGCACTCGGTCTTCCTCGAGCCCGAGAGCCTTCGGACGGACTGGGTGTATTGCAACGGGATCAGCTCGAGTTTGCCCGAAGACGTGCAGGACGTCCTGGTGCGGACTATGCCGGGCTGCGCGAACGCGGAGATCCTGCGGTACGGGTACGCGGTCGAGTACGACATGGTGCGGCCCCATCAGATCCGCGCGACGGGCGAGACGAAGCTCGTCAGGAACCTCTACCTCGCGGGCCAGATCAACGGCACGAGCGGCTACGAAGAAGCGGGGGCGCAGGGGCTCGTCGCGGGCGTCAACGCCGCGCGGCGGACGCGGGGCGAGCCCGACTGGGTGCTCGGCCGGCACGAGGCGTACATCGGCGTGCTGATGGATGACCTCGTGACGAAGACACCGGTCGAGCCCTACCGCATGTTCACGAGCCGCGCGGAGCACCGGCTGATGCTGCGGGCGGACAACGCGCCGGATCGCCTGACGGGTATCGCCGCGGATCTCGGCTTGCTCGGCGCGACAGACCTCGGGCGCCGGCGGCTCGCGATATTCGAGCGGCGGGGCGATCAGCTCGCCGCGATCCGCCGGGGTGTCGAAGTCGCGAAGCTTGCCAAGTCCGTACGGCGGACCGAGTTCACGGCGGACGATCTGCGGTCCGCGTTGCCGGGCGTCGAGGCGCCGCCCTCGGTGTTCTTCACGGCGTGGGCGGACGCGCGGTACGAGGCGTACCTGATCCGCGAGCGTGCGGAGATCCGCCGCCGTTCGGAGATGGAATCAAAGAAGCTGCCGCGGTGGATCGAGTATCTCGAGGTCGAGGGGCTGCGCGCCGAGGCGGCGGCGGCGCTGGATCGGTTCCGGCCCGAGACGTTCGGGCAGGCGGGCCGGCTTGAGGGCGTGACGCCCGCGGACCTGACGCTGCTCGCGGTCCGGGTCTCTCAGGGCCGGGCGGCGTCGGCCGGCGCGTGATATCGTCGGTCATGGGGAACCGATGCTGATCGACACGCTGCTGCTGGCCGCCGGTGAGATCGACCCGCTCGCGGTGGACGTGCTCTACGTGCTGCTGGCGGCAGGTCTCGTGACGGCGGCGTTCGGGCTCATCAAGCAGTCGCCCATCCCCGGATACCTGATCGCCGGTTCGCTCATCGGGCCGAGTGCGCTCAGGTTCATCGAGTCAGCCGAGGAGCTGACGGTGCTGGGCGACATCGCCGTGGTGCTGCTGATGTTCACGGTGGGCATGCACCTCGATCGCTCGAAGATCGGCGAGGGGCTCAAGAGCCTGCTTTTCGTGGGTACGTTCTCGACGCTGTTCAGCGCGGTGCTGATCGGCGTGATCGCGCTCGCGTTCGGTCTCGGGATGCCCGCCGCCATCGGCATCGGGCTCGCGCTCGCGCTGTCCTCGACGGCCGCGATCCTCCGGGCGCTGCAGGCCCGGCGTGAGCTCACGCGGCCGTACGGCCGGCTCAGTTTCGGCGTGCTCATCATCCAGGACCTGCTTGTGCTCGGTGTGCTCGCCGCGATCCCGCTGCTCGCGGCGTGGGCGGGTGCCGAGGCGGAGGACGGCTCGACACCCGGTGTGCTCGGATGGGCGGGCCGGATCGGAGGGGCGGCGGCCTTGATCGCGGCGGCGGTGTTCGTGCTGCCGCGCGTGTTCGGGTGGCTCACGCGCTCGATCGGGCATGATGCGCTGCTTGTGACGTCGGCGGCGCTGGCGCTCGGGTCGGGCGTGCTCGCGTGGAAGCTCGGGTTCAGCCCCGCGCTCGGGGCGTTCGTGACTGGGTTCATCCTCGCCTCGACGCCGTTTAAGTATCAGGTGTCGGGCCAGCTCGGGCCGCTCCGGGAGCTCTTCCTCGCGGTGTTCTTCACGTCGGTCGGGCTGCAGCTCGACCTCGCGGAGGTCGCGCCGATCTGGTGGGTTGTGCCGGTCGGCGCGGTGCTCGTGCTCGCGTGCAAGTTTGTCTCGATCGGCCTCTCGGCGTGGCTTGCGGGCACCGCGGGATCTGTCTCGGTGCAGACGGGCTTCACGCTGAGTCAGGCCGGTGAGTTCAGCCTCGTCGTGCTCGCGTTCGGCGCCGCGGCCGGGCTGTTTGATGTGCAGGCCGAGGCAGCGGCGGTCGCGGTTGTCGTGGCGACGCTTGTTGTCACGCCCTCGCTGATGGCGTTGGGCCGGACGGCGTCGTCGCTGGCGCAGGGCTGGCCCGTCGCGCCGTGGTGCCCGGCGGACAAGCGGCTCGACGCCGCGGCGGCGGCAGAGCCGGCGGCGGAGGTCCGCAGCCCGCGCGTCATCGTCGGTGGGTTCGGGCCCGTGGGCCGCGCGGTCGCCGACGAGCTCTCGGCGATGGGCGCGCGGATCACGATCATCGAGCTCAACACACGCACGGTCGCGCGGCAGTCCTCGATCGGGCGGTCGATCGTCTTCGGTGATGTCACCAACGAAGAGGTCCTGCACAGCGCGGGCGCGGAGCACGCCGACGCCGTAGTGCTCACGGTTCCCGACGATGACGCGACGGCGCGGGCGTGCCGTCTGGTCCGGCGGCTGGCGCCCGAGGCACGGATCATCGCGCGGGCGACGGGGCTCGGCAAGGCGGCGGTCGCGCGCGACGCCGGCGCGGATCACGTCGTCGTCGAGGAGCTGCTCACGGCCGACGCGATGGCGCGGCAGTCGGCGTCGAAGCTTCTGGAGTGGGTCGTCGCCCCGCACGCCCCGGCACCGGACGACCGGTTGCCCGCGGCGCTGCCCGATCCGGACGAGGCGGCGATCTAGCCGCGGGGTGTGTCGCCGCCGCGGGTCGAGTCGCCCATCTGGCGGAGCTCGTCGCGGAGGATGGCGGCGAGCTCGTAGTTCTCTGCTGAGATCGCGTCCCGCATGCGGGCGCGGAGCTCTGCTTTCTGGCTTACCGGCAGCTTGGGCACGAGCTGGTCACGCATCGCCTTGAGCAGGTTGACCTCCTCGCAGCGCTCGAAGCCTGCCTCGTCGTCACGCTCGTCGAAGTAGTCCTTGAGCGTCTGGATGCCGTCGTCGATGCACAGGACCGCCGACTTGGGCTCGCCCGCGGCGATCTGGCGGCCGGCAAGGGCCCGCGACCGCATCATCGTGATGTAGGGCCGCACGGGCTCGAGGGCCTCGCGGTCGTCGTCGTCCTCGGCGTACGCGGAGCACATGTCGAGCACGCGGAGGTTCCGGGTGGTGTCGCGGACGACACCCTCGAAGTCGTCGAGGACGAACAGCGCGACATACCGGTGGTAATACTGGGCGGCTTCTTCCCGTAGCTCGCGGCATTCCTCGTTGGAGAGCGTGATCTCCGGGTCGAGGTCCTCGCCGCCGGCGACGTCGGTTTCCGGACCTTCCTCGGGCGGGCTCTGGATCGCGCCGTCGAGTCGGCTCTCGTGGTAGTCGAGCAGGCTCTCGAAGCCGTGGGGGCGTTTGCCGTCCGGGCGGCCGTGGGTGGTCATCTGGAGGACACCCAGGTCGAGGCGGAGCTGGAGGCGGGGCTCGCCGTCGAGGCCCTCGATGATGCGGACGTTGAGCTGCCCGGGCTCGTAGGGCCAGTCTTTGAGGATATCAGTTAGGTCTCTGTTCATCGCTTGATCTAGGAATTGTGCCAGAAATGTGGTGCCGGGCCGCGAGAAAGCCAGAAAGTATGCGCTGGGAAGGCACGGACGCCAACGAATTTTCGCATTGGCCTCTCAGATTGTGTTTCGGACCCTCATCTTTTGTGCGATTGACACCCTTCATTCAGGTGGAGAGCAAATTCTGGGGATCTATCGCTTGAACTGGTCAGAATTTGCGTTCAGCCGATGAACCAAGTGGACTAGCATACGAAACGAGTTGGGGCGTCACCGGTTGCCGGGGCGTTCCAGCAGCTCCCTGATCTTGGGGGCGAAAGGGTGGGTAGGACCAATGAGTGAGATGTCAGGCCGAAAGGTCGGGGTCTCGAGCGGTGGCTTGCGAAGCGAGCTGCAGCTGTACCTCGACGAGATCAAGAAGACGCCGCTGTTGACCGCGGAAGAGGAGCGCGAGCTCGGCTGGGCCATCATTAACGATGGCTGCCCCGAGTCGCGTGAGCGAATGATCCGCTCGAACCTCCGCCTGGTGGTGGCGATTGCCAAGAACTACACGGGCCGCGGCCTGACGCTCTCCGATCTGATCGAAGAGGGCAATGTCGGTCTGCTGCGCGCCGTGGACGGCTTCGACCCCGCTCAGGGGGCTCGTTTCAGCACGTACGCGTCGTGGTGGATCAAGCAGGCCGTGAAGCGTGCGTTGAACAACGCCTCGCAGCCCATCCACATCCCGGCGTACATGGTCGAGCTGATCGCCAAGTGGCGTGTGGCGAGCCGCAAGCTCGAGAACGAGCTGGGCAACCCGCCCACGATGGAGCAGCTGGCGGGCGAGATGGATCTTCCGATCAAGAAGATCCGGATGATCCGCCGCGCGATCAAGGCGTTCCGCACGCCGGCCCAGGAGGGTTCGGGCAACGACGGCGACCTGCTGTCGATGGGCGAGCTGGTGGCCGACGAGCGGCAGGCGCTGCCCAGCGAGTCGTCGCTGCGGACGGAGGAGCTGCAGACGCTCCGTCGCCTGATGGAGACGATCGACGACCGGGAGGCGATGATCCTGCGTCTGCGGTTCGGCCTTGACGGCCGCGACCCGCTGACGCTCAAGGAGATCGCCGACGAGGTCGGGATCAGCCGCGAGCGTGTCCGTCAGATCGTCGAGGAGGCGCTGGGTCGTCTGAACGAGCGGATGACGAGCGATAAGCCGACGCAGTACTTCCGCGAGAACGCGGCCGTCACGGCCGGCTGATCGCGGGTCGGGGCCTCGACGGGCCGGTATCGGGCGGACGTGCCGGGTACCATCGCGTCATGCAGAGCATTGCAACCAAGACACTCCGGCTCGCCGGGACGAGCCTTGCCCGCCGGCTGTGCGGAGCCCTGATGATCGGGGCCCTCGCGCAGCCGGCGGTTTCGCAGACCGACTACGTCGCGCGGGCCAACGGGCTCTACCGCGACGTGCCCGCGGCCCGCGCCGGGCACAATGAACTGCTGATGGGGCTCGTGGATCTCGCGCCGCCGCCGTCGGCGGTCCGGACACCCGAGCAGGCGGCGCTGTTGCCCCACGGGTCAGCCGCGTGGGCGGCTGCCGAGGCGTGGGCGACGGGGGCCGGACAGAAGCAGGCGCTGCGGGCGCTGCGGGCGTTCAGCGTGGACCCGGACCACCAGCGGATGCGTGTGTTCGCGCAGCCCTACGGGACGGCGGGTATCCCGAGCGAGCTGATCGCGGCGGGGCTCTACACCAGCCTGGGCAACCCGGAGCTGCTGGCGGCGGCGGACTTTCAGTACCTCGAGAAATTCAGCTGGCTCCGGTCGCTGGTGCACGTCGAATCGACGCGGCTGACGCAGGCGGGTAAGGCGGCAGAAGCGCTCGATCTTCTTGTGGCGCAGCTCGCGTTTGGTCGTCAGATGATGGACCGCGAGTTCTTCGCGGAGTGTGTCTTTGGTATCGAGACGGTGATCGAGACGTTCCGCCGGATGCGGGACGTGATGTATCTCGATCACAAGGGCCCCGGGGCGCTGGACGCGAACGCGATCAAGCTGCGTGTGGGGCTGCTCGGCGCCGACGACGGCGTCGTGGAGCTCGAGCGTTTCACCTTCCCCAGCGGCAACCGCGTGGCGGCCGAGCAGCTGGTCGCGGAGATGTACGACCCGGGCGGCCGGCCCAACGACGACTTCGGTCGCGTGCTGATGCGGCTGAGTTCGGGCTCGCGGCCGCTCAAGCGGTTCGGCCTTGCCGAGCGTGCGCGGTCGGCGGCGGAGGAGCAGCTCGGCTACACCGAGATCCTCGGTGAGATCGACGCGCTCTTCAAGGACTGGACCAAGCGGTGGACGCTGAACATCGACGACCGGCTCAACGCCGGGCGGTCGGCGTTCGAGGAGTTCGACCGCGACGAGCGGCAGGCGGTGTTTCTGGCTGCGGAGTCGCGGCTCGGCGACCGGATCGTCTCGGGCGATGAGCTCTACGACCTTCGCCAGGTGATCGATGCGGAGCGCGCCGGCACGCGAATGGCGATGGGTGTGGTCGCGTTCAGGTCGCAGTATTCGAGCCTGCCGCAGACGCTGCGGACGGTGCGGCCCGCGTTCGTGACGACGCTCGACGGCGACACCTTCCATCGCAACAGCCGCGGGCGTCAGGAGATCAAGTTCTTCGTGCCCGTGCGTGACCCGAACGGTCAGCCGATCGGCGAGGAGCGGCAGCCCTACGACGTCGAGGTGACGGCGGGCGGCGAGGACTTCGAGGTGACGTTCGACGAGTCCACGTTCCTGCTGTATTCCGTGGGCCGGAACGGCCGCGACGATTTCGCGAAGGAAGTTACGGGCGATCCTGAGGACCGGGCGGACGATTACCTGTATTGGCCGCCCGTGATGAGCCTTCTCCGCGAGCATCTGGAACAAAGCGGCGCGTTCGATTGATTCGCTGTATCCCGGTCACTGGACGGCGGGTGAGGTCTTTGTACGTTTGGAGTGGATATGGCAGGCAGCAACGGAACGGGCGTCGAGAAGGTCGTGATCATCGGGTCGGGCCCCGCGGGCTGGACGGCCGCGATCTACGCGGCGCGGGCGCAGCTTGATCCGTTCGTCTACGTCGGAGTGCCGAAGAACGACCCGGGGCCGATCCTTCCGGGCGGGCAGCTCATGCTCACAACGGACGTCGAGAACTACCCGGGCTTCCCGGAGGGCGTGACCGGCCCGGACATGATGATGATGTTCCAGAAGCAGGCGGAGCGGTTCGGCACGCGCGTCAAGGGCGAGGATATCACACAGGTGAGGTTCTCGGAGAACCCGGTCGAAGTGCCGCACGAGCTGACGACCTCGAAGGGCGAGGTCATCAGGGCGCGGGCGGTGATCATCTCGACCGGCGCGACGGCGAACTGGCTCGGTCTTGAGAACGAGATGCGGCTCGCGAAGTCGGGTGGCGGCGTCTCGGCGTGCGCAGTCTGCGACGGTGCGCTCCCTATGTTCCGTGATGAGCCGTTGGCGGTCGTGGGCGGCGGCGACACGGCGATGGAGGAGGCGACCTATCTCACGAAGTTCGCGAGCAAGGTCTACGTGATCCACCGGCGCGACGAGCTGCGGGCGAGCAAGGTGATGCAGGAGCGTCTGCTCTCGAAGCCGAACGCCGAGGTGCTGTGGAACAAGCAGGTCGTGGACGTGCTGGGCGACGACAAGATCACGGGCGTGAAGCTTGAGGACACGCAGACGGGCGAGCACTCGGAGCTCGCGGTCAAGGGCCTGTTCATGGCGATCGGTCACACGCCGGCAACGAAGTTCCTGCGCGAGGCGGGTCTCGAGTTCGACGACGCGGGCTACATCGATCTCAAGGGCCGCGGCAGCAGGACGAACCTGCCGGGCGTGTTCGCGGCGGGCGACGTCGCGGACGCGAAGTACCGCCAGGCGATCACGGCCGCGGGGATGGGCTGCCAGGCGGCGATCGACGCGGAGCACTGGCTTGGCGAGACGGGGCTGAACTAGCTCCGGGAGTAGACGAGTTTGCGGGCTGGAATGGTGCTCAGCCGGCCGACTGGAATTCGGCGAGGCGATCTTCAAAGACGCCGCGGACTTGAGCGTTCTCGGCTTTGTCGATCGCGAGGCGTTCGAGCGCGATCGCTTGTTCGGTGTCGCCCTGCTTGAATCGGATTTTGGCGAGCGTGTCAAAGGCCGAGGCGTAGGTGTTGTTTGAGTTGGCGATCGCGGTCGCGGCGAGGCGTTCTGCGACGTCGCGGCGGCTGTCGGTCACGCTCGGGTGCTCGGCGATGTGCCACGCCAGGGTGTCGATGAGGATGGGCTCATCGGCGAGGTCGGTCGCGAGCAGGGCCTCGATGGTGTCGTAGCCCTGCTGCTCGTCGCCGCCGGACGCGAGATCATCCGCGACGCGTTGCAGCCGCCGGGCGAGCAGGTCCGATCGGGCGGTGCGTGCGCGGTGGTCATCTGCGTTCCAGTCGCCCGCGGCGATCCGGGCGAGGGCCTCGTCGATGGAGAGCTGGAGGCGCCACTTGCCGGCGAGGACGTAGCTGCGGCCGTTGGGGTCGCCCGGGTTGCCGATCCAGGCGATGCGGCCGTCGCCGTCCACGATGAAGGTGGAGGGCAGCGAGTTGCGGCCCGCGGCAAAGAGCCAGGTGTTGGTGATGGTCTGGTCTTCCTCGTAGGCGATCGGGTACCGAGCGCCCTTGCCCTCGAGGAACGCGGTGAGGTCGGCGGCTTTGTCGGAATCGCCGAAGCTGTTCTCGAGGACGTTGACGCCCACGACGCGGACACCGTGAGATTCGTACTCAGCGGCGAGCGAGTTGAGGTGGGGGATCGCGCGGATGCAGGGGATGCACCACGTGGCCCACATCTCGACGACGGTGATCGAGCCGTCGGCAAGCTCGGTGAACGGCTCGCCCTGGAGCCAGCCCGCGACGGTCAGGGGTGGGGCGGGGTCGCCCACCTGCAGATCGGGTTCGTCGCCCGGCTGCACGGCTGAGCCGGCGAGCAGCGCCTCGGCATCTTCGCGCGACATGGTCGAGCCGGTCTCGAAGCCCGCGAGGATGTCGGATTCGGGCGCTGCGGTTCGGGCTGCGTGCGCAGCCGTTTGCGTGCTTGTTTCTGCGCTTGTCTCATTGTCGGCGGTGACCTCGGTCACCGTGTACGTCGGCTCGCACCCGGCGAGCACGAGGAGGGCGAGGGGCGTGAGGGCGGCGAGCGTGTATCGGTTGTTCATAGGACAGGGAGGTCGCACTCGCCGAAGAGGCGGAAGTGCTTGCGGCGGAGGATCTGGCCCGCGAGGTTCGCGTCATCGACCGCCATCGCGATGGTGGGCGAGCCGTTGGGTTTGAGCATGAGCGAGTACGCGAACATGATGTTGAGCTCGGCCCCGAGCAGGCTCAGGCACATGCTCGACAGCGTGTGGCCCTCGGCGAGCTCAACGACCAGCACGTCCATCTCGCCGAACGCGAGGCCCTCGGACCGCAGCAGCTGCCGGGCGCGGGTGGCGTTGTTGGTGATGATGCGGACGACGGCGTGGTCGGACGCCTCGTGGACCGAGATCGCGCAGATCTGGCAATCGGAGCCGTCGAAGCCCTCGACGAGGTCGAGGAGCTGGCCGACCTTGTGGCGGAGGAAGACGCTGAACTGCGTGACGGTGGGCGGCGTGTACCCCTGGGTCGTTTCCAGTGGTGTTGTGGCGCCGCTCATCGCGTGCGGTTCCCCTTCGGTGCGTTCCCGTCCGTCCGTCCCGCGACGGCCTCGGTGGGCCCGCCGCGTCCAATTTCAATGATAAACGCCCGGGGCTGCTCTTGTCAGCGCCGGGCGTCGAGATTGGTTCCCAAATTGTGGGGGCTTAGGCGGAAAAGCTGGAGCCGCAGCCGCAGGAGCTGGTGGCGTTGGGGTTGTTGAAGACGAAGCCTCGGCCCATGATCTCGTCCTTGAAATCGACTTGGGTGCCCGAGAGGTAGAGGAGGCTCTTGGGGTCGCAGATGACGGTGACGCCGTGCTGCTCGAAGGCCTCGTCGGTGGGCTTCTGGGTCTCGGTGAGGTCGAGGATGTAGCTGAAGCCCGAGCAGCCGCCGCCCTTGACGCCCACGCGGAGGCGGACCTTGTCGGCGTCGAGCTCCTGCTGCTCGATAATGGTCTTGATCTCGCGGGCCGCGGTTTCGGTGAGGATGACGGCGCTGGTGTCCGCGATGCTGTCGGTGGCGGTGTCGGTCATTGGGCGTCCTTTCCGAATGCTCGCCCGCCGGAAGATCGGACCTTCCTGAGAACGAGTCTCAACATGGGATCATAGCCGCTACGGCGGCGGGGCCGCCGCGGTTCGAGGAAGCGGATCGGCGAGGCAGAATCCGGTGTTAGTGGGCCTCGGCGGTCTGCTCGGCGGTGATGCCGTTCTTGTCCTTATAGTCCTTGATCGCGGCGCGGATGGCGTCCTCGGCCAGGACGGAGCAGTGGATCTTGACGGGCGGGAGGCTGAGCTCCTCGACGATCTGGGTGTTCTTGATCGTCAGGCCCTCATCGACGGACTTGCCCTTGAGCCACTCGGTGGCAAGGGACGACGAGGCGATCGCGGAGCCGCAGCCGAAGCACTTGAACTTCGCGTCCTCGATGTTGCCGTTGTCATCGACCTTGATCTGGAGCTGCATGACGTCGCCGCACTCGGGCGCGCCGACGAGGCCGACGCCGACGTCGGTGCGTTCCTTGATCTCCTTCTGGGTGCCGAAGGAGCCGACGTTGCGGGGGTTCTCGTAGTGGTCGATGACGCTCTTGCTGTATGCCATTTCCGGACCTCCTCGGTCGTGTGTCGTTCAGTGGTATTCGTCGCGATCGCGGACCGGGTTCAGTGGGCCTGCCATTCGATCTTGGTGATGTCGATGCCCTCGTTGTGCATGTCGTACAGGGGGCTCAGGCTGCGGAGACGCTCGACGGCCTCGGCGATGATCTCAATCGCCTGATCGACCTCGGCCTCGGTGCTGAAGCGGCCCATCGACATGCGGAGCGACGAGTGGGCGAGGTCGTCCCCGACGCCGAGGCCCTTGAGCACGTAGCTGGGCTCGAGGCTCGCGGAGGTGCAGGCTGAGCCTGAGCTCATCGCGATCTGCTTGCAATCCATCATCAGGCTTTCGCCCTCGACGAAGCCGAAGCTGATGTTGGTGATGTGCGGGAGCCGCTTGTCTTTGTGGCCGTTGATCTGGATGGCGTCCACGCGCTCGGCGAGCCCGGTCTCGAGCTTGTCGCGGAGGGCGCGGAGGCGCTCCATCTCGGATTCCATTTCCTGCTGCGCGATCTCGCAGGCCTTGCCGAGCCCGACGATGCCGGCGACGTTGTGCGTGCCCGAGCGGAAACCTCGCTCCTGGCCGCCGCCCTCGATGATCGCGGTCAGCCGCACGCGCGGGCGGCGGCGGCGGACGTAGAGCGCGCCGACGCCCTTGGGCCCGTACATCTTGTGGCCCGAGAGGCTGAGCAGGTCGATGTTGTCGGTATTGACGTCCGTCGGCATCTTGCCGACCCATTGCGTCGCATCAGTATGGAAGACAACGTTCTTGTCGTGGCAGAGCTTGCCGATCTCGGGGATCTCGTTGATCGTGCCGATCTCGTTGTTGGCCCACATCAGGGACACGAGGATGGTGTCCTCGCGCATCGCGTTCTCAACCATCTCCCTGGTGAAGATGCCGTCCGGGCCCGGCTCGAGGTAGGTGACCTCGAAGCCTTCCTTCTCGAGCCGCTTGCACGGGTCGAGGACGGCTTTGTGCTCGATGTTGCCGGTGATGATGTGGCCGCGCGGCTTGCCCGAGCCCGAGGGCGCCTTGGCGTACATGTTGGCCGCGCCCTTGATCGCGAGGTTGTTCGACTCGGTCGCGCCGGACGTGAAGATGATCTCCTTGCGGTCCGCCCCGAGGATGTCGGCGACCTGCTTGCGGGCGGTCTCGACACCGTCCTCGGCTTCCCAGCCGAAGGCGTGGTTGCGGCTGCCGGCGTTGCCGTAGATCTCGGTGAAGTAGGGGAGCATCGCCTCGACCACACGGGGGTCGGTGCGGGTGGTCGCGGCGTTATCGAAGTAGATGCGGTCGGGGTGCGCCATGGTTTGCTCTTCTCCGTTCGTCTCCGGCATCCGCCGGTATTCTCCGCGTGAGTTCGACCGGGCGGGCCGTTCCGATTAGAACTGTTCCAAACTAGGTAACGATAGTGGACGTTTCCGCACCGGACAACCTCGCCCGAGGCTCTGGAATTGCGTTCGGGAGGGTTTCTCGCGGTCGAGGACCTGAGAATATCGGGCTTGGTGGCCCGGATCAGCCGTCGGCGGGGCGTTCGTAGTAGAGCTCGATGCGGTTGCCGCGGTCGTTGTGGCTCACGCGGGTCATGTAGGCCCGCATTAGCATGATGCCGCGGCCGTGGGGCTCGGTGAGGTTCTCGTCGAGCGTGGGGTCGGGGACGCCCTCGGGACGGAAGCCGGGCCCCTGGTCCTCGATGGCGACGGTGATCGCCTTGTCGTTGACGTCGAACTCGACGTGGATGGGTGTGTCGGGCGGGAGGTTCTCGTGACCGTGGTTGAAGGCGTTGGTCAGGCCCTCTTCGAGCGCGAGCTTGAGGGCGAAGCGGGACGCCTTGGGGTAGTTGAACCGGTCAACCTCCGCGAGGATGGCGTTCTCGAGCGACTCGATCTGCGCGCGCTCGTTGACGATGTCCATCGAGCTGAGGCCAGGATTGTGCTCGGTTCCGTCGGTCATGCGGTCAATCGGCTGCCGTTCAGATTCCATCGTCCATGGAGAACGATGTCGGTGCGGTCGGTGCTCAGCGGAACGAGGCGAGGGCGTCGTCTGCGGTCTCGTGGATCTCGAAGATCTTGTTGAGCCGCGTGATGACAAAGACCTCGTGGATCTGCGGGTCGATATCGGCAAGACGGAGCTGGCCGCCGCGCGCCTGGACCTTGTTGTTGACGGTGATGAGCGTGCCGAGCGCGGCCGACGAGAGGTGATCGACGTTGGCGAAGCTGATGAGCATCTTCGGGCTCTGGTTCTGCTCGATGATGCCGGTGAGTTCTTCTCCGATCGCGGCGATGTTCGCCTCGTCGAGGATGTTGCGATCGATGAACTCGACCCGCGTGACCTCGTCCTCGCTCCGGATTCTGAGGCGTGATTCGCTCGTCGTCATGCGTTCCCTCCGCGGGTTGATCGGGGTTCTCGCGGGCGTCCGGGTCTGAACACAGACACCTTGTCCGGCCCATCTTGCCGGCGATACCGGCACACTACGCCCCCTCGCGGCAGCCGGATCATAGAAAAGCCCGGGACGGCCTGCCAGTCGGAGGCCGTCCCGGGCGTTCAGTTTGCGCGGTGCGCGTCGTGTTTCTTGTCGATCGGCGTGTTGGTGTTAGCCGCCGATGGAGTCGATCAGGCCCGGGAAGGCCCGCTCTTCTTCCTCGCTCTGGATGATGACCTGCGGGCGGAGGAGGATGAGCAGGGTGGACTCGTCCTTGGACTCGAGCCGGTTGGAGAAGAAGCGGTTGAGGACCGGGATCTTGCTGAGGACCGGGACGCCCGCCTCGACTTCCTGCTCCTCGATGAGGCGCTGGCCGCCCAGCAGGATCGTGCCCTGATCCGGCACGGTCACGGTCGTGGAGACCGAGGTGATCGTGACGGTGGGGAGCGTGATGGCCGACTCGAACTGAACGGCGTTGCCGCCGGCCGCGCCGCCGCCACCCACACCACCGGCCGCGCCGCCCATGCCGTTACCGAGGACACCGCCGAGCTGAACGTCGGCGATCTCCGTCCGGACGTTGAGGGTGACGAACCGACGGTCGGCCGAGACGACACCGTCCACAACGAGGTTGACACCGGTCGAGACGACGCCCACCTGCGGGCTGAAGGCGATCGCGCCGCCAGCGGCCACGGGCTGGAGGCCCGCGACGAACGATTCTTGGGTCGCGACGTAGATGTTGGACGACTGGCCGTTGGTGAAGGTCACGCGGGGAGCGTTGAGAGTGACGCTCCGGGTGTCTGCCTGGGTGGCCTCGACCATGAAGTCCACCTGGACGTCGTCGAGGTAGCGCCCAGCGACCGAGAGCGCCGGGCCCAGGCCGGTGAGCGACGAGCCGAGGCCGATGGTCGAGCCGAGGACCTCGACGATGCCGTCGGAGTTCTGCTGGAAGCCGATGGGCGTGAAGCGGTCGTTGTTCTCGAAGACGTCGAACGGGCCGGTGATGCCGGGCGTGCCGAGCGGGATCTCAACGGCTTCCGGATCGCCATCGAACGGGGCGACGAGACCGACGCCGGTCGCGGTGACCGCGTTGGGATCGTTGCCGGGGATAAAGGCACCGGTAATGGGATCGAAGAACTGATCGAGCGTGATGAGGTTGCCGCTGTCGATGTTCTCGTTCACCGAGCGGAGGTTGCGGACCGCGTCGAGGTCGCCGCCGAGGTAGACGTCGAGGTCGAACCCGATCTGCTCGAAGAAGCGTTCGTCCACAAGGAGGAAGCGGCTTTCGACGTTGATCTGGAGGTTGCGGACGGCGCGGAGCTTGTTGAGCAGGCCGTAGATCTCGCGGTGGTTCTTCTTGGTGTTGGTGATGATGAGGTTGCCCTGGAAGGTCTCGATGCGGCCGGTGCTGCCGCCGTTGGCCTGCCAGTTGTCGGTGTCGATGTTGTTTCGGATGACATCGATGACGGGCACGACGCGTTCTTCGAGGGGGGCGATCTCGCGTTGCTGCTGCTGCTGCTGGAAGGGGCTCTGCCCGCCGCCGCCGCCGCCGCCGCCGCCGGCCTGGCCACCGGCCTGGAAGACGGTGTTGAGGTCGAACTGTGGTGCTTGCTGGAAGTCGGGGATGTCGAGGATGAGGTCTTGGATCTGGTAGACCTCAAGGACGGTGTTGCGCCGGAGCGCCTCGTCGGAGGAGATGGTGAGCACGCCGTCCTCGACCGCCCAGTCGGCGGGCAGGTCGGGGCTCGACGCCTTCTCGAGCGTGCGGTTGAGCACGGTCTCGAGCGTGACGTCTTGGAGGTTGAGCGAGACCGGGGTGTCTCGGTCCACCGCGATGATGTCCAGCGCGTTCCAGTCCACGTCGAGCGCGAGTTCGCCGATCGAGCCGATGAAGGTCAGGACGTTCTCGAGCGTCTGCTCGTTGAAATCGGCTTGCGTGCGGCGGCGGCGGAGCTTGTCGAGGACGACGCGGTTGTTCTCGGGCTCGGAGTACTGCAGCGGGCCGCCGCGCCGCTCGGTGATTGCCGCCCAGTCGTCGGGGAACTCGAGCATGTTGTCCGGGGCGATCGAGGCCTCGGCGTTGATGACCGTCTGCTCGGCGATGCTCAGGTTGCGGTCGCGGAGTGCGCCGTCGTAGCGGGAGTAGAGCAGGTTCTCCTTGATGACATCGCGGAGGAGCATGCCGGCGGGGTTGAGCGGGTCGAGGAAGAGGATCTGCTCGACTTCCTGCAGCGCCTTCTCGTAGTTGCGCTCGCGCTGGAGCTCGCGGACACGGATGATCAGCTCGTTGATCTTCTCCTGCCGCTCGCGGGCGACGGCGGCCTCGCGCTCGGCGATCTGCTGCTGCAGGTCGCGCTGGCGGCGCTCCTGCTCGTTGATCTCGGCGGACTGCTCAGCCGACGCGATGTTGTCGAGAAGCGTGTTGATGCGGGCGATCTCGGCGCGGTAGTCCGCGTCGGAGTACAGGTCGCGGCCCCGGTTGACTTCGAGCCGCGCCGCGGCCGCCTGGTCGCGGGCGTTCCGGTAGTCGCCCGTGCCGAGCAGGCGGCGTGACTCTGCCTGCAGGCCGGCGACAACGGCGTCAAGCTGCTGGCGCTCCACGCCCCGCTCGGCCTGGACGTCATCGATGAGCCCGCCCGGGCCCTCGGCGCCGCGGAGCAGCAGGCGCGACTCGCGGAGGTTGTCCTCGGCGGCGGTGATCTGTTCGTCGGTCAGGTACTGGCGGTAGGGGGCTTGGAGGACCTGGCCGTACGCCCGCTCGGCTTCCTGCAGGCGGCGGTCGGCGAACGCCTGATTCGCGGTCGCGAGCAGGCGCCCTGCCTCGACGCGGCGGGCGGTCTCGACCGGGTCCTCGGCGGGCTGGCCCGCGGGCTGAGCCGGCTGCTGTGCTTCTTCGGCAGCTCCGAGCTCGGCGAGCGCGATCGCGGCACCGCCGAACGAACCGCGGCTTGACTCGAGATCGGCGATCCGACGCAGGGTCTCGCTGAGCTGGATCTGATCACCATCGGCGAGCGGGAGGCCCCAGCCGGCAACGGTCGTGAGCGACGCCTTCGCCTCGGCGTAGCGGCCCTCATCGAATGCCCGCGCGGCGGCGGCGATCGTCGCCGGTGCCTCGGCCGTCAACATCGACTGACGCGAGCGGACCATCGTGAGCAGGGCGTCCGCGACACTCTTCTCAAGGGCGTCGGCGGCGGAGGAGTTCGCGACCGCCTCGGCGTGCCGCTCGGCGTCGCGGAGCTCGTCACGCGAGATCGCGACCTGGGCGGACTGCAGGCTGATTTGCACGGGCGAGAGCATCGCGATCTCGCGCTGGATCTTGCCACGGAGCGACTTGAGCTCCGACCGCTCGGCGTCGGTGAGCGTCAGCGAGCCGACGCCGGAGAAGTTCTCGAGCAGCGCACGGGCCTGAACCGCGAGGCCCCGGCCCAGTAGGTCCTCGGCATTCTGGAACGCCGCGGCCGGCGCGGCGTCGCCGATCGGGCCCTCAGCCCCGATGACGCCCGCGGTCGAAACAGAAATCGCGGCTCCTGAAACAAGAGCGAGCACTGCGGCGTTGAACACGTGGCGTCGATTCACGGTGGTTCTCCGGTGGCTGATCTGAGGCGGCCCGGCGGGCTCTCGTTCTGGGAACGGATCGGGCTTTCAGCGGTGTGTGTGCCGCTTCGTTGTGATCCGCTGAATGGTCTCGAGTGAACGAAATGAGTGGGGTTGTGCGTGCGTACCCGAGGTCGTCGGGCCGCGCATTCGTCTGTCCGTCGTCGCGACCGCCGAAGACAGTCTCCATGGCGGGCGCGAAGCGTGGAACATACTGAGCCGAGCGCCACTTGGCAATCTGACCCAGCCCGGTTTTTGGTGTAGGGCCCAACTTCCCCAAGGAGAGCCGGCCGCACGCTGATGGGGCATTGACCCCAACAGCAGCGGCCCGATCTACAGCCAGACCGCCGATACGACGCTGGGTCCCTTGCGGATCAGGGTTGATGCAGAACCTTTCGCAGGAGTTGCTTTGGCTCCGCGGCTGCCGCGCGTGGCCGCGCGGTGCCTTTCGAGAATCTCTCTAAATTGCTCGACCGTCATCCGGTCGGCGGCGACGAGCCGGGCATCGGGCGTCAGCTCGGCGTACTCCCGGCGGCGGTCGGCGAGGGCCGTGGCGGCGTCGAACGCGAGTTCCTCGGCCTGCGCGAGGCAATCGGCGACCAGCAGGACCTCGCCGTAGGCGTCGGGCGTGCCGTTATCCCCGTGCCAATGGACGAGGCAGCGCCACGGGGTCGCACCCAGATCGCGGCCGCCGTCGTCGAGGTTGCTGGTGGGGTCGATATTGAGCGTGAGGTGCCAGATATCGCGGAGCCGCTCGACGATTTCTTCGGTCGTGAGCAGACCCGGGTCATCTCCCGGGGCAACCAGCACGCCCCGGTGCTCGTGGGCGGCGGAATCCGCTCCGGCGGGCTCCGGGACTTCTTCGAGGTCGAACGCCTCGAGGACCTTCTCAACCCGCTGCTGCATCTCGGGCGCGACGCGGATTGTCACAATCTTGTGCTCATCGACGAACAGATAGAAGAAGGGGTCCTCGGCGAGGGCCCCGAAGCCGCACATGCCGTCCTCGAAGAAGAAATCCCGGCAGCGGGTCACCGCGTCGAGCACGTGATCGAGGCCGCAGAGCTCGTAGGAGATGTAGGGGTCGATCTCGCGGTAGGCGTCGTGCCCGATGTAATCGAGGATGGGGTAGACGCGGAGGGGCATCATGCCGAGCAGGTGGATGACCAGCGCCTCGACGCGGGAGGCGGAGACCACCACGTCGTAGACGTAGCGGTCGGGCCAGTGCTCCATGTCGGCTTCGCCGGTCTCACCGCCCGTGCCGTCGTCCTCGTTGGATCCGTCGGCGGGCTCGAAGGCGGACGCGTAGCCCGGCTTGGGCTGCATCTCCTCGATTGGGTAGACGCCGAGCGGGAACGTGAACCCGTCGTACTCGACGCGCTCGATGCTCTCGTCCGCTTTGCAGTTCCTATGCATCGCGATCGGACCTGCTCCTGCCCCGTCTCGTGGGCGTTCCCGTCGAGCCACACACTCCGCCGAGCGTAGGCATTCCGAGCGACGCGACGGGCGTCGTGCGGCTCCTGAGCGGGGTAGTGTCCCGCATGGACCAACCGCGTCTACCCAGTCTGGTTGCGATCGCCGTCGGCAACACCCGCGCCCGGGTCGGGCGGTTCGAGCGCGGCGATCTGATCGAGGCCCGCTCGCTCGGTGATCTGACCGCTCAAGACGCACGCGACGATCTCAAGCACGCGCTCGGCGAGGACCCGGCGCTCGTCGCGATCGGATCGGTCGCGCCGACGCGGAGCGATCATCTTGCGAAGCTGGCTCAGGAGTTCGCGCCGGGTGCCGAGATCGTCCGGGTCGGCAAGGACCTGCCGATCCCGATCCTGCACGCGCTCGACGATGCGAGCACCGTCGGGCACGATCGGCTACTCGCGGCCCTCGGCGCGTACCGCACCGCCCAGCAGGCGTGCGTGGTGATCGACGTCGGGACGGCGGTCACTGTCGATTTCGTGGACGGCGAGGGCACGTTCCAGGGCGGCGCGATCGCGCCGGGCCTGCAGATGATGCTCAACGCGCTCAACGGGCAGACCGAGCAACTGCCGCCGCTGGATTATGAGCGGCCTTCTGATGCGCGGGGGCCTTTCGGCAAGGACACGCCGCACGCGATGCAGCTCGGCGTGACCTCGATGGTCCGCGGGCTCGTGCGCGATCGGCTCGAGTCCTACGCCGAGGCGTACGGGGCGTTCCCGCAGGTCATCGCGACGGGCGGCGACGCGGGCATTCTCGAGCAGACCGAGCTGATCGACCACTTTGTGCCCGACCTACAGCTCATGGGCATCCTCGCGGCGGTCGAGGGGGCGCTCGAAGACGCGGGCGATGACGAGGACACCGGCGGATGACGGCCGACGCGTCGTGGTGGGTCGCGACGCCGCCGCGCACGCACGGCGCGATCGGGATCGTGTCGATCGAGTCGGGCGATCTTGAACGCACGCTTGGTGATCTGGGTCTCCCGGCAATCGAAGTTGCGTTGTGGCGTCTTGCCGATCTGCTCGGTGTGGATCGCGGTGTCATCGCGCGGTACTCGGCGACCCGGGCGGACCTCATGCCGCACGGCGGGCCGCTGGTGACGCGGAAGCTGACCGAAGCATTGTCCGCACGCGGCGTCGAGCATCGAGCCAAGCCGGACCCGCGGTCGGTGTACCCGGAGGCCTCCTCGGAGATCGAGGCCCGGATGCTCGCGACGCTCGCCCGCGCGGCGAGCCCGCTCGCGATCGATCTGCTGCTGGACCAGCCCCGTCGGTGGGCGGAGGCGGGCGAGGACACGACCGAACTCGCGGATGGCGGCGTACTCCGTCGGCTCATCGAGCCGCCGCTGGTCGCGGCGATCGGGCC